>BNVE01000061.1 GCA_025997875.1 Spirochaetia bacterium
TCAAACCTGACACCTAAAAGTTTTTCCAGACAGGAGGACTGCCGCAGGCTGCCTTCGGTATCCATGATCCCCACATTGCCGATAGCCAGGATGTTTCCACCAGCGGCGGCAAAGGCTTCTATTGCCCCGGCCTGTTCCTCTGAGATAAGCGCCAGTTCCGGCAGAATCAGCAGGCTGATATCCTTAGCCTGTTTCGCGATATCCTCCGCATTGATGGGCAGAAAGGGAATCCCCGCCCTGGTTAAGGCCATAATAATGCCCCGCCAGGATAATTCAACCCGATCCTTTGCCTGGGCGGCGCCAAAAAATTCAACATTACTCTGGCTCCAGAGGATTCCCACATTGGCAACCGGAACACGGTTATAAAGATAGGGTTCATACTTTTGGTGCCATTGCATGATCGGTACGGAGATATCAAAGATCCGCCGGTCCTCCTGTGCACTGCCAACAATGTGCCACCAGGGGGTAATTCCTCCGGCAATGCCTTCCAGCATCCAGAGCTGTAATTCCAGCGCGGGGCTCGCCGCCCTGCGGTAGGATTGGAGCCCCCGTGTATAGCCGGCCATACTTTCGGGGATTACCGTATCCCAGCCGACCATCTGATGAAGTAATAGCCCATTCAAACTGTTTTGTTCAAATCCGTTACCATCCCGACTTTGATGATCTACCATAATGATTCTTGAACGATTTGATACTTCCCGCAGATTACAAAAACTGGCATGGCCGCTGACAAAATTGGCGTTTACCATTCCCAGCCAAAGACAGTCCGGGCCGCCGTATTTGGTAGTAATACTATTAAATAAATCCCAGTTATCCATCCGGCATTGGTAGCTCCACTCAATCCACCGGCGATAAACAGGGTTATGGTAATCCGCTTCTCCTGGCAGATCCTTCCCGCTGTACTCATAAAAACTGCGGCGGCAATTCTCACAATAACAAATAGCCTTGCCCGGAATACCGGTCCAGCTGTTATCGGTAAAGCCATCGGGATAATAACGGGAAATAATTTCCTTTAAGATTTCGGGAATATATTCTTTGTAATATCCACTGTTCAGACAACTCTGGTAACGCCCCTGGGCAATAAAGGGAGAACCATCTTTCTTACGGGAAAACCAATCCGGCCGGGCCTGATAAAATTTTTCCACCGCACGGTTAATATCCATCCGCGCCAGTATTACCAATCCTTCTTTACGGCCCTCAGCAATAAATTTTCCCAGGAAATCCCGGCCCCCCAATTTGGCTGCCCGGTAATGCATTTCAAACTGAGAAGGGTAATAGGCAACAATGCCGCCCGCATTGACTATGATCCCCTGGGTGCCTGTCTTTTTCCAGAATTCCCGCCAAAATCCAAAATCGCATACATCGGGATCGACCTCAGTCAGATTAACCTGACCATAGCGGTGAACCTTTTCATACCATTTTTCCATTTTAATTAAACGCTCACTTTGCCTGTTTATTCGCATAACGGGTATGCAGATTATCCAAATCAATCCGGGAATCAAGATCATTACAGACAGACACATTAGCCTTAACCCGTTCGGCGCTCCGCATACCCAGAAGGGCCACATCTACCAGCGGATTGGATAACACAAACTGAATTAACGCCGGGTTGTAGTCAAAGGTATTTGCCGGGTTAACCATTTGTATCCAGCGTTGAAAAATTCCTGAGGTAACGGTCCTCATACAGGCAATACCCACTTTTTGAGATTCCGCATCATACAAACTGCCCGACTTCCAGCTTGGATCGTAGGGATGCTGAAACAACAGATTATACTCAATCTGCATAACATCAAATCTTCCACTCTGAATAAAACGATAAAGCGCCGTATTCTGACATTCAATCGTAAAGCCTATGTGTTTTACCAGACCCTCAGCCTTGGCCTTTTCCAGGGCTTCGGTCATACCCCCAGGGGCGAGCAGTTTTTCACACTGTTCATCACTGTATACAGTTCCATGAATCTGGATAAGATCAATAGAATCCCTGCGGAGGTTTTTAAGGCTCCTCTCCAAAGATCTTCTGGCGCTCAGGGCGTCACCGACATCGGCCTTGGTGGCCAAAAAGATCTTATCCTGCGGAATGGATACCAGGGCTTCACCAAAAATACGCTCGCTTATACCATCACCGTAACCGGCGGCGGTATCAAAGTAATTGATTCCAAGACCATATGCGGTCTGCATGGCATCAATAAGCTGATCCTTGTTTTTCTGTTCTTCCGGATCAAATTGATGAACATAATTCTTGAGGCCCGCCACGGTACCACCATATCCCAGACGGCTGACTTTTCTTCCTGTTTTTCCAAAAGTGGTATATTCCATAATTGCATCCTTTCTATTAATTCAATCACAAAGCACGATATGTACTACCCGGTTGCCCGCATACATCCAGATTCCAAAATCAAGATCATCACCGGTACGGACACGATCGGTTTGCCAATCACCATTTCCGTCAAAGTGTCCTTCCTCAATTTTAAGAAAGGTTTCATTGCGCGGGTTGGCACAGTAATTGCCAAATTCAGTCTCATTCAAAATTGGCTTCTTCCGTAAATCAAAAAAGAAACTATCCCCAATGCAGTAAAATTCACGCGCCCCGGTTTGAAACAAAAACCCCCTGCCCCGTTCATGGTGCGCCGAAGGCCAGCGGTGGGTATAATACGCCTTGCCCGGTTCCCGGAACTGGACATTGCAGACATGGCCATCAAGTTCCAGAAGCTGAAAAGTCATTCCTTCTTCCTGAATGATGGGATGGATATTTCCATGGTTTGCGATTATAAGCGGAATCGCATCGGAAACCATGGCAAAACTGTCAACCACGCTCTGAAGCTCAGGACGGACACTGGAATCCTCCAAAAGAATATCCTCTACCCCAAACATATTGTAACCAACCGCATGATGCCGGCCAACAGCGCTGATAATCCCCCACTCGTTCGGTTTCCTTCTGAGGGATTCGGGAAGGAACAGGGGATTATCCTGACGGTCAAAGGCTGCGCACACCGAATCGAATTGACCGATATTAGTATGATAAATGTCTGGTCCAAGAATATCAATATCCGGTGAGGCAAACTTCCACAGATCAAGAACCTTTGCGGCAGCGCCCCCCGAAGGGTAATCAATCCCCGGCTGGTTAAAACCGCCGTCTCCGTTCCAGACATTGACGATCATGGGCAAGTTTACTATTTTTTTCCCCTCATGGGCAACCGCATTGATATATTTTGCCACCGACCATGCGCTTAAGAATTCGCCGCCCTGATAGCCGAAAAGCTCCGGCCAGTTCCCCTGCTTTTTTTCGCCCGCTTCCGCCCATGCTTTACGCACCCGTGATGTCACGGGCAGCGCGGCGATGTGATTAACCAATTCCACAGGAACAGCGGATTGATATTCCGCTTCGCCTTCCGGGCCGTGGTCCCGTACCGCACGGGCATCTATCCCCGGTTCGTTTTCAACCTGAAATCCGATAACCAGACCGGCGGTATCCATCTTTTTTATATGGCCGGTCAGAGCGGCAAAGGCTTTTTTATCCGCCTCAAGATTCGCTTTACAATGGGAAGACAAAACTCCGGCATTGAAGCCGTCATGGGTGATAACCCGGTGAAAGCGTTCAGAATTTTGTTTAACCCAATCGGGGGTATACTGCATCTTCCCGTTTTTCCAGGTACCAAACCAGAGGAGTATAAGGCAGAAACCATGTTTTCCCGCTTCCGCAAAAATCATGTCGGTCTGGGTAAAATCAAACACCCCTTCTTCCGGTTCAAGAAGATTCCAGTAAACGGGAACCTCCGCCGTATTTGCCCGCAGTGCTTTTAATGCCTGCCATGAAACTTCAAGCTGTGCCGCCGATTGTGAGCTTGAATTATGACACTGACCACCCAGCGGGAAGAAGGGTTTTCCATCCCGATAAAAAACAGTTTTCATCATTTACATCCCTGTTCAGATACCTAGATCGCAGCCCGCTTCAATAAGCAGTTTCTGCAATGCCTTGATGTTAATATCCTTAAACGCAGTACCCTCACGGGCGGCCATAACCGCCGCTGTCCCCGCAGCCTGTCCCATACCAATCAACAGGCCCTGGCCTCGTGAACCGGCCTGAGCCCTTGGATTTGATGAGAAGGTCCGGCCCGAAACGATCACATTATCAAGATCCTTCGGCACCAGAACACCATAGGGAATATCGTAATAATCATTGACATCAACCTGATTAAAACTTACATCGGTTCGTTTACCCCGGCTTATATCATCAAAGGGCCCCTGACAGCGTAGTATGGTTTTATCCGGCTGTTTGCGCACCTCAAGACAATCTTCCTGAGTCAGATAATCCTCACCAATGATTCTACGGCTGTCCCTGACGCCGATTTCGGCGCCGGAACTGGCAATATAGCATTTTTCAAAACCGGGCGCATACTTACGAAAAAAATTCAGATGCTGCAGCATCCGTACACGGGATTCAAGCTCCCCCTGGGTAAGTTCCTCAACCTTTGTTCCGTTAATATTCCGTACCCGTACGGAGTTTACAAAAACCGTATTCGGCCGCTGCCCCAAGTGATGGCTGCCGAATTTATCATCGTCATTGGTAAAAATCCCATCGGCATTTGCTTTCGCCCGGAGTTTTGAGAAATCCTTGTCCTCTGCAATATATTTCAGATACTTTTCAGTATCCACATCCGCAAGAATATAGGGAATGGTTACCCCCATCAAATCCCCATGTTCATCTCCAACTTCATAACGCGCTCCGGCGCGGGCACAGATATCCGCGTCTCCCGTGGCGTCAACAATTGTTTTCCCGATCAGCACCTCGCGGCCTGACTTTGAATCAATAACAATTCCCTTAACTTTGCGGTTACTATCCATGATTACATCACTGACAAACGAATGGAGCAGTACTTCCATCTTTTCTTTAAGCACAAATTCTGCAATCAGGGATTTAAAAAATTCAGAATCGTGAAAGTACCAGTCCCCAAAAAGCGGAATATGACGCACATCCGCCGCATCTTGTCCGGCATTACGGATAAGGGACAAAAGCCCTTCTGCGATCCCACCTATTGATTTCATGCCGGGGTACGCGCCCCCCAGAGGCATTCCGCAGCCATAGGCCATCATCCCGCCAAGAAAACCATTTTTCTCAATCAGTATGGTTTTAGCGCCGGAGCGGTGCGCCGCAATTGCCGCGCCCAGCCCACTGGGTCCGCCACCTGCGACTATTACATCACCGGTCCATCTGATCGGCAGGTTCTGATACCTGCATATCACATTGAAATTAGTAACATCATATAACGCCATCATTTACCCCTTAATACCAACTGTTGCTATACCTTCTACAAACTGTTTTTGACAAAAAAAATAAAGAATAAGGACCGGCGCAAGTCCCATTACCGTAGCCGCCATAATAAGGCAGTTTTCGGTATCCTGTGCCTGCTGAAAGAAACGAATCCCCAGCTGTATGGTCTTGAGTTTATCAGAACTGATATAAATCAGGGGTCCAAGATAATCATTCCAGGTACCGATAAATGTAAATATTACAAGGGTAGAAATTGCAGCCGTTGCCAGGGGCAGTATGATTTTGGTGAGTATCGTTACTTCGTTACAGCCGTCTATCCGTGCTGATTCGGAAAGCTCCTCCGGTATGCTAAAGAAAAATTGCCGCAGCAGGAATACGCCGAAGGTGGAGAAGGCGTTGATAAGGATCAGCGACATGTGGCTGTCACCTAGGCCAAGGTTACTCATCATAATAAACTGCGGAATCATGGTTACCTGAAAAGGGACCATCATGGTAGAAAGATACAGGATGAAAATTTTATCCCGGCCGGGAAAATGTATCTTTGAAAAAGAATAGGCCGCCAATGAACAGGTAACTACCTGGAGAAGGGTAATAATTACTGCCAATTTCAGGGTATTGAAAAAATAAGTAAAGAAGGGAATCTTTGCCAATACCCTGTTGAAATTATTCCATTGAACCGGATGAGGAATCCATTTAATCGGGAACTCAAATAAATCTTTATCAAGTTTAACCGCCGCGGAAAGCATCCAGAGGAAAGGAAGCAGCATGCCCAAAGCTCCCACGGTTAGAACAAAATAAAGACACAAACGGCCAACGTCTATCTTTATAGGTATGATTGCTGCGGTACTCATCTTGTACCCCCTTGTCTATAAATTGATTCACGCATAATCAACCCATTTCTTTTGTCCCCTGAACTGAATCAAGGTCATGGTCATGATCATTATAAACAGAACCAATGCGATTGCCGAGGCATACCCGAAATTATAATTTACAAATCCTGAGCGGTATATGTAAAAAACCAAAACATTTGTGGAACGGCCCGGTCCGCCTTCGGTCATGATGTTTATGGAATCAAATACCTTAAATGAATTAATTACCGAAACGATCAACACAAAAAACATGGTAGGGCTCAGCATGGGCAGCGTAACATAACGGAAACGCTGCATAGCATTTGTACCGTCAATCTTTGCGGCTTCATATAAATGAAGGGGGATTCCCTTTAATCCCGCAAGCAGGATTACCATATAATAGCCGCAGTTTTTCCATGACTGCATCAGAATAATGGAAGGCATTGCCCATTTGGAACTGCTTATCCAGCCCGGAGGATTTTCTATCCCAAGGCTCATAAGGAACATATTAATAGGCCCGAAACGGGGATGGTACAACATACGCCAAATCATTGATACCGCAACCATTGCGGTGATATATGGCAGAAAATAAACCACCCGGTAAGCGCTCAAAAACTTAAGGTCATTGTTAAGGGCAAGTGCCAGCAGAAGGCCAAGCAGTATGGTCAGGGGGACCGAGCCGAAGGTATAAACCAGGTTATTCACAAATGATATACGAAAGGTTTCATCGTTCATCATTTTAATAAAATTTTTTAAACCCGCAAATTCGGGTGCAGAAAAGGCATCCCAGTTACAAAAGGCAAGCACAAACGCAGCGGCTGCGGGGATAAATACGAAACAAAGAAACCCAATAAAATTAGGCAGTAAAAAAAGATAACCGTTAACGATATTGCGTTTTTCTATTTTGCTCAATTTATGTTTCAAGGGGCTGCCTCCAAAAAAGGTAAATGGGGAATGGATAATCCCCCATTTACCTTAGGTTTTTGTGCGCTTAACTACTTGTTGTTTTTAATAACTTCTGCACGGCGCGATTGAATAGCCTTGATGCTGTCATCAATGGACTTTTCCCCGATAAATACCAATTCTGATTCCTCAAGGAATATTTGCTTAATCTGGTTAAGGCCGGGGGTAATAGGTTCAGGCTGATGAACATTTTCTCTGAACAGAACCTCTATGTTCTGTGGCGGCAGGGAACGGTCGCCAATAAAAGCTGTCCTGACTTCAGGATGATATTTTGCGGCGGGAAGGGTCCCGCCGGCGGCAAAAATGGTGGCCCCCTGAACCCCGGCAAAATACTGGGTAAAATGATAGGCCGCTTCAGGACTCTTTGACCGCGCATTAACCGCCGTATGAACCCATGCGCCATGGCTCTGCTGGGCCGGTTCGCCCGTAAGATGGGGCAGGGCTGCAAAATCCCAGTCAAAATCGATATTTCCGTTCGCTTTACTGTTACGCATTTGGTTGATCGTCCAGTCCCCGGTAAAGTACACGGCGGTCCGCTTCTGTTCAAAGGCGGGACGAACCCCAAGGCCAGTCGATTTTATTTCACCATGCGGCAGGGAAATACCCTCTTTAACTGCCTGATTTTTCATTTCCATGCCGGTCCTTACCAGGGAAAAATCATCATCCAGGAAGGTAAATCCGTGCTGGAATGCCGAAAGAAGGTAATCATCATTACGGGTATGGAAATGCAGCCCATAGGTTTTGCTGGGGCCTTCACCAAAGGTCATTTTCCGGCCCGTTTCAAATATCTGTTCCCAGGTCATATCGTCGGTGGGCAGCGGGACACCCCGTTCCTGGAACATGGTTTTGTTGTATGCGATTACCCATACGGAGCTTCGGTAAGGGAGGGAATACAGGGAACCCTGAAACCGGACCTGATCGTTAAAATTATCCCCGTAAATGCTCAGATCAATACCGCCCTTTTTGATATAATCGTCAAGGTTCAGGATCAACTTACGGCTAATGTATTCTGAAATAACCGCATTACCGTCAATACACATCACATCGGGACCGGCATTGGCAGCCATTGCCGCGATCAGTTTATCAGGATATTCCCTGACCGGAGTCATGGTGACATTAACTTTGCGGTTGGGAAATTCAGCCTGATAAGCTTCAACGACTTTCCGGGCAAGCTGCTCATCATCATTCCAGACCCAGAACTCAATAGTACTTGAGTCGTTGTCAGCCGGGGCAGCGTTTTTCTTTTGGCATCCGCTTAATCCGATAATCAGCGCCAAAACCATAAGAATAACAGTAAAACTTCTTAAACTCTGTTTCATTTGATCCTCCAAATTCATCATTTAAAGAATCTTAAACCTGTTTTATTTATACCGGAAGTTACCAAAGTACCGGTTTTATTGCTTTTTTTATGGTACATTAGTACCGATTAATGTTTATTTGCCAAACGTATAATCTCGAATCTGTCTTTTACTTCCAGTTTGGAATAAATAGTACTTATCTGATTTTTCACTGTCTGTAATGCCAAATTTAATTGATCTGCAATTTGTTCATTATCGTAACCGGTTGCGATGAGGGTAAATATTTCCCGCTCCCGCTTGGTTAATGTTTTAAGCCATGGCAGCGAATCTTCCACCGATGAAATATCCATTACACCGCTGCGGTTATCCTCTGTTCCGTTATATTTCTTTAACACCAGTTCATGGGCTATCTCAGGTGATATCTGTATGGTATTACTTTGCAGTGAACGTATGGCGGTAATAAGTTCCGTAGGAGATATTTCTTTCAGAAGATAACCGGAAGCGCCTGCCACCAGGGATGTTCTGACCAATTCATCCTCGTGATAGGTTGACAGCATAATCACCTTAATGTCCGGGTACTTTTGTTTGATAATTTTTACCGCTTCCACTCCGTCCATTTCCGGCATCCGTACATCCATTAAAATAATATCGGGATGATATTTATCCGCCATTAAGACCGCTATCCTGCCGTTAAGCGCAATATCAACTACGGTCATATCATCAGCATAGTTACACAAAAATGTCTGCAGGCTCTGTGCAAAGAGCATCTGATCGTCGGCAAGCAGTACCTTCAATTTTGAATCGGCCATTAAAACACCTTCTCCCCTACAGGGGATATTTTATATCTACCAAGGGTATGGTTACAAGCAGGCGGAATCCCCCTTCCTTTGGTGAATCTATGGTCAGTCTGCCCCCAACCGCAGCAACACGCTCTTCCATGCCCGCAAGACCGATTCCCTTTACAACCACCGAGGCCCCAATCCCGTTATCGGTTACGGTCATGAAAAGTTCCGAAGGAAATTCCCAGAA
Organism: Spirochaetia bacterium; assembly: GCA_025997875.1. Lineage (GTDB taxonomy): Bacteria > Spirochaetota > Spirochaetia > Treponematales > Breznakiellaceae > BNUT01. The sequence continues at coordinate 9,408 of BNVE01000061.1, forward strand.
CTGTATTAATATGTTAGTGGCCTGTCCGTGGCGCACCGAATTGGTAAACGCCTCCTGTACAATCCGGGTAATTACTCTGTTCACCGCAGGGCCGTAGTCATGTTTGATATTACCCCATTCAACATCAACTTTTATACTAGTAACTTCTTCAAATATTGTTTTAAGCTGAAAGATTGTATCGATGCTTTTCATATAAGGTTCCTGTATCTCCCGAATAGTGTGAAGCAGATTTCTCATCTCCTTCAAACCTTCAACCGCCAGTTTCCGTATATAGGTGAATGTATCCTGGGTATGATCCGTTTCCAGAGTACCTGAACTTACCGCCGCATCGGTAATCGCAATGATATTGGTAAAGGCGTAACCGCAGCTGTCGTGCAGATCCCTAGTAAAACGCAACCGGTCTTTCCTGACAGATTCTTCGCTGCTGTTCCTTACCAACTCCTGCAGCCGGTTATTCAGGGTCGACATCTTTGTCCCAACCATGTTCAGATGATCAACGGTCGCCGCCGTCTGGATATATTTATCGATAAATACCCGCAGCAAAACCATTCCGCAGGCCGAAAGGGTCAAATAAACAACGGCCGGAATCATCTCGGTCATACCAGGGCTCCTGAAAACCCCGATTGATGAATAGGACCCAAGAAAAGAGGGGTGACACATGGAAACGATAAATAATGCTATACTGAGCGCCATGATAATTCCGTTCTTCGGCGCTGGGAATGAAAATGAAACCGCAACCAGATATGCACTGTAAATAAATATATTGATAACAAAAAAATCTTCCAAGATATATACCAAAAGAACGGATATAATAAAACTCCCTGTCAGAAAAGTGGAGCGCACAAACACTCTGGAAGCAAAAAAGCCGATATATAACAAGATGCCATAAATTACAAAGGAAACATAAAAATTAAGATAAAAAAACAAACGGTTTAATTTTTCATCCGCATCAAATATCAGCGGCAGGTCAGGAAACTTATAAACGTATTTTAGTGTAAATACAGCGCCAGCCGTTGACAGAAAAATCGCTATCAAAATTGAAGGGACTGTTTTACAGTAAAATTTTTGTATGTTCATTTCCTCATCTTAAGGCCATGTTTTCAACCCTTTATTGCCCCCGACATAACACCGCTTACGATATGTTTCTGCATAACAAGATACAGAACAAGAATCGGCAGCATTACCAGAGTAAAAAAGGCAAAGGCCAAATTAAGCTCTGATGTATTCTCGTTGAAATACATTATCTGCGCAAGGGGGAGAGTCCGGGACTTTGCGGTCCGCAAAAGCACCACCGCCACATTGTAATCGTTCCAGACAAAAAGAGAATTCAAAACCAGTTGGGTCGCATTTACCGGTTTCATCAAGGGGAATACAATGCGCCAAAAAGTAGCAAACCGGTTGCACCCGTCTATATTAGCGGCCTCTTCCAGTTCCCGCGGCACCGTTTTGACAAAACCGGTTACCACTAAAATACTTATGGAAACCTGCATTCCGGTACGTACCAGAATAAATCCCAGATTCGAGCTTGTCAGTCCCATATTGTAAATGTTCAGATACAGGGGCAGCATGATACACTGGAAGGGTATCAAAATGCCTGAGATAAGCAAAACATAAATGAATTTATAAAACTTTGTATTATACCGTGCCAGTACATAGGCCGCCATTGAAGTAATGATCATTAAAATGAGAACCGTGGGAATCGTGGTCAATATACTGTTCTTGTAACCAGTAATAAACTGCTGATTCCGGGTAACCACGTTAATGTAATTTTCAAAGGTAGGGTGTTCCGGCCATGCAAGCCGGTTACGGGATATATCGGTATGGCTTTTAACAGAATAGAGGAAGCTTATATAGAACGGACCGACATAAACAACCAGAATGGCGCATATTACAACGATCCTGATTATATTCCCAACAACGCCAGGAAGTTTACTGTTTTTGCCGCCATGATCCTGTTTCAACAAAGTGCCGGACATCAGACTTCAACCTCCCTGTTTCTTAAAACATTGGTAATAACATTGGTACACAAAACCAGGATAATGGTGATAATGATAGCCGCCGCCTGGCCAAGCCCGGCCTTGTTAAAGCCAAAAATATTATCATACACATACATGGCGGTTGATTGGGCGGCATCCATATTTTTCGCCACCGCCATGGGATAATCAAACAAACGCAGTCCCCAGGCTGTTATCAGGGTTATATTTGAAGTAAAGGCCGGTACGATCATGGGCAGGGTGATATGCCAGAGACGCTGAAAATAATTGGCCCCTTCAACCTTTGCCGCTTCATAATAATCTGATGGAATTGACTGGAGTGCGGCAATATAGATAAGCATACAATAACCCATATCCCGCCATACCGCGATTACCGCCATTCCGGGAATTACCTGACTGGATAAGCCCAGGGGGCTGGACACATTGAACAGGGGCGAATAGATATCGGTATAAACATAGCTCCACACAATGGCAGCGCTGGTTAAGGCTACGGTAAAGGGCATAAAGGTGATGGTCCGGGCAACATTGTTGAACCTGGACGATCTGTTAAGCATCAGGGCCATGGCAAGGCCGAGCACATTGGCAAAAAAAATGTAAAGAATTGTAAAATGAAAGGTGTGGGCCAGGGATTGTAAAAAATACACATTGGTTATCAGAATAAAATAATTTCTGAATCCGACGAAATTTTTCTCCTTATTGATAATGCTCTTCCAGTCGGTAAAAGAATAGGGAATTCCCTGTATAAAAGGCAGTAATACTATTCCAACAAAAAAAATCAATACGGGAAGCAGGAAAAGCATATTCTCGCAGTGTATCCGGTACTTGTAGGATATTAATTTCACCATACCGCCCCTTGTTTGCCAAAAATATTTTTCAGGTTTTCGTACTTTCAGCCTTTTGCCAAAAGTACGAAACCCCAAAAAGATTCAGAACTTATTTGCTGGTCGATCTGGCGGTGTCAAATGCGGTCTGCATATTTGCCAGACACTGGGCGGGAGTCATGTTGCCGCCGCTTACGATACTTTCAGCATAGCTGAGCAGATTTCTGCGGTACAGGGTATTAAACTCGGCGTTAAAGGGCATCGTGAAATCACCGTTGTGCACGATATTACCGGCCTTCTTTGTAGCGGCCAGATCTTTTACCGTCTGATGAGCCTTGTCGGAAATTCTGCCGGAGGTCAAAGGCAGCGCCGTAGCTTCGGACCAAGGGGCGGCCCCATCGGTCATCCAGAATTCCATGAACTTGAGGGCAATGTCCGCATTTTTTGCCTTGGGGTTAACCATAAAAACCTGATCCAGATTGACTACCATCTTGGGGGTGGAGGGGTTTTCGTCAATGGGCATAAGGAATGAACCGAACCTGAAATTCTTGCCGGCGCTCTTGTCCAGGACATCGCCGATATTCCAGGAACCGGTATATATCATGGCGCTCTGCCCGCTGACAAAGAGCTCAAGCATCTTGTCCTGGTTGTTTGAGATAGAATCCATCCGGGTATAGCCCTTGATGCGTTCAGTCCAGTTATTTAAAGCTTCAATAAAGTAGGGATAATCGGTAACCTTCTTTTTTCCACTCATCAGATTTTCGTAAAAATCAAAATCTCCCGCAGCTTTTATACGGGGCCAAAGTGTCGCGGTTACCTCGACGTTATCAAAAACCATATCCGAATAGCACTGAATCCATGGATCAATACCGGCGGCCTTTATCTTCTTTAAATTATCCAGCAGTTCCGATTTTTTTGTCGGTACCTGAAGACCCAGCTTTTCATAGATATCTATATTATAGAGAACTACGTTGCCCTTATAATCAATGGGAAAAGCGTAAAGTATCTTATTGGCCGAAGCGTCATTAAGATCCCCTTGGGGCAGGTTAAGATCCTTCAGAACCTGATTGTTCCGGAGGTCCATTGCATAACCATTGGCAATAACATCGGGAAATACCGCGGGCTGCCCCATAATAAGATTGGGCTGTTCCCCGGAAGCTAGGGCAGTTGCCAACTGCTGGTAGTAGTCAGCCCCATTGTTATAGTAAAGGTTTTCAAAACTTACATTGGGATATTGTTTACTGAATGCAGCCTCTACGTCATTCAACCCTTTCAGTTTTGACGCCTGCCCAAAATAGTGGAACACCTGGAGAACAACCTTGCTGTCCTGAGTCTGGGCTTTGGCCCCTTTATCACCGCCGCCGCCTGCAAAGACCGTAAAATTTACAAAAGCGAGCAGCACCAAAAACGCTAATCCCATCTTTTTCATTTCCATCCCCCTAAACAACATTAAACTATTGAAGTTTCAGAAACTTCATAGCCCGAATTATAAGGGCGGAATTTTCAGGGCGAAAGTTACTAAAGTACTGATAATCAAATTTTTATCCGGTACTTTGGTACTATTGTTCTTTATAGTATTCCTGCATCACATAAAAGGCGAGCTTCCTGGTTTTCCGGTCCGCGTCGATAAGGCCCTTGCGGTTGAACCCTTCCTGATAGCGGTTGAGCCTGCGGGGACAGCGGAAGTCGTAGAGTATCCAGGGGGTGGTCCCGGCGATATAGGCGCACTGCTTGAAGGTCTCGATCTGCTGTTCGTAGAGCCGCTTTTGTTTATCCTCGGTAAAGAGGTCGTCAACGCTGCCCCGCTGACCCTTCCGCGCATCGCCGCCGAATTCGCAGATCACCACCGGTTTTCCCGGATCGGAGTTGGCAAGTATTTTGGGAAGCTTGCTGAAATCCGGATCATACCAGCCGTAGTATTCATTAATGCCGATAATGTCCAGCGAATCCGCAAGCCGGTCTTCAATCTTAAGCTTGTCATGGTTAATCAGACAGGCGGCGGAAACAAGCCGGGAATCGTCCAGACTCCGGGCCTTTTTTGCCAGATTTGACATAAAGCTTAAACGATCTTCCGTGTCGGCGTTTTCGTTCCCCACGGACCAGATGATAACGCTGGCCCGGTTGCGATCCCGTAAAATCAGTTCTGCAAGCTGATTCTCCGCATCCTTATATGTACCGGGATTATCAAAGGCGACAGCCCAATAGACCGGGACTTCTTCCCAAAGGAGCACCCCTTCCTCGTCGGCAATTTTTGCAAACCGGGAATCGTGGGGATAATGGGCCAGCCGGAAATAGTTGCCGTGGAGTTCCTTTAAATCCCGAATCGCAGAACGGATAAGTTCTTCGGTGGCCGTTTTCCCCAGAGTAAGATGATCCTCGTGAAGGCATACGCCCTTAAGAAATACCTTTTTACCGTTAAGAAAAATTTCCGCCCCTTTGGTTTTAATTTCCCTAAAGCCGATACGGTCCGATACGGTATCTGCCGCATCAGTCCCGCTGGGGATATAGCTGATTTTGACATCGTAGAGTTTCGGTGTTTCCGGGCTCCAGAGTTTAAGCTGCCCCGGTTTTACCGGAATGCCAAGCGAGGCTTTTCCGCTTTGCAGGGATACTTCCTGCCGTATACCGAGTTCGGGAATTTCAATCAAGGCCTTTCCGGCGGCAGTATCACTGTCAAGCAGAATATCTGCGTTTATTTTGGAGAAAGTTCCGTTCGGTACGAGCCGCACAAACCAGTCTTTAATAAAAACCCTGGGAAGGCGGATAAGGTATACGCTCCGGTAGATGCCGCCGTAGTTGAACCAGTCCGTATTTTCCATGGGAACCCGCAGGGAACTGCGGCGGGCATCGGCTGCCACCACAATGCGGTTTTCTGTTTTTACCAAGCCGCTGATATCGGCATTGAAGGGGGTGGAAGATCCGTCGTGGGTTCCCACAAATTCGCCGTTCAGAAAAACCGAGGTCTCGTAGGCGGACCCCTCAAAACGGAGGAAGAGCCGCTCGTCTTTATCCTGCTTAATATAGCGGAAAGTACGGGTATAGATGCCGGAACCTTCAAAATAATGAAGCTCCGGCCGTTCCAGATTCCAGGAAGCGGGCACCGTGATCCGTTCCCAGGCTTCCCAGTCATAGTCCACCGGCGCAAGCATACCGGCCTCATTGTGCTGTATGTCCTTATGCCAGTGGGCCCGGCGGCAGGTATCGTATAAATCGACGCCAAAATTCCATTTGCCGTTTAAGGATTCTGTTTCCCGCCCCACAGTATTGATAAGACCGGCGCTGTCCAAAAGCTTTTCGTGATATTCCTGCTCATAACCCGCATTATGAATGTCCGCCTGGTAATTTCCTTTATTATCGCTCATGGTTCCCTCCGAATAAAACTTAGCCTTTCAGGCCGGTTGATGCAACTCCCTGCACAAAGTAACGCTGCAATGAAAGGAATATCATCAGCACCGGAACAAGGGCGACCACACTGGCCGCCATGATCAAGCCGTATTCGCTGGAATACTGTGAAATAAAGGCCCGCAGGCCTATCTGGATGGTTTTAAGGTTTGTCCGGGTCAGGTAGATCAGGGGACCCAGAAAGTCGTTCCAGGTGTTCACAAAGGTGATAATGGTAAGGGTGGAGAGGGCGGGCATTGAAAGGGGCAGCATGATCCGCAGCCAGATGCCGTATTCGTTCAGGCCGTCTATCCGGGCGGCCTCCCGCAGTTCATCGGGGACGCTTTCGTAGAACTGCTTCATCATGAACACCCCAAAGGCGGAGAAAGCCTGGAGGCAGATAATGGCCAGATGGGTATTGTTAAGCCCCATGGCCCGCATCATGATAAACTGGGGAACCATATAGGCCTGCCAGGGCACCGCGATGGTGGCGATGTAACCCAGGAAAAGCATCTTGCGTCCGGGGAAGCGTAATTTTGCGAAGGCATAGGCCGCAAAGCTTGAACTTAAAAGCTGAAGGCAGGTGACAATAACAGAAAGTTTCGCGGTGTTCAGAATAAAGGTTAAAAGGGGTATTTTTTTCCAGATATCCGCATAATTTTGCCACCGGGGACTTTCGGGAATCCACCGCATGGGAAAGGTAAATACATCTTTATTCAGTTTTAATGATGATGAGAGCATCCAGGCAAAGGGGACCAGCATGGTGAAGGCGGTGATTATCAAAAACAGATAAACTACGATTTTAGTAATACTGCGGCTGGTACGGTAATTAATGGATATGCTTTGGTCTGACATCACTTCACCCCCTAATTAAACCGTTTTTCGAAGCGGAACTGGATAAGGGTGATACCCACAACCAGCACAAAGAGGATCATGGCGATGGCGCTTGCATAGCCAAATTCCAGGGAACGGAAAGCGGTGTTGTAGATCTGGTACACCAGAACCCGGGTCGTATTGGTAAGCTGGTTGTCGCCGCCGGCAAAGATGTTGATGAAGATATCGTAGACCTTAAAGGAACTGATGATCAGCATCATTAATATGAAAAAGGTGGTAGGCGCAAGCTGGGGTATGGTAACATGGCGGAATTTCTGCCAATTGTTTGCGCCGTCAAGGCCGGCGGCTTCGTAGAGCTCCGCGTTTACCCCCTGGAGGCCCGCCAGGTATATCACCATGTAATAGCCCATATTTTTCCAGACACTAAAAAAGATAACCGTGGGTATGGCCCAGTTTTTATCCGCCGCCCAGCGGGGAAGATTTTCAACAGGAATACTAAAAACGTAAGAAAGAAGGTTGTTTACCGGTCCCCGGGTGGGGCTAAAGATGAAATTCCAAACCGCCGCAACTGCCACCAGGGATGCGACATAGGGAAAGAAAGAAACGGCGCGGAAAAAATTCCGGCCCCTCAATTTTTGATTGAGCAGGATTGCGAGAAAAAGAGAACAGACAAGTGTAAGGGGAACCACTCCGGCTGTATAAAACAGGGTGTTCCCAAGGGCGCGCCAGAAAACCGCGTCCCCCACAAGGCGCGTAAAATTTTTTAAACCGATAATTTGAATAGGGTTCGACCCATCCCATTGGAGGAACGACAGAACAAGGGCAAACACCAGGGGTATGAGGGTGAATACGGCAAAGCCAAGAAAATTAGGAGTAATAAAACTGTATGCTACTATGGTTTCCCTGGTTTTCTTGGTCATTGCCGTATCCTTATGTTACTACCGGGCCAAAATCTGACCGACCCGGGTGTTCATGTCCTGGACCGCCTGCTGAACCGTGCTGTTACCGGTCATGATCGCGTCATGATTTTCGTTCAGAACTATCTCAATGTCGGCGCTCTTATCATGGAGGGGCATTTCAAGATAGGCCTTGTAAACACTGAGGGCTTCCTTGCTGTTCGCGTCCTTGGGGAAACCGTCCATGCTTACAATGGCGTTGACCACTTCGGCGTTCATGATTGCCGGGAAAGTACCGGTCTTTACCAGAGCCTGGGCTCCTTCGGGGCCGCTGACAAATTTCACAAAGTCCAGGGCGGCATCCTTGTTTTTGGAATTCCGGTTTACCCCAAGAGAAGTTGGGCTTCCAAAGGTGGTTCCCGCCGGAATACCGTCGGGATGGGGATACTTCACGATGCCCCAGTTCTTTGAAAGGGACTCCCCGGATTTTATTTTTTCGATCTGGGTGCCGATGAACCAGGTCCCCATGTTCAGCATGGCGGTCTGATTATTGAAGAAGACCCCTGAATAATGGGCGCCCGATGTTTTGATGGTGGCAAAATCCATGACAATGCCGTCCTTCTGTTCTTGTAAAACGCGGTTATACTGGGGAGCAAGGAAATCGTATTTGCCGCCCACGACGGAGTTTTTCCCGTCAAGGATCGCAAAAAGGGAAACCGCGCTGCGCCAGGTGTGGTAGTGGGCGCCGTAGGTTTTGCTGGCCCCGCTTCCACGGACAAGACGCCGGGCAAGGGCATCGTACTGGTCAAGGGTCATATCATTGGAAGGATAGGGAACCCCCGCCGCATCAAAAAGATCCTTGTTATAGTAGATAATCCAGAAGTCATTACGGAAGGGCAGGCCGTATACTTCGCCGTTTACCGCGATCTGCTCGGTGATGCCGCCGTAAAGGCTGGTATCAATGCCGGCGGATTTGATGTAGGCATTGAGGGGTTCCAGCCGGTTCTGCCGCACCAGATTCGCATAACCGGGAATATCCTTGATAGAGAGCACATCAAGGTCTGCGCCGCCGGAAAGCTGGGTGCCCAGGACGGTCATAAAATCGGCGCTGCCCAGGTCAACAACTTCAACCGTCACATTGGGGTTTTTCGCCTTATATGCATCAATCAGGGCATTGTAATAGATCGTCAGATCGTAGTCCCAGATTGCCCACTTGATGGTGGTAGTGCCACTACCGCCGCCTGCAGCTTGCTTTCCGCCGCCGGCAAACAGGGGGGAACCGAACAGGACCAGGGCGATCAATACCATCGCCAGTACCACTTTCTTTTTCATAAAAACCTCCTCAAACAAATCAAAAAATAGATGTATCCCCATGGGGATATAAAACAAGTGTAAGTCCGCTTTTTCGGGAGCGGAATGTAAAATAATATCCAATTCATTCAATATTTCACTCTATCGGCATAAAGAAATATACTTTTCAACGAAAAAACTATAAAATTTCATTCAAAAAATATCCTTGCGGGAATAATTTTTCTGTGTTTAAATGAATTGATGCGGGACAAGTTCAAAACAGTAAAAAGTCAGGCAATACTTTTAATGGTGATCTTTGCCTTTGTCATTACGGTGATGGTTTTCGTCTTTAGTTCATACATCATCTATAACTTTGAACGCAGAACCGCCATACAATCTGTGGAATTCAACCTCCAGCTCATAGCAGGGGTCATTGAGCAGGACATACGGGATCTTACCGCCCTGGGCAGATGGTGCGGCGTCAACGATACCATTACCGCCTATTTCATTGCCGAACAGGGGGAGGCTCCGGCAAGCCTTAACGCCTGGTACCGCCTTTCGGAAGAATTTTACAATAACCGGGCGGGGCTCTACGTGAACCGTCTGCTGATCTTCAGCTATGAAAACAAACGGCCCCTCCAACTGGGCAACAGGATCGCTTCTTCTGTGCCGGTTACCAGCTGGAACGTGGATTCCGTGTTCAGCACCGGGCTGAGCGTCGAGGCCGCCATCAATTCTCCCGGCGCCGCATGGCAAAAAGTTATCGCCGATCCCTTTTATCTTACCCGGGATTATCCGGTCATTCCCTTTTTCAGCCCCCTCTACCATCCCAACAACGGCAGCATCATAGGGGGCGTGTTCCTTGCGGCATCCACCAATTTGATCACCGACAAGCTGGCGGGATATACCCTCCCTTCAGAGGGGGCGCTCTACCTTGACCTCAGCGGCAGCCGCTACCGGATCGATAAGGATCGCTTTGTATCCGCATCGCCCTCCTGGACGGAAACCGGCCACAGCGCCGCCGGCGCTTTGAGCGTGAACACCACCGTTCTTACGGTGCGGGACGATCAGCACAAACCCTATATCCTGATCAGTTATCCTATCAGGGACGGCATCACCCTGACCCAGGCTTATCCTCAGCCGCGGTTCTTCCACATTGAAGGCGCCTGGCCAATACTGACGGCGGCCCTCTTCGTGCTGATCCTCCTGCTGATCCTGTCCTGGTCCGGGATAAACCGCATGGCCCGGGAAATCACAGCCCTTATGGAAAAACAGATCGCCGATGAAAAAAACAAAAAGGAAAACGAATACCGGATGCTGCAGAACCAGATCACCCCTCACTTTTTGTACAATACCCTTAACTCCATCAAATGGATGGCAACTATCCAGAACGCCGGGGGCATCGCCGAAATGACCACAGCCCTTTCCCGGCTGCTGCAAACCGTGTCCAAGGACATACGAAAAGTAGTACCCCTGCGGGATGAGCTTTCCCTGCTCAACGATTACCTCATCATCCAGAAATACCGTTACGGCGATTCGGTGACCATGGAAAAAGAAATCGCCGATGAATCATTGCTGGACACCCTTATCCCCCGCTTTACCCTGCAGCCCCTGGCGGAGAACGCAATCTTTCACGGGATTGAGCCAAAGGGATCGGGGACCATCACGGTAAAGGTTACGGAAAACAAAAACGAAGCCGGCATATCAGAAACACTGGTTTCCATTACCGATGATGGTATAGGCATGAAGGCTGAGGTAATAGCAGGGGTGCATAAAACCGAATCGGAACGGGCGGGAATGTTTCAGGATTTGGGGATACACAATGTTGATGAGCGGCTCCGTTACGCCTTCGGCGAAGCTTATGGGCTTTCGATAGCCAGTGAAGAGGGTAAATACACTACCATCACCATCAGGCTGCCCCAACAGGAGGCCGCCGGTGAATAAGCTCCTCATCGTTGATGATGAACCCCTGGTCTGTGTGGGGATTCAGTCCATGCTGAAGTGGGAAGACCTGGGTATCGAAATTGCCGGGACCGCCCGGAACGGACAGCAGGCACTGGAACTCATCGAAAGTCTTGGACCCGATATTGTTATTACCGATATCAAAATGCCCCTTAAATCGGGCCTGGAAGTGGCGGAGGAATGCGCGCGGAAATACGGCGAGCTGCCCCTCTTTATCATACTTACCAGTTTTGAAGAATTTGAATTTGTCCGCCGGGCCCTGGGGCTGCGGGCGGTGGACTACCTTATCAAGCTGGAGCTTACCCCCGAAACCTTAACCGCATCGGTGACCAGGGCCCTGTCCATGCTGGAAAATATCCGCAAGACCGATACACCCATCCCGCCGGCAAGGCAGGAAAACATCCAGGGCCTGCGGGAAAAATTTTTCCTCAGGCTCTGCAACAACCTGTTTGAAACAAAAGAACAGTACCTTACGCAGAAAGAAGAGCTGGGCCTTGATTTTTCATGCCCTGCGATGATGGCGGTTTTAGGCGAAGTTGAAGCGCCCCTGAACAACTATACCGACCATGAGAAACTCCAGGCCCTTTACACCAGCTGCATACAGATGGTGCGGGAAATGCTGGAAAAAACCTTTACCTGCTATACGGTAGTTCCGGACTCCCGGCATTTCATCCTTGTCTTTTGTCTTAATGACAGGGATAGTGCGAAATGGCGCAAACAGCTGGAGGAGGGGCTCCGGAAAACCATCGGCATCGTGCACAATTACTTTAATGTACATATCCGCATGGCGGCGGGAATTCCCGTTGAAGACCCCCTGATGCTGGAAACAAGTTACCTTTCCGCCCGCCGGGCTTATGAGGAAACATCCCGGGAAAGCCCCCTCCGTTTTTCCGATACACCGGATTATAAACAGCAGGTCATAGCCCGGGTGGAAGATTATATCCGCCACAACCTGGACAAGCATCTTTCGCTTCACGAAGTGGCGGAGGTCTTTAACTTCAGCCCCAATTACCTGAGCCAGCTTTTTTCAAAATACGCCGGCGAAGGCTTCGTTGATTATATCAGCGCCGAGCGGATACGCGCCGCCAAGGAAATGCTTGTCCGGGGAGAAGGGCCCATTTACACAATCGCAGAAAAGCTGGGTTTTGAAAACGCCTTTTATTTCAGCAAGGTGTTCAAACGGGTGGAAGGGATTTCCCCCCGGGATTTTTTACATAAGCTTGAATTGCAGAAAGAAAAACAGGGAGATGATGGGGAATGAATATCAGCGCAGCTGATCTGCACAGGGGCTTGCAGTACGGAACCGGCCGGGGGATTTCGGCCGCATCCCTCTTTGAAAAATTTTTGAACGGAAACACAAAAGAACAAATTCAAAAAAACAGTTTACTGAAATCTGCACTGGATTTTATCGCAGCCGAAGCGGGCAAAGTGCGGGAAAAGCTTATACCGGTTTTGCCCTGGAGCGCCTTTAAGCTTTTTGATACCGATGGAAACCGTATTGTATATGAAGGCCTCTACTTTGAACGCCGGCAAAGGCTGACTATTCTGGCCCTCTCTTCCTGGCTGTGGGAAAAACCAACGGACATTGCCGCCCTGGAAGACTGTATCTGGGCCATCTGCGATGAATACTCCTGGTGTCTCCCGGCCCACATGGGCGGTACAACACTTTCCCTTGCCACCAAAAACGGCAGCCGCAAAACGTCAAATGACAAAGTGTCTAACGACAAAGCGTCAAATGACAAAGTGTCTAACGACACACGGCTCGATCTCTTTGCCTGCGAAACCGGCTTCGCCCTGGCGGAATGCTGCGTCATGCTGGAAGGCCTTTTGGCCCCCGCTGTTGCCGCCCGCGCCAGGGGAGAAGTCCGCCGCCGTGTCATACAAAGTTACATTGAACAGGGTGAACTGTGGAACTGGGAACTGATGGAAAACAACTGGTGCGCGGTCTGCGCCGGAAGCATCGCCTGCGCCGCCATGTATCTTATTGAGGATGATCTTTTTCTTGCCGGGGTACTTCAAAAACTCATGCCCACCTTTGAATCGTATATCCGGAGTTTCTATCCCGACGGCGCAAGCCCCGAAGGGCTTTCCTACTGGACCTACGGCATGAGCTTTTATGTAAGTTTTGGAGACCTTTTGTTACGGAGAACCGGCGGACAGATCAACATCTTTAATGAACCCCAATTCAAAAAGATCGCCGCCTTTCAACAGCAATGCTATTTTCCCGGCGGAGGGACGATCAATTTCTCCGACGCAAGCGGCGGGGACATGTTCAGGCCTGGTTTAAGCTCTTATCTTGCGGAACATATTGAGGGGGTAAAAGCCCCTGCCGTTCCCTGCAGGGCCGCTTCATCGGAGGCAGGGCGGGGCGGCTTGCTGGACCACTGCGGCCGCTTTGCCCCCGCGCTGCGGGACCTGGTTTGGGTGCGGGAGAACATTCCCCTGACGGACGACCGGCCCCGGGTTACCATCTTTCCCGATGCGCAGTGGCTCTTATGTTCAGGGGCAAACGGGACGGGCTTTGCCGCCAAAGGCGGCCATAACGATGAATCCCACAATCACAACGATGTGGGAAATTTTATCTTTTACAAAAAGGGCGGCATGGCGCTCTGCGACCTTGGGGCGGGAGAATACACAAAGGATTATTTCGGCGGCAAACGGTACGACATTTTCTGCAACCGCTCGGAGGGCCACAATGTCCCCATCATCAACGGGCAGGGCCAGAAGGCGGGCCGGGAATTTCAGGCCCGTGATTGCCGCATCTTATCTCTGGCGGAGGGTTCCGATGGCGTCATGATCCTTGATATAGCGGGGGCCTACAATGTACCCGCCCTGCTCCGTCTGGAACGCCAATTCAGTTTTAACATCCATACGGGCATTCTTCTGTTGAAGGATACCTTTAGTTTCGCGGAAAGCCCCCTGCCGGTAACGGAACGGTTTATCACCCTTTTCCCCCCGGTGTTTGAAAAGGGTCTTGTCCGTATCGGCGAAGCCTGCGATCTGAAAAATTCTGATATTGCCGCAGGAAAGATATCACCGGTAATTGGCGGGTTTGAACACCAAAGCCACGAAGGAAAACCGGTGACGGTTTATACCATTGATTTTAAATTTCTACCGGCAGAAAAAACATTTTCAGTAGAATTTGAAATAGTGTGATATAGGAGTTGCCCATGAAAACGAATCGATCAGAAACAGAACCCCTGGCCCGTGAGAAACTATTTTCTTCCCCGCCAAAAACAGATCCCGCTTTCTGGGAGGATGCGCTTGCCTTTGGGGTAAAAAAAGTTAAAAGCAACATTGCTGTTTTTAAGAAAAAATACCCTGCCCCGGCGAGTGTAAAAAATGTGTATCCCTTGATCGGGAATACCGAATGGACCACTTCGTTCTGGCCGGGGATGCTCTGGCTTTCCTGGGAAAGCACAGGAGATACACTTTTCCGCAATACTGCAGAAAAGTGTATCTCAGATTTCCGCGCCCGGCTGGACAAGCGTATCGAAGTGGAAACCCATGACCTTGGCTTTCTCTACACCCTTGCCTGTGTCGCCCCCTGGCGGCTCACCGGGAATGCCGTTGCACGGAATGCGGCGCTTAAGGCGGCGGACCTCCTGATGATCCGTTTTTACGAGAAGGCCGGGATCATACAGGCATGGGGTAATTTGAACGATCCTGCCCAGCAGGGACGGATCATCATCGACTGCGCCATGAACCTGCCTCTGCTGTACTGGGCCAGCGAAGAAACGGGAAACCCCTATTACGCGGAAGCGGCGAGGCGGCATATCGCAGCGGCGAACCGTTATCTTATTCGGGAGAACTGGTCGGCGTATCACACCTTTTTCTTTGATGCCGCTACGGGCAAGCCCCTGAAGGGGACCACCGCCCAGGGCTTTTCCGATGATTCCTGCTGGTCACGGGGACAGGCCTGGGGCATTTACGGCAACGCCCTGTCGTACCGTTACAACCGCGACCCCTCGCTGCTGGAAAACGCAAAGGGGCTTGCCCGGTATTTTCTCAACCATCTGCCCGAAGACCTGGTGGCCTATTGGGATTTGGTTTTTGTGAAGGGAGGCGAAGAACGGGACAGTTCCGCCGCCGCCATCGCCGCCTGCGGCCTGCTGGAACTTGGCGCCGCCCTGCACATTGCGGACCCGGATCGCCGGCTTTTTGAAAACGCCGCCCTGCACATTGCCGCATCCCTGGCAAAATCCTATACCACCGCCCCTCTGCCCCAATCCACAGGATTACTGTTACACGGGGTTTACGCCAAACCGGACAAGAAGGGTGTGGATGAATGTACCAGCTTCGGCGACTATTTCTACCTGGAAGCCCTGGTCCGTAT
>BNVE01000062.1 GCA_025997875.1 Spirochaetia bacterium
AACAGTCCCCAAGTGGTAGACCTGAAACTGCAGCAGGCCGCCCGGTTTAAGGAACTGCAGGACATGTATTTTTCCGGCCAAAACTGGAAGAAGCGATCCGCCTTGCGCAAGAACTGTCCCGTCAGGCCGAAGAATATAACAGGCAGCACCACCTGGGGACCGACAGCTCCGTGGACTATCTGCCCCGGATTTACGCCGAAAGGATGCGGCTTATCAGGGAAAAGCCGGAACTGCTGGCCCATTGGGACGGGGTGTATACTTTTACGGAGAAGTGATTCGCACCCGCTGCCTGATATCCTAAATGCTTCCGGTTATTCCATCAGTATCTGTGATATAGGCGGAAAGCCATAGGGACGGTTATACCGCCTTTTCCGATTTCTTTTTGGTTAGATTAGTTTCGATATAGGTTCGCAAAAACACCGCCTCCGCTTCTGCCAATAGGATGTACATATACTGTGCGCCATTTTTTTTTGGCAAGTGCGGATAAAAAGCTGATGGGCGTATCGGCACTTTTTGGGGTTAATGCTTCTCCTTCTTTGATGAAGGATACTACGATTTTATTGATAATATTTCGGCAGGTCATTTCGGCTAAATCCGGGGCAGATAGTCCACGGAGCTGTCGGTCCCCAGGTGGTGCTGCCTGTTATATTCTTCGGCCTGACGGGACAGTTCTTGCGCAAGGCGGATCGCTTCTTCCCAGTTTTGGCCGGAAAAATACATGTCCTGCAGTTCCTTAAACCGGGCGGCCTGCTGCAGTTTCAGGTCTACCACTTGGGGACTGTTGGAACCAAATTCTTCGTATATGTTTATCGGATGGTCCTTGCCCCTTACCCGGATGCGGTCGATGTGGCGCAGGTAAAAAGCGGAGGGGTCAATCATCTGATAGAGGACGTCGTTGATGATGATGGGGACGTGGTACTCCTTGGTGAGCCTCTCCAGCCGGGAGGCGATGTTTACCGTATCCCCGATGGGGGTATAGTCAACCCGCCGGGAATGGCCCATGACGCCCATGGTAACCGGCCCCCAGGCAATGCCGGTTCCCACATTGACCTTCATGTCCGGCGGGGCTTCCTTAAAGAAGCGGATGGGCTCCGCATTAAAGAGGGTAAGCTGGGTACGGATCTGCACCGCCGCATTCAGGGCCACCGTGGGATCGGTAAAAATATTCATGGTCCCGTCGCCCATGAATTTATCCGTATAGGCCACATAACCCTGATCCTGGTATGCAAAAAGGGGCTTGGCCAGGACCTCGTTCAGGGCTGCGAGAAAATCCGTCAGCACCTGGGAACTCATGGTTTCCGAAAGATGGGTGAATTCCCGAATATCCGTAAACATGATCGCGTTATCCACATTAATCGAGGGCATATCCGCAGGGTCCTTGTCCTGGACCACAATCCAGTCAACCAGCCGGGAATTCATCCCCTTGTTGGACCGGTCGATGATCCGTTGCTGCTGGCGGTATAAGAAGCCGAACTGCCGGGCCAGTACCAGGGCGGTGCCTGCGGTAAAAACAAAGAAGCCGTAACGGGTAGCGGCAATGCCGTGATGCAGGACCATGGAATCAAGCACATCGAAGAGCCCGGTCCCCGCGCAGATGGCGGCGCCGATGGTGATATTGCCCATGGGGGTATCGATCAGTACCTTGCCGCAGAGCCGCAGAAAGGAAAGCCCCTGTCCTTCGGCGCGTTTTTTTACCTCCCTCCCGGTACGGAAAAGGATGTACCCGATATCCAGGGCCAGAACGATCAGGACCACAATCATGGAACTGTACTGCCATACCTTAAGGGTATCCAGCGCATAGGGAAGGGAGAAAAACAGCTGGGTAAGGGCCAGCAGCCCAAAAAAGGCCCCGTAGATCCGGGTAATCAGAAAGGTTTTTTTAAGCCCAAGGCTTTCGATAAAGGCCGCCCCCAGGGGAAGCACCAGGAAGAGACAGAAGAATTCTGTCCGCAGCAGAATATTCCGGTCCGGGATAAAATAATAGATGGTATGGGTACGGGAAAGGAAGTAAAGCCCCAGGATGAACGAAAAAAGGCCATAGTATAGATTATGGCGATCCTTCTTGCGGATCATGAACAGGAACAGATGGTAGAGCCCCATAAAAAGATACACCCCCATAAGGATTAAGGCCGGGGCTTCATCATTTTGCCGGGCAATTTGCTCATAAGGGGCAATATAATAGGGGCTGGCGTAGAAAAAGCCCACATCATGGTAGGTTGGGTCTCCCACAAGCCTGAAGGCAAGGAGGTTTTCCCCCATTTTAAAGAGGCTTTTATTCAGGGGAAAGGCGATCTGCCGGTAAGCCCGGTGAGATTTGATGTGTCCCTCATCATCCAAATGAATTTCCGATGCAATCCGGCTGCCGTTAAGGAAAATTTCCCAGTTATCCCCCAGGCTGGCCAGAAAAATCCCCGGAACCGGGGCACTTTCCCCGGTAAGAGCCGCAAAAACTTCGGTTTTCATGGTAAAGGGTATAAGGTAGGTGAATTCCATCTCGCTTTTCCCAAAGGGGGAGAGGAAGCGCCGCTTTGGCAGGCCGGGCAGGTTCAGCTCCCCCGCCCGTACCCTGGTTGGCGAGGGAGACGCCTTTATTACTTTCCATCCCCTCTCATTTCCCGTGACGGCCGGTATATTCAGGGTGTCGAGAAAATCAAAACCGGCCTTAACATAAACGGGATAGTCCCTCAGGTTGATATACCGGGAACCACGATCCCGGATATTCTGATCCCCGGTATCCTGCCCCCAGGCGAAGGGCCCCAAGACCCCCAGCAGCATGAGCAGCATAAGACCGGATGAAAGTAACTGTTTTTTCATTATAATTTAGTATATCGCAGGCGTATAGATAAAGAAAGGCTGTCCCCCATTAGAGGGTATTCCGTACCCTTGCAATTTAATAGATATTTTTGGTATAATTGTCTAATATTTTCAGGATAACGGGTCCGGAATTCATTGTAATTTGATATGGAGGGATTATGACAATAGTTGATATGTTGGAGCAAAGCGGCGTCCTGACCGTGATGGGTATGGGGACGGTATTTGGGTTTTTGGTGATTTTGATCGCCTGCGTAAGTTTGATGGGCAAGGTGATCCACGCCCTGGGCGCCGACAAAGATGTAACACAAGCTGCAAAACCCGCGGTTCCCTCGGGCGCCTCAAGTGCGGCAAAAACAGCCGCAGTTACCGCGGCTATCACCGCAGCGGTAAACGAGTATCGTAAAACTGAAAACTGAAAGCTTCGTTGCTTTTAAAGCGTTTCCCGGAAACCCCGTAATTAAGGTCTACTAAACCAAGTATAATAGGAGAATATATGCCTAAAGTTAAATTGACTGATCTGGTGCTGCGTGACGCTCACCAGTCCCTGCACGCCACCCGTATGACAACAGCGGATATGCTTCCCGCCTGTGAACGGCTCGATAAAATCGGCTACTGGGCCCTGGAAGCCTGGGGCGGAGCCACCTTTGACTCCTGCATCCGTTTTTTGAATGAAGATCCCTGGGAGCGCCTGCGGAAACTCCACGCGGCCCTGCCCAATACCCCGATCATGATGCTCCTCCGGGGCCAGAACCTTCTGGGCTACCGGCATTATGCGGACGATGTGGTGGACAAGTTTGTGGAGAAGGCCGCCCAGACCGGCGTCGGGGTGTTCCGCATCTTTGACGCCTGTAACGATCCCCGGAACCTCAAGCGCGCCGCGGATGCCGCCAAGAAAACCGGCAAACACGTGCAGATGGCCATTTCCTACGCCACTACCCCCTACCACACCAAGGAAATTTACGCCGACCTTGCCAAGCGCTACGCCGAATTCGGCGCCGATTCGATCTGTATCAAAGACATGTCGGGCCTTTTAAAGCCCTACGAAGCCTACGAACTGGTTAAGGCCATTAAGGCCAAGGTTGATATTCCCGTAGAGATCCACACCCACGCAACTACCGGCCTTTCGGTTGCCACCCTGGTAAAATCCGCCGAGGCGGGGGCCGAAATCCTGGATACGGCGATTTCCTCCATGGCCATGGGCACCAGCCACAGCCCCACGGAGACCGTCGTTGAAGCCTTCAAGGGCACCGAATATGAAACCGGCCTGGATATCACCGCCCTGCTGGACATTGCGGTCTACTTTCGGGATATCCGCAAGAAGTACGCCAAGTTTGAATCCAGCTTCCTCGGTGCGGATACCCGGATTCTGGTCTCCCAGGTACCCGGGGGCATGCTTTCCAACCTGGAAAATCAGCTCAAAGAGCAGAACGCCTCCGACAAGATCGATGCGGTGCTCAAGGAAATTGCCCTTGTCCAGAAGGACTGCGGCTATATTCCCTTGGTTACCCCCACCAGCCAGATCGTCGGCACCCAGGCGGTGTTCAACGTCCTCTTTGGGCGCTACAAGAACCTGACCTCCGAGACGGCCGACCTGGTAACCGGCCGCTACGGCGCCCTTGCCGCCCCGGCGAACCCCGAACTGGTAAAACTGGCCCTGGCTAAGAACAACTACGATGCGGTGATTACCGAACGGCCCGCCGACAAAATTGCCAATGAATACGCCAAGATGGCCGAGGAAGCAAAGAAAGAGGGCGCCGAAACCGAAGAGGATGTCCTGACCTATGCGATGTTCCCCAAGGTCGCCCCGAAATTCTTTAAAGAACGCTCCAAGGGCCCGGTTGATTCCGCCTCCTTCGCGGTTCCCGCAGCTTCTTCCGCTGCCGCTCCCGCAAAGGCCGGCGCCGGACAGGCCGCCCGTTACAACGTGAACGTCAATGGCGCTAACTACGACGTTGTGGTAGCCCCCGCCGGTACGGTAGCGGTTGCCCCCGCAGCGGGCGGCGCCGCAGCCGGTAAAGCTGCCCCTGCCGCAGGCGGAGCCCCCGTGGCACGCTCAGGCGGCGGGACCCGGATTCTATCTCCCGTAGCCGGGACGGTCCTCCGCTATGCGGTGAACGATGGCGAAACGGTTAATGCCGGGGATAATGTGATTATCATCGAATCCATGAAGATGGAACTGGAGATCAAGGCGACGAGCACCGGTCCCGTCCACTTCCTGGTTCCCACGGG
This sequence comes from Spirochaetia bacterium, assembly GCA_025997875.1. Lineage (GTDB taxonomy): Bacteria > Spirochaetota > Spirochaetia > Treponematales > Breznakiellaceae > BNUT01. The sequence continues at coordinate 5,044 of BNVE01000062.1, forward strand.
CACCCAGGTCGCCGCCCAGCAGCCTATCGCCGAGATCGGCGGTTCCGGGGTAGTCCTGGAAGCCGCGCCCGCCGCTGCTCCCGAAGCCGTTGCGGCCCCGGTTGCCGCCGCGCCCTCCGGCGGCGGTACCGTAATCCTTTCCCCGGTGGCGGGGACGGTTCTCCGCTTTGCGGTGAACGAAGGGGCCCAGGTGGCCTCCGGGGATAATGTGGTGATCATCGAGTCCATGAAAATGGAACTGGAAATTAAGGCAACCGCAGCCGGAAACGTTCACTACCTGGTACCCACCGGTACCCAGGTAGCATCCCAGCAACCCTTGGCCGAGATCGGGTAAAACCTGACGGTTTTACCTAAGGAGTTTTTCGTAAGAAAAACTCCATGGCAAAAACATAAGGAAAGGAATATATGTTAAATCTTAAAAAGAACCCCGTGCTGATCGTTAAAGTATGTCTGCTCCTGTTGATCGGCGCATTTGCCATTAACATGATGGGCGCCGCCTTTAGCCCCCGGGCGCAGGCGGCTGGTAATGCCGAGCAGATAGCCGATTCAACGTCGGAACTGCCCTCCTTCAGGAACCTGAACGGAATAATCCCCAACAGCAAGGACATCCCCCCGGTTACCCTGGGGAGTTTTGCCCGAAACATACTGGAAACCACCGGTATTTATGCCTTTATCCACGATGTGATACCCGGTGAAACCCCGGCGGGGGACCCCATTACGGTCTTCGGCTGGCAGGAATTCCTCATGGTGGCGGTGGGCTTCCTCATCGTCTACCTGGGGGCGATCAAGGGCTTTGAGCCCCTGTTGCTCATTCCCATCGGCTTCGGGACCATCTTCGTCAACATCCCCTTGGCGGGGATGGGGGCTGCGGAAATAGTTCAGCATGTGGTTGTAAATGGCGTGATGGTTGAACAGATCGTCCAGCATCCCGGTTTCCTTGATATCATCTACGAGGCGGGGGTAGGGAATGAATTCTTCCCCCTGATCATCTTCATCGGTATCGGGGCCATGACCGACTTCGGTCCCCTGATTGCCAACCCCAAGACCGCCATCCTCGGCGCGGCGGCCCAGTTCGGCGTGTTCGGCACCCTCTTCTTCATCTCCGTTGCCAATTATCTCCCGGGGGTTGCCTTTAACCTCAAAGAAGCCTGCTCGGTGGCCATCATCGGCGGCGCGGATGGCCCCACCACGATTTACATCGCGGCAAAGCTTGCCCCCCACCTGTTGGCAACTGTTGCGGTGGCGGCCTATTCCTACATGGCCCTGGTGCCCCTTATTCAGCCTCCCATCATGCGAGCCCTGACGACCAAGCAGGAGCGGCTTATCAAGATGAGGCAGCTCCGGCCGGTTTCCAAGACCGAAAAGATTGCCTTCCCCCTGGTGGTATTTGTTCTGACCCTGCTGCTCCTCCCCTCTGCGGCGCCCCTCATCGGCTGTCTTATGTTCGGTAACTTCCTCCGTGAATGCGGAGTGGTGGCGCGGCTCTCCGATACCGCCCAGAATGAACTGATGAACATCGTGTCATTGTTCCTCTCCCTGGGTGTTGGCAGCCAGATGACCCCCGAGAAGTTCCTGAACCCCTCGTCCCTGATCATTGTGGTCATGGGCCTGGTGGCCTTCTCTGTCGCCACCGCTTCGGGGCTTATGATTGCCAAGTTCATGAACCTCTTCCTCAAAGAAAAGATCAATCCCCTTATCGGTTCCGCCGGCGTTTCGGCGGTCCCCATGGCCGCCCGTGTTTCCAACAAGGTTGGCCTGGAATCCGACCCCGGCAACTTCATCCTGATGCACGCCATGGGCCCCAACGTGGCCGGCGTTATCGGCACCGCAATAGCCGCAGGGGTAATGATAGCTGTCTATGGCGGCTGAAAGCCGGCATAAACCGGCGAAGCTGTAACAGCTATTCGGCGATAGCCGAATAGCCGGTGAGCGCCGGGGATGACATGCACCCCCGCCTGTATATATTATTAAGCCATGGAAATCGTTACATTGGAAAATGAGCTGCTCCGGCAGAAGGCGGAACCGGTAAAAGATATTAACAGCGATATTCAGAAAACCGTGGAGGAGATGATAGAGGCCCTTCATGAGGGCAAAGGGGTGGGCCTTGCGGGGCCCCAGGTGGGCCTGATGAAGCGGATCTTTGTGATCCACATTGAAGGGGATGTCCCCCGGGTTTTCATCAACCCCTCGATCATCGGGACCTCCCAGGAAACGGTGAAATTCGAGGAAGGGTGCCTTTCGATCCCCGGTATCTGGGCGGATGTGGTCCGGCCCAGGGCGGTGCAGGTCCAGGCCTGGAACGAAAAGGGCCGGCGTTTTAACATGGAGGCCGACGGCATCCTGGCCCGGATCATCCTCCACGAATACGATCACCTGGAGGGGGTCCTCTTTATCGACCGCCTTTCCGTGCCGAAACGGAACCGGGTCCTCGCCAAAATCGAAAAGCGGCAGAAGGCTTAAAGAGCGGGGGGAACGGATTGCGGATCATCTTTGCGGGGAGTCCCGCTATCGCCGTGCCCTGTCTGGAAATGGTGTCAAAACTTGCAGAATCCGCCGGCGCTGCCGTGACCGTGCCGACTCAGGGTTTTGAGCTTGCGGGGGTCCTGACCAACCCTGACAGCTCCAAAGGCCGGCACGGCAGGCTGGAGCCCACCGATGTGGGCATTGCCGCCGGGGTCCTTTCGGAAAAATTGGCCCCCCGGGGCCTTCCTCCCATTCCGATCCTTAAGCCGGAAAAGCTTGGCGGCGAGGCCCGTGAGGCGGTTGCCGCCCTAAAGCCCGATCTGCTGGTTTCCTTTGCCTACGGCAGGATCTTCGGCCCCAAATTCCTTGCCCTTTTCCCCTTGGGGGGTATCAATATCCACCCCAGCCTGCTCCCCAAATACCGGGGGCCCACCCCCATCCCCCGGGCTATCCTGAACCGGGATGTTGAAACGGGGATTACGGTACAGCGGCTTGCAACGGAAATGGACAGCGGGGACATCCTGCTGCAGGAACGTCTTCCCCTTGGGGGCCGGGAAACCACCGCAAGTTTAAGTGAAGAGGCGGGCCGCCGGGCCGCCCCGCTGCTGGCGGAGGCGCTCCGGGGCATCGCGGCGGGAACCCTTACCGGCCGGCCCCAGGACCATGGCACCGCCAGCTGCTGCGCCCTCCTGTCAAAGGACGACGGCCGCATCGACTGGAATAAAAGCGCCCCGGAAATCGACGCCCAAATCCGGGCCTACACCCCCTGGCCCCTTTCCTGGACCACACACGGGGATCAGTACCTGTACATCCTGGCGGCTGAGACGGCCCCAGACACCATGCCTGCCGGAAAAATGGCGACTGACACCCTTTTATCAGCGGCTGCCGGCGTGCCAAAACCGGCGCCCGGCACGGTTTTGGGCGTAGACAAGCAGCGGGGGATACTGGTACAAACGGGGGACGGGGTTTTGGCGGTGACCATGCTGCAATACCGGACAAAGAAGGCCCTGGAATGGCGGGCCTTCCTCAACGGGGTCAGGGATTTTACCGGCGCACTGTTAGGAACCGGAATTTTGCATTAGTATAGGAATTATAGAGGGGTTTTTGCCACCATGGGTTTTATCAATCTGGATCCGGACGCCATCGAAGGCTATGTATCCAATCATCTTAAACTCTTTATTTCCATGGCTGCGGGGATACTGGTCTTTGTGGGGATCATCGCGGTTTCAATCTTTTTTATCGCAGTCCGGGGGGCGGAACAGACCATGGTCCCCGAAGTCCGGGGCAAGGAACTGACCGAAGCCCTGCTGGAATTGCAGGTAAAGGAACTCTACCCCCGCATCCAGCTCCGTTATTCCCAATCCTCTTCGGACAGGGGGCTGATTCTGGAACAGGAGCCCCGGGCGGGTACCATCGTCAAGGCGGGCCGCAGGATTCGGCTGGTGGTAAGCCAGGGGGTGCTGATCAACAGTGTGGAAAATTACCTGGGCCGCAATATTGACGAGGTGCGGATGGACCTTCAGACCCTCTTTGCCTCTGCGGGAGTTTCCCCCGGAGCGCCCCTGCTCTCTCTCAGGGAACCCTTCATGTACGAATATTCCTCCGAGCCGGCGGGGATCATCCTTCAGCAGAGTCCCGAACCGGGGGCGAATATTTCGGGCCCCGCGGTTCTGGAATTCGTGGTCAGCCGGGGACCCGAGAATACCACCATTAGGGTTCCCCAACTGGCAGGGCTTTCCATTGCCGATGCCCTGGGGGAAATTGGCCGTTCGGGCATCGATTTTGCCTTCTTTACCCGGCCCCTGCGGGGTGAGGAAAAGGGGGAAATGGTGGTCCACCAGGACCCGGCCGGGGATTCCGTTGCAGCCGCCAATACGGTGGTACACCTTACCGTGACCGCCCCGGAAAAGATCCCCCAAGGGGAGGTCTTCTCCCTCTTTAAGTACACCCTGCCCAGGAACCCCTATCCCCTCTCCGTCCGGCTTGAGGCGCTCCTGCCCGATGGGGAACGCCGCCGGATCATCACCGTAGAATATTCCGGGGGCGAGTTCACCGTCCCCTACCGGCTCCCCGTAGGCGCAACCCTCATCCTCTACATGCTCAACCGCGAAATCTACCGGGAAACCATTGCCTTCCCGGTGGAGGGTTTGGCGTTGGATCAGCTGTAATCGAACAAATTTTTATTACCGCAAAGTCGAAGAAGTAAAAAAAGTAAGATCAGGCCCCATACCCTTTCCTCTTCTTATTCGACTTCTTCGACTTGGCGGTTAAAAATTTTTGTTATGTCATCTGTCTTAGACAGCACACTAGCAGCCCCAAAACAGTAAAACTACCCATAATGGCGTATAACGTGTTAATTCGTGTAATTTGCGGACCTTTTTTCTTCATTGATACAAAAACCGCTTGATCTTCTGGGTCGGCGTCTTCTCAAAAGGCTCGTCGCGGATTTCGATGCGGCACAGCCGGGAAAAGACCGGCAGCTGATGGTTCACCGAATTTTTTAATGCCTCAAGCTCCTGGTCCAAGGCCGCCGGCTGTGCCGCGCGGCGCTGGCGGGCGGCGGCGCTTAACACCAGCAGGGCCATGGGCTGACCCTGTTCCCCGCCGCGGACCAGGGCTTCTTCCACCAGGGGGGATGCGTTGAGGAGGATTTCGATTTCTTCGGGGTAGATGTTTTCCCCCGAGGGGCCCAGGATCATGGCCTTTATGCGGCCCCGGATAAAGAGATGGCCTTTTTTGTCCAGGAAGCCCAGGTCCCCGGTTTTGAGCCAGCCGTCGGGGGTAAAGGCGTTTTTGGTGGCTTCCTCGTCCCGGTAATAGCCCATCATGATATTGGGGCCCCGGGCCTGGATCTCCCCTTCGGTAAAGCCCGGGGCGGGTTTTGCGATCCGGAGTTCCACCCCGGGCAGAACCGACCCTGCGGAATGGAGGGGGAAGCGGTAGGGGGCGGTTCCGGCAAGGAGGGGGGCCGCTTCGGTAAGGCCGTAGCCCGGGGCATAGGGGAATTTGATCTTCCGCAGGAAGTCCTCTACATCCGAGGCCAGGGGGGCCCCGCCGATGCCGAAAGAGCGGACGCCGCCCCCAAATGCCGCGTTTAGTTTGCGCCCCGCCAGGTACAGCGCCAGGGGCCGGGTAAGGGCGCACTTGTACAGGGGACTGGCGTGTAGGGCGGGCGCCAGCTTCTGACGGTAAATTTTTTCGATAAAGAGGGGTACCGTTAACATCACGGTGGGCCTGATGGCTTGAATGGCCGGGAGAAGCACCAGCGGCGAAGGGGGCTTGTCCAGATAGGTGATGGAGGCCCCATTCAGAATCACCGTCAGGAGCCCCAGGGTACATTCGTAGGTATGGGCCAGGGGAATAACCGAAAGGAGCCGGTCCCGGGGAAAGACCTTCATCAAATTCCGGGAGGCGCGGGCACAGAAGATAAGGTTCCGGTGGGAAAGGAGGACCCCCTTGCTTGCCCCGGATGCGCCGCTGGTGTAGATAATCACCGCAGGATCATCCCCCTTGGCCTGGGGGAAGGCAAAGCCCTTGCCCGGCATCCATACCCCTCCCGCCGGTTCCCGCAGGGGCAGCTTTTTCAGTATCCCCCCAAGGGAAACCTGAACTCCCGCGCCGGCCTCCCTGTCTTCCATTGTGTCCAGGTAGACCCGGGGAATATCCCCCCCTATGGCGGCGGTTTTTACGGCGGTCCGCTCGGTAACGCAGAGGACCGAAACCCCGGCATGGGCGGCAATGGCCGTAATCTGCTCCGGGGTAAAATCGGGCAATACCGGAACTGCTATGGCCCCGGCCAGGGCCGCCCCAAAGAGGGCAATGGGCCATTCGGGACAGTTCTCCCCCAGGATCATCACCCGGTCCCCGGCCTTTACCCCCAGGCTTCCCAAGAGCGAGCCAAACTGCCGCACCCGGATCCCCAGCAGCCGGTAGCTCACCGGATCGTAGACCTTATCATCCCGGTAAATTTCAAAGACAAGCCTGTGTTTGTATTTTTCCGCTGCCTTAAGACACAACTCGGCCAGGGTCATTTTTTCAAGGGAAATCATTTAACAGTTTTGACCATGGGGACGGGGGAAAGTTGCAAATTTACCGCATATACAGGCGGAGGCACGGGGCATCCCCCGTATATGCGGGACCGCCCGCCCCTTACAAAAACCGGTATAGATATGCTATAATGGCAGTATGAAGCGGCGCTTACCCATTGGGATACAGGATTTTGTCAGTATTCGCGAGGATGGCTTCCTTTATGTAGATAAGACCGCCCGAATCCATGAATTATTGACCGGATCGGGGAGGGTTTTCTTTCTCTCCCGACCCCGGCGATTTGGGAAATCGATCCTGTGCTCCACCTTGGGCGCTTTGTTTAAGGGGCGGCGGGAACTTTTTACCGGTCTTGCGATTGATTCCCTTGAGTGGAACTGGAAGAAATACCCGCTCATCCGTATTGATTTAAATACGGGAAACTATAATGAAGGTCCTGAAGTCCTTACTCTGACCCTGCGCAACATCCTGGCCAATGCCGCTTCTGATGCGGGTTTATCATTACGGGGTGAGCTTCTAACGGATCAATTCAGCAATTTGATTATGGATATGAGTCGCAGTTCGGGAGAGAAGGTCGTGGTCATCTTTGACGAATACGATAAGCCGCTCCTTAATACTATTGACAATCCTGAACTGCACAAAAAGATACGGAACGCACTTAAAAGTTTTTATAGTGTGTTAAAGTCCTTCGATGAGTATCTCAAGTTTGTGTTTTTAACCGGGGTTACCAAGTTTGCGCAGGTAAGTGTATTCTCAGGCCTGAATAATCTGAAGGATATTTCCCTGGATCCCCGGTACAACGATCTCTGCGGAATTACCCAGGAAGAGCTGGAGCGGGATTTTGCTGAAGAAATACGGCAGATAGTTCAGGACAAGGGGCTTGAAAAGCAAACCTACCTTGATGAGCTTAAACGGTTTTACAACGGATACCGATTTTCGAAAAATTCCCTTACCGTATACAATCCTTTTGGATTGTTAAACCATTTTGATAACAGCGGGTCCTTTGAAAGCTACTGGTATGCCACCGGAACGCCCACGTTTCTTATCAAACTGATAGAAGATCAAAAGATAGATATATTGAAACTGGAACATGAAAGCGTCATGACCGGGGATTTTCACAAATTTAACTCCAATACCATGGAAGCGGTTCCCATCCTGTATCAGACCGGTTATCTCACCATTGTTGATTATAATGATGAATGGCAGGAGTTCACCCTGGATTATCCCAACGAAGAAGTCCGGGCCTCTTTTGCACAATCGCTCATCAATTTGTATATCAATGCTCCGGGTGATGATGTCAGAGCTTTAGCAGTAACACTGCCTAAGGCCCTGCAAAAAGGTGACATCGATGCCGCAATGAATGCACTGATACCATTCTTTGCGGCGATACCCTATGATCTGACACTGAAAAATGAGAAATACTATCAGACGGTTGTACATCTGGTGTTCAGGATGATGGGTCTTTATTGCCGGTCGGAAGTAAGAATCGCCGCAGGCCGTATTGATACCCTGGTGGAAACAAAAAATTTTGTCTATTGCTTCGAATTCAAACTGAATGGCACTGCGGATGAAGCCCTGGCCCAGATAGACAGTAAAGAATACCTGCTTCCCTGGCAGGGCAATGGGAAGAAGCTGTTCAAGGTTGGGGTGGCGTTTGACTTTGATAAGCGGAACATTGGGGGATGGAAGGCGCGTTGACGTACCGGTAAACCTGTACTATAATAGCAGTAATGACCTTAAGTCATGAAGAAAAAATAGAAATGATGCGCTCCCTCAACTGGGATTACAAGATATCCCCCGAAGATATGCTGGCGGTGGTGGAGGGCAAGCTCGAAAGTGCCGCCGGCTTTGATCAGGATCGTATATTTCTGCGTTGTCTTGGTCGGGTGCCCTGGTATCGGATTATAGCGCTTTGGGGGGTAGACAAGGTTAAAGAGCTGTATACCCCCAAAATTACCCGGGCTATTTTTCCCCGGGAACTGAGGACTCATTATGATTTTGCCATCGCAGTATTACGAAGAGAGCTTGTATCCACTCCAGAATGGGGTTCTGAATATCATAAACAGCTGCAAAACGCATTTTTATCTCACCGGTGGTACCGCCCTTAGTAGAGGCTATTACCATCACCGCTATTCTGATGATCTCGATTTTTTTGTAAATAATGATAGTGATTATGCAGAGCAGGTTGAGATCATTCTTGCCGCATTAACCAATAATGGTTTTACGCTCAATGCTGAATCAAGAATAAAAAACATGACCTTTAATTCTCTTAAAATCGGGTGGAAAGAATCCGATGCGGCATTGAAACTGGATTTTGTGAATGATTCGACCCCGCACTTTGGGGACATCCTGGAAACGGCCTTATTTGAAAGAACTGATCCGATACGGAACATTCTTTCAAATAAACTGAGCGCCCTTTTCCGTTATGCGGCAAAGGATGTTGCGGATATTCGGGAAATCGCCCTGCACGAATCCATTAACTGGGCGGAAATAATCCGTGAGGCAAGGGAAAAGGAAAGGGGCGTTGACACCCCCATAATAGGTGAAATCCTTAAGGGCATTCCGCAAAACGAATTCGACAGCGTTATCTGGACAAAAAAACCCGACTGGGCGGTCTTTTGCAAGGACATCGAAAAAATCGTGCTGGATATGATGAGCGGGTAGGGGCTGTTTTATTGTACTGCGTTTGAAAAAAACCATTGATAATTATTCTTCGGGGAAAAGTAAGCCCATTATAAAGACCATGGAAGAATTAGAGGCGATGGCGGCGGATCGTCGATCCGATGATTAGTCTGTCCTTTTTGCCGGAGGCTGCAGACCTGCGGTCTGTTGGAGCCGGCGGATAGACGATACAAATCGGCTTGTGTATCGTATTGAGGGCAGTCAGGCGATCATTTCCCAATGCCGGTCCCATTATGGGAAGAAATAGATCGGGCAGGGTCCGCTTGTATCGCAATTATGGCAATCTCTGGTTATACCCTTTCTCCGGTTTGTTTGATTCATATTTCAGAATCATTTCCCTTTCCTTCCGGGTGACTTCATCCTGTGTCGCATCCTCACTTGACCACAGAATTTGTTTTCTAACTGAAAAATCCTTCATTTGGTCCCATGAGAAATCTTTTTGAATCAAGCCTTCATCTGAACTGCCAAAATAAGTCATATAATAATTCGCTGTATCCTGGCCAATATATATCTTGCCATTGGGGTAGGTGATTTTATAGACATACTTCATGATTACATTTCTCCTTTTAATTTACCGGGTAGGTGTCAATCAATCTTGCATATTCTTTTTCAAGATCCTCAATCGCTTTAGTGATTTCAGAATCTTCCAGACCTGGATAAATATTCTCTTCGCTTGGGAAGAATCCGAGATCATCCATAAATTAAATGTTCCAAAATTGCTCCATATTGCCTTATAATACCCCCTTATTTGCTCACTTGTCAAGTAAAAACGTGCCAAATTTGCTCTCTTTTCAGATTAAAATAATAGGATATGGATTTTTGGGAACGGCTTAAAATTGAAATAAAGGAAAGGGACACGACCCAGGAGTGGATAGCCGGTAAGATTGAAGTTCCCTTTGGGACATTCAGGAAATGGCTGACCCGGAAAACCTACCCCAACCTCAAGCAGGGGGTCGAAATCGCGGGACTGCTTGAGACCTCGGCGGAATACCTGGTAACCGGCAAAGATCCGGATATCTTCTCCGATGAGGAACGGAAATTGCTCCGGAATTACCGGAAGCTGGACAAAGCCGATCAGGAAAATATCACCCTGGCTATTGAGGCCTGGCTGCGCAAGGGCCAATCATTGTAATGCTCAAAAGCCCTTCGATCCCCTGGCCGCCCATAATGATGACAAATGGTTGTTTTTGTCATATACTACTCAAGGAGAGGAATAATCATGCCCAATAGAGACGCCCTGCTGCGTGAGATAGACTCACTTCCTTCTGAATACTTACAGGAAATTTTTGATTTTGTGGGATACATAAAGCAAAAACAGTTGAAAGCAATACCTGAAACCATGCTTTTTAGCGAAACATCCCTCGCAAAAGATTGGGATACGCCGGAAGAGGATGCTGCATGGGAAAAATTGTAAAAGGGGACGTGGTAATTCTGCCCTTTCCTTTTTCAGACCTGTCGGGCACTAAACGCCGCCCCGCATTTGTGATTACCAATTTACCGGGGGAAGACATAATTCTCTGTCAAATAACCAGTAAACCCAGGTACGATTCATATGCCGTATCAGTTAAAAGTACGGATTTTATTGCCGGTTCTCTCCCTGTTGATAGTTGTGTTCGGCCGAACAAAATTTTTACCGCAGACAAAAATCTTGTTCTTTCCGTTGCCGGTCGCTTATCCGCCGTAAAAACCAATGAAATCGTAGAAGCAATTATTAAGCTTATCTCCTAACCTCATTTGTCCGGCAGTATATCCCCGGCAGGGGCTCGGAATTACCGGAAGCTGGACAAAGCCGATCAGGAAAACATCACCCTGGCTATTGAGGCCTGGCTGCGGAAGGGTAAATCGCAGGATGAGCGCAAACTCAACAAGTGATATGCAGGATTAAACAAACGGCCCGGTCTGACGAGTATCGCCCTACCTTGTTTTATCTTTCAGTTCCGTTACCAGTTTATCATCATACAAAAAAAGATCGGTAAAAGGCAGCTTTACTGCAAGGGCTTTCTCTGTCAAATATTCAGAATAGGCTGTTCATTTTAAAGAAAACAACAAAATTCTTCGAAAAATACCAAAGCAATAAAAATTGACTTTATACCCTTATATGCCTATGCTTATAGACAGGAGGATTAGCGATATACTTTCGAATCCATTTTACCGAAAGTACAATTAAAATTTTACTTGTAGAGGAAGGTACACATGCAGAAAATTTTTAAGATGGCCTATTGCGGGATTTTAACAGTAATCCTTTTGCTGGCTTGCCAAAGTACATCAAACCGGTATTCTTTTATTCCGGGAATATACGAAGGGGAGGCCAACGGATTCGGAGGCCCCGTAAAGCTTTCGGTAGAAGTTGATGCGGGAAACATCAAGGCCATAAGCATTCTGGAACATCATGAAACCCAGGGGATAGGCAGTATCGCTATTGAGCAGCTGCCTGACAATATCATCCGCGCCCAGTCTCTGGGCATAGACGGTATTTCGGGGGCCACCCTGTCCAGTAATGCCATCTTTTCGGCGCTTAAATCCGCCCTGAGTACATCAGGGGTTAATTTAGCACAGCTGTCCAGGGCGCCGGCGGAAACGGGGCGGAAGACTGTTAGCAAAGAACTGCATACCCAATATCTGATCATCGGGGCCGGAGGCGCCGGTTTAACGGCGGCTATTGCGGCGGCCCAGAACGGGCTGGATGTATTGGTTCTGGAAAAAATGCCCTATGCCGGAGGCGCTACCGCCATGTCCGGCGCGGGAACCACCGCCACGGGTTCCCAATGGCAGATCAAAACAGGGACCCAGGACAACCCCGAATGGCTTTTTATGGATATGCTGAAGAACGGTCATTTTTATAACAACCCCCAAACCACCTGGTTCTTTGCCAACAATGCGGGAAAATCCTTTGACTGGCTTGTGTCTCCGGAGGGCGCCGGGGTTCCCTATGGCGCCCAATTAAGCGGGCCCTCGGCGGAACATCGGGCGGGAAGAACCTATTCCGCCGCAGGCGGCGGACCGGGGCTCATTGAAAACCTGGTTAAAAAAGCCGAATCCCTGGGGATTACTATTATGTATTCTACCCGGGCCGAAGAACTGACAATTAGCCAGGGGCGCATTACCGGGGCCCGGGCCGGCGATCAGGGCGGAGACAAATATCAGATCAGCGCCGATGCGGTGCTTTTGGCTACCGGGGGATACGGCGCCAACGATGACTATGTACCCGAAGCAGTCAGAAAGCTTCCCTACGCGGGATCGGTTTCCGCTACCGGAGACGGGTTGATCATGGCCGCGAAATTGGAGGCCGATTCATTTAATCTTGATAAGATAAATATTCAGCCCCATAGCATACGGCTGCCCGACGGCCGGGGACAGCATACCTTTCAGGGTATTCTGTATGTCTATTTTAATACCGCAGGCATGCTGGTTTCCCAAGATGGAGTCCGCATTGTCAATGAGCAGGCGTCCAATTACGATGTGCTGGCGGCCATGAAGAAAGAACAGCAAAGCTATCTTATTATGGATGAACCCACCTATCAAAAATATATTGAGATTGCCGTGACTTCCCGTAATTTTACCAAAGCCCAGGCTGATGAATGGCTTGCGGCTAACGGAAAGATGACGCCGGTTTTTGCCCGGGGGCAAACCCTGGAATCCCTGGCCGAGGCGCTCCACATACCCCCTGCGAACCTGGTAAAAACCGTAGGCGACTATAACAGTTATGCTGCCGCCGGTAAGGACCCTGACTTTGGCAGAAGGCCCACCGGGGCCATGGCTTCCCGGGGGCCCTATTACGGCGTTGCCATGGACCTCAGATACTATGCCAGCCTGGGAGGGCTCAGGATCAATGACAGCCTTGAAGTCCTGGATACCCACGGACAGCCCATGCCCGGTCTATATGCCGCAGGAGAAGTGGTTGGGGGCGTCAATGGAGATATTTACACCAGTTCTACCTGTGTCGGATGGGCCCTGACCAGCGGGTACCAGGCGGGACTTGAGGCAGTGCGAAAACTAAAGCCCTGAGTAATTGGAAAACAGCGGCGCTGCTAAATGAGCTTCTCCAATTCTGTTACCAGTTTGCCGAAGCTTTTGCAGGCCGCTTCCACCGGCGCGGGGGAGGACATATCCACCCCGGCTACTTTCAAGGATTCGATGGGGAAACGGGAGCCGCCGGATTTAAGAAAGGCGAAGTAATCTTCCCGTTCCTGCGCGCCCCCGGAAAGGACCCGCTCCGCCAATGCCAGGGCGGCGGAGACTCCGGTGGAGTATTTGTACACATAGAAGGCATGGTAAAAATGGGGAATCCGCAGGCCCTCAAGATCGCTTGCCTCTTCCAGTACCATATGGGGGCCGAAGTACTTTTCCAGCAGTTTGCGGTAGGCCTCCCGCAGTACATCTACGGTGAGGGGAGTGCCCCCCTCTTCCAGCTCGTGGGAGATCTTTTCAAATTCCGCAAACATGGTCTGCCGGTATAAGGTCGCCAGCAGATCGTCCGCCCGTTTGTTTACCAAATACAATTTCAGTTCCGGCGAGTCCGCAGTTTTAAGCAGGTGGCGGAAGAGCAGTTCCTCGTTAAAGGTGCTGGCAACCTCCGCTTCAAAGATCGTGTAGCCGTAGTGCATAAAGGGATTCGATTTTGCCGAATACCAGGAGTGCATGGAGTGTCCCCCTTCATGGGCCAGGGTGAACACATCACGGATGCTGTCTTCTTTGTAGTTCATAAGGATGTAGGGGTCTGCGGTGTAGCTCCCCGCGGAGAAGGCCCCGGAACGTTTCCCCTTGTTTTCGTAACGGTCAGCCCAGCGGCCCAGGAGCCCGCCCCGTATAGCACTTACATACTCGTCTCCCAGGGGCGCAAGGGCTGCGGAGATCAGGTCCACCGCCTCGTTCCAGGTGGTCCGCTTTGCTGTTTTTTGGACGATGGGGGCATACACATCGTAATGGCGGAGCTCCTCCAGCTTGAGGGCCTTTTTCCGCAGCGCGTAGTAACGGTGCAGGGGGGCAAGGTTATTGCCTATGGCGGTGACCAAATTATCGTAGACCGATTCATCCACCTTGTCGGGAAAAAGCGCCGCCTGCCGGGCGGAGCCGAAGCCCCGGATGCGGGCCTTGATCACATCGTTTTTGACAGAACCGCTGTAGAGGCTTGCCAGGGTGGTCTTGTGGGCTTCAAAGTGTTCGTAAAAAGCGGTATAGGCCCGGCGGCGGAGATCCCGATCCGGGCTTTCCATAAAGACCGACCAGGTTGATTGGGACAGGGGCCGCTTCCCCTCGGGGGTGTCGATGGTCCCAAAGTCCAGGTCCACGTTGGTGAGCACCGAAAAGGTTTCCTGGGCGGTTCCCTCCCCTTCGGCGTGGATGGCGATGATCCGCTCTTCCCGGTCGCTTAAAATATGCGGTTTATAGCGGAGGAGTTTTTTCAGGTAGATGGTGTATTCCCCCAGCCGGGGGTTTTGCAGGAAAGCCTCCATCACCGCATCGGGGATGGCCTGTATTTCCGGGGTGGACCAGGACGCCTCCGCCTGGGCCTTTGAGGCGGCCATCATGAATTTGCCGGTCATGGTCCGCGCCGCGCTTGAGCCCTCGTCCTCGGTCTGCCGTAATTCGCTGTAATAGCTGAGCCGCTCCTCAAGGAGCCCAAAGTCCCTGCTGAAATCCAGAAAGTCCGCCAGATTTTCCGCAGATTTGCCCAGGGTTCCCCGGTAGGCGGGAATTTTTTCCGCCATCTTTTCATATTCCCCAAGGGCCGCATTCCAGGCCCCGTCGTTTGCGAATAATTTTGAAAGGTCCCAGGTGTTCTCCGCCTGTACCTCTGTCCGTTCCGGTATTTTTCCATCAGCCATAATAAACTCCTGAAATAAGCATATCATATAAACCCCCTCAAGGTTAATTCCCCGCTATTCATAACTTGCTATTCTTAAATCACCCAAAGATACCGATATTGGAAAATATGAATCACCTTTTCCAAAAGTTTGCTGCCCTCTCCGGAATTCTCCTGTTCAGCCTGTGCGCCGCCTGTAAAAGCCCCGCCCCTGCGCCCGTAGCAGCTCCGCCGCCACCGCCTCCCCCTCCTCCGGAGGCCCCTGCGGGGGACCCCCGGTTCAATCTGGCCTTTGACGGGATCGAGGCAAAAAGCATCAACCAGGTTTCCCTTTTCTATACCCTGCAGGCGGAAAACCCCCGCTCCGCCCTGCTGCCTGCGGAAGTCCTGAACTGGCAGGTGGAGCTGAACGGGGCCCTGCCTGCGGCGTCGGCCCTGACGGCGATCCCCAAGGGCTCCCCCGGGGGCCGCCCTGCAAGGGGCGTCCGTTTCGAGACCCCCTCCCGGGACACCGGGATCCTGGTCTTCAGGCTGGATATGGATTTACCCGCCAACTCAAATAACTTTGATGAATACAGCGCCGACCTGAAGCTGTTCCTCTCCTGGCAGTACGGGGCGGAGGACCCCTCCAAAGAGGAACTCAGCATTGCTGCGGCTTTTCCCCGGATACGGGAGCCGGAGTTCACCATCACCTCCATTACCATTTCGCAGGCGGACCTGATCACCACCAGGTTCCGGGTGAACCTCCGCATTGATAACCCCAATGTCTTTCCGGTGGATCTTTCATCCTTTGATTATGAACTTTACGGCAGGGGCCGTTTCTGGGCGGACGGAAGGGAGAAGGATGTACTGCTCGTCCCCGCCCGGAGTTCCGCAGAAACCCGTCTCTCCCTGGAAATGAATTTTATAGACATGAAGCGGGACCTTCTGAACGATGTAATTTCCCTGGACCGGGTTGCCTACCGTTTCAAAGGAGAGGCCATGGTGGGCACCGGCATCGCCATGCTTCCCCAATTTCATATCGATTTTAACCGGTCGGGGAATTCTGTCGTGGTTAAATAGCAGGCGGGTGTGGGTAATGTGCCCGTATCTATTTATTATTCGGGAATGGCAGTACCCCGTCAATAGTAGATCTACCGGTTAGCGCCATGATAAGCCGGTCCAGGCCCAGGGCGACCCCGGAGCATTGGGGAAAGCTTCCGGCCTTCTCAAATACTTTCCAGTAATCCTGATCGACCCGGTGCTTTACCAAGGCGCGTTTTTCTTTTTCCGCCGACTCGGTTTCAAAGAAACGGCGTACTTCCTCCGCATCGGTTTCTTCCGAATAACAGTTGGCCAGTTCTATGCCGCGGACGTAGAGTTCCCACCGTTCCACTGTTTTGCCGTCCCTGTTTTTTTTTGCAAGGCAGGGGACAAAGGCGGGGTAGTCGATGAGGGCCACAGGTTTGTCCTTGGGCAGATTCGGCTCTACCGCATGGATAAAGATCAAATCGTAGAGCGCCGCCGTATCCAGTCCCGGCGGCGGGTCCAGCCCCAGCCTGCGGGCCTCGGCTTCCATACTGCCATCAGAGGCTGCCTGGTAAAGATCAAAGCCCGCCCATCGGGAAAAGGCTTCTTCCATGGTGATGCGCTGGAATGCACCGGCGGCATCAATTCCCCCGGCGCAATGAGCGGTGAATAGCGAGGAGAAGAGCTCCCCGGTAAGGGTAAGGCTGTCCAGGTAATTGGCGCCCATGGTGTAGTATTCCAGCATGGTAAATTCCGGGCTGTGGAAGCGGCCGGAGGATTCGCCGTTGCGGAAGCATTTGCAGATCTGGTAGAGGCTCTGCCGGTGGTCGGCGATGAGTTTTTTCATCCAGATCTCCGGGGAGGGGATGAGCCAGTAGGGTTCCGATTGCCGGTTTTTGCTTCCCGGCGGGGGGAGGCGGCGGGTCTCGAAGACTTCCAGGCAGGATTCGGGGATAAGGTCCGGGCTGAGGAGGGGGGTATCTACTTCCAGATACTGCCGTTCATCAAAAAAGGAGCGGACCTGCCGGATGATCTGCGCGCGCTCCTGCAAGAGTTCAAGGTCCATGCTGCATGGTAGCATAAAGGGGGCGGGAAATGAAGGATCGCCGGTTATCCGGTATTTTTAAGGAAAAATCAACAAAAACATTCTAACACGATTGAAATTCATTTAAATATATAATATACTTTCAATTATGATGGAAACTATACCGGAATATATACCCCGGGATCTCTATTTTGAGCGGATTAGGCCCTTTATCGGTTCCCATATCATCAAGATATTGGCGGGACAGCGGCGGGCAGGGAAGAGCTATGTACTCTACCAGCTCATGGACGAAATCCGCAGGGGCGACGCGGGGGCCGCTATCATCTATATTAATACGGAATTTGCGAAATTCCGGCAGATCAGGACCGATGGGGATTTGTATGATTTTGTTTCTTCCCGGTTGATCCCGGGGCAAAAGAATTTTGTGTTCATAGACGAGATTCAGGACATATCCGATTTTGAGCGGGCTGTGCGGTCCCTCTATGCGGAAGAAAACTGCGATATTTATTTTACCGGCAGTAACGCCCACCTCCTGTCAGGCGAATTTGCTACCTATCTTGCCGGGCGGTACATTCAGTTTCAGATTCATCCTCTGGGTTACCGGGAATTTCTGAACTTTTATCATCTTGAAAATTCCACCGGAACACTGCGGAAATACCTCCGCATTGGGGGGATGCCCTATCTGGCCTCCCTGCCTTCCCCTCCGGAGGAAGAAGATCATCTGGCACGGGAGTATCTGAAAAATGTGTATGAGTCGATTCTGCTGCGGGATGTGCTTATCCGGGAAAATATCCGCAATATCCGGTTTCTGGAAAACCTTGCAGAATATCTGGCGGATAATACGGGGAACGTTTTTTCTGCGAATAATATCAGCAAGTATCTGAAAAACCAGAAGATTCAGATCCCTGTACAAACGGTGATCACTTACCTCGCGGCACTGGAAAAATCTTTTATTGTGCATAGGGTTTCCCGAGCCGAAGTGGGGGGGCTGAAAATTTTTGAGATCGGTGAGAAGTACTATTTTGAGGATATCGGTTTACGGAATATCCTGGCAAGAAATCCACCTGCCCTTGACATGGCAAAGCTTGTCGAAAACGCAGTATATCTGTTTTTAATTCAGCGGGGGTTTACCGTGTATGTGGGAAAGGCCGGTGATAAGGAAATAGACTTTATCGCAGAAAAAGAGGGGGCCAGGCTGTATGTGCAGGCGGCATGGCGTATCAGCGATGAAGCGACTTACAAAAGGGAGCTTGGGAACCTTGAGAATATCCCGGACAACTTTCCCAAGTATGTGGTGAGTATGGAGGAAGATCTGAGCGCGGTAACTGCCACGGGAATAATCTGCATGAACCTGAAAGATTTTCTCATGATGGAAATATAAGGGATGCCCTGGGATTTGACGGGGCGTCGAAAAAAGCTTTTGAGATGCGGCTTTAAGCCATGCGTAACACCGCATCCTTCCATTTTTTGCCCCGGTCGAATTCGTTAAGGAACATTCCGAAGCTGGCGCAGCCCGGCGAGAGCACCGCCGTGTCCCCCGGTTTTGCCGTATCCAGTACCGCTTTTACTGCGGCGTCCACCGTATCGAAGGGCCCCTGATAAGAAATCCCCGCGCCGGCAAAGAGGCCTTTAAGTTTATCGCTGCCGGTTCCCGCCAGAAGGATAACGGCCCTGGCCCTGGGCGCAGCCTTTACCAGGGGGCCGTAGTCAAGGTTCTTGTCGGCGCCCCCGGTGATCAACACCAAGGGGGTATGGCCAAAGGCTTCGATTGCGGCGGCGGCGGCTTCGGGGATGGTGGCGGCGGTGTCGTTGTAGAAGCGGACGCCCCGGGCCTGGTGGAAAAATTCCAGCCGGTGTTCGATGCCGGGGAAAGAGGCGAGTCCCTGCCGGACCGTTTCCGCATCCAGGCCCAGGTCGAGCAGCGCCAGGGCAGCGGCCAGTAAATTTTTTTTCTGATGATAACCGGGAACCAGCAGCTGCGCCGGGACCGCCTCGAAGGTTTCCCCGGCCTTAATACCGGCGGGGATTGAGCCGGCATTGCCGGCAGACCGGGGCCCGTAAAGCCGCGCCAGGCCGGGGCCGTCGGGGCCGGTAAGCCAGCCCCCGGAAACGCCCTCCGGTAAGGGCGACTCGGCGTAGACCAGGGGCCGGCCCCGGCTTTCACTCAGGAAACTGCGGCCCCAGCTGTCATCGGCGGCGATGGCGGCGTCCTGTTCGTCCTGGCCCCGGTAGATGATCCGCTTGTCCGCCACATAGGCTTCCATGGTTCCGTAGCGGTCCAGGTGGTCCGGCATGATCGCGGTAAGGACCGCCGCCCGGGGTTTTAGGAGCGCGATTGGGGCTAGTCCCGCTGAACCGGGACGCAGGCGGTCTTTCAGGTCCCCAAGCTGCCAGCTGGAAAGTTCCAGCACCACATCGTCATCGGGGGTAAGTTCATCCAGAAAGCTGAGGGGGGACACGGTGATGTTGCCCCCAAGCCAAGCTCTGCTTGGCCGCCACGCTTTGCCACGCAAGGCGCATAAGGCTTCGGCCTTCCGCGCCGCCATCAATTCCCCCCGCGCCGCCTGCAGGACCCA
>BNVE01000063.1 GCA_025997875.1 Spirochaetia bacterium
CATTTGTCAACTCCTTGGCTCATTGTTGAAATAATCGCATTCACGATCAAATGCCATATAACCCCCTGCCAGCCCTCGGCATGAGGCGTTATTCTATCTGCCGACACAAGCGGTATTAACACGCAAGCGTCAGCCGTTTGCCGTGCATAACCGCCGTCCCTGGAAACAATCGCCGCAATCTTTGCTTTTCTTTCCAGCGCGTAGTCAATCGCTTCTTTTATATTTAATGAAGTAGTAGAGGAACCGCCACCAACAGAAAAAATTAGTAATGCATCATTACTGTTTATTCTTGATGTCTCAAGCCATTTGCTGAATGTTGTATTCCATCCTTCATCGTTTGTCCTGGCGGTTAGTTCCGCAACATTATCAGTAGGCGCGTAAGATTCAATACCCGCTATTTTCCTGAAATCGTTTACCGCATGAGAAGCGTTAGCCGCGCTTCCGCCAACACCAAGAATAAAAAGCCTGCCGCCGTTTTCTTTTATGCAGCGCAATAATTCAATTGATTTTACAATTTCTTTTTGTTCAATTGAGTGTACAATTTGCTCTGTTTCCTTTAGGTACTGTTCCGTGTAAGTCCCTGCGTCCATCATAATCCTCCGCGCCTTTCAGTAGGGCTTTTATTTTTAGTGCCGCTTCATATAAATTAGCGGCCGTAATATTAGGTATTTCCTTACCGCTCTTTTTAATTGAATGTCTATTGATACCTTGAGGATGATGATAACAGTAATAATATTCATCAATAAGCTCATCTCCAGCATTTTAAAACATTCCCGAAATTATGAATAGTGATATATACATATTTATCAATGGCCGCAGATATTAAGAAACCGGTATGCTGCCTGTAATAAGACGGCAGGTCCGTTCCGCCACCGCCCAAGGTTATACGCATCGGGCTTCGTGTAATAATCATTGTAGGCTCCTAAAAAATTATATATTGTTTCTATTTTTTATAGCGCGAATTACACCGCGCCGCAGATATGGAGGGGCTAGTTCTTTATCCCAATACGGTATCATATACCCTTTTGAATATTCCGTATAAAATCCGTATTTTATTAAAACTTGCTTTAATTCCTGCTCATCATTTTGTTTATGATAAGTACAAAGAACAATTCTAAGATTATCTTGTGTAGATAACACATCCTTAGCGCCTGTTAAAAGGGACAATTCCGCACCTTCAATATCTGCTTTTATAAAATTGATTTCATTTCCATTTAAAAATGCATCTAGTGTTATGCAATTATTTTCATTAGTATCAGAAATATACTTGTTAATGATAACAATTTTCTCTTTCCAAGGCGCAAAAGTCATTTGTAATGCATCTATCCATACATCCTCACATTCAAACAAATATATTTTTTGCGCTTTTTCCACAATAGAAAGTGCAAATATTCCTTCGGCCGCCCCTATATCAGCGACAATATCATTTTTGTTTACACAAAATTGTCCGAATTCATAACGGTGCGGTGATTTTTTATCCTCTTGTATCAATAATCCATTATAATATATTTGAATTTTTATATTATTCCAATTTCTACAAAAATACAGCCGCTTATTATCATGTAGAACATACTTCATATTACAGTCATTATCTGTATACACCGTAATATTTTCGGGTTTATACATTTTTCTAAAATTATACGGAGACCACGTAAGATAGTTGCATAAAAGATAATTATAAATTTCTTGTATTTCTTCATCCGGATTGTTTTTTAATTTGTTTTTGAAACACCGAATAATTTCTTTTCGTAATCTATATCGTTTATTATCAATCAACCGCCACAACTCATTTTTTATTGGGAATGGTAAAATACGATAAATATGTAATCCAAGTCTAAATACCAACCCTAATATAGATGGGGGGGGGGTAATTCTATTTATCATTAATATATCTCCTCTATTATTCTAAAGTATTGCGTAGCAAGACCAAGGTTAGCAAAATGTGGGTGGAGTGTGGTGTGCTTAACAATTGCCGATTAATCTCCTATTAATTCTATAATTTTATTTTTCCATAAAATATAA
The DNA here is from genome assembly GCA_025997875.1 of Spirochaetia bacterium. GTDB lineage: Bacteria > Spirochaetota > Spirochaetia > Treponematales > Breznakiellaceae > BNUT01. Next base: position 2,023 of record BNVE01000063.1, read on the forward strand.
CCTAATGATGATAAATGCAATAAATCTGCATCATATAATTCATTGGTTAATATTCCATTTTTATCCATATAATATTGTCCAATATCATAATACATTACGTTCAAATGCCCGTTATATGTTTTAATAATGTTATTTACACTATTATTAAAAATTCGACGGGCATTATTATTATCTGTCCCTCTAGGAAAAATTGATAAGAGAATTATTTTTGTTGAAGGTGAAGCACTGTTTATAATTTTTATTATTTCACCAATGCCTGCTGCAACAGATGCAGGTTGATCACCACTAGAAACATTTGTACCAATCATTAATACAACATATTCAGGATTAATACCAACTGGAAATTCACCATTTATCAATCGCCAAATAACATGTTGGGTTTGATCGGCGCCAAATCCAAGGTTTGTGATTTTATTATTGTATTTTGTATTTAAAATATCCCATGCTTCAGTTCCTTCCCAATAATGTGTAATACTATCACCAATTAATATCATTTTTTGGTTATTTATTACATTATTTATTCTATTTGTATGTCGTTCCACCCACCATGAATCGATTTTTGCAATTGGTACTATTGCTGGGTCATCCCTATCTACAATAGGTATCGGCAAAAAATCTTCACCGCCGCCACTACCTGTATCACAACCAATAAAGCCGATACTACATACAAGTATAAAAAATAATTTTTGATATAGTTTTACTCTAAATGGGGGGGTAATTCTATATATTCTAAAGTATTGCATCCAGTGTAGCCTGTACCGCTTCCGTTGAATTGTGCTTCGCATACCACCCGCGTTGGTGTATCTTTGATACGTCAAACTGAAAGGTTGGAATATCGCCTTTCCATCCCCTGTCTCCGCCTGAATAGATATAAGACACATCTTTCAAGCCAAGTTTAGCGCATACCATATCGGCAATTTCACGGACAGTTGTTGAACCATCCCCGCCAATATTATAAATATTTACACCCTTGTCTCCACTTAAAGCAATCATCAGTATGGCTTCAATCAAATCCTGGACAAAAATATAGGATTTATTTTGTGTTCCATCGCCCAAAACTTCAAGTGATTTAGGATTCTGCTTTAATTTCTTGATAAAATCAAATATAACACCATGGGTTAGATGCGGACCTATCACATTGGGAAAACGAAATATTGTTACATCGAGATCATTCATATGCGCGTATGAAGAAATAAAGGCTTCGGATGCCATCTTTGACCCTCCATAATACGAGATAGGAGCTAAGTTTGAATTTTCAGTAAGTGTACTATTTGGTTTTTCGCCATACACTGCGCCGGAAGAAGAAAAAAACATTTTTTTTATACCTTTACGCCGCATACACTCAAGCACCGATAAAGTTGTTAAAAATGTACTTTTATAATCGGCTAAAGGATCTTGTCCACTCAACTGGATATCCGAATTAGCTGCTAAGTGGAAGACGTAATCTATTTCATAATCCTTTATACTATCAAACAAATTTTCTATTATTGTTATGTCCTTTTCAATAAAATGAAAATTTACATCAGTCAAGAACGGAATGATATTCTCTTGTTTCCCCAATAAAAAATTATCAATACATATGACCCGATTATTTTCTTTAAGAACTCGATCAATTAGATTAGCTCCTATAAATCCGGCGCCGCCGGTAATTAAAAATGTTTTCATTTTCCCCATCACTAACACACTCCTTTATAATTATCTAAATATGCTGATTCCATATTCACGAAAAAATTGGTTATAATGCCGCCTGACATGAAAAGTTTACGACATTCCAATCTTTTCTACGTCGTATTTTTTTTAAATTGTTCTATTGCAGCTATGTATTGAGGTAGTGCCTTTATTTCCTGAACTCGATTTTTTATTTCTGGTATTTCACCAAATTTAGAAGTACTAACATTAATACAAGCTGCTATCAAAAGAGTTACATCTTTCACGTATAGGCTATCCATAATTGTTTTGATAATTACTCTATCATTTTTGGATTCATTGAAGTCATCTCTCTTATATTGATCAAATCGGTTATCACTTTCATGTATAAACAAATAATCAGTAACAATTTCATTTCTAAAAATACGATGGTCATATTTATAAAGCTTTTTGTTGTCAAAAATAAAAGGAATATACCCAATACTACTAAATTCTAAAAAAAGATCCTCTTTACTGCTATTTGTGAGAAATAATGTGAATATATTAACTTCACAAAAAACAGGAGGAAAACCGAACTGTTCTAAAAACTTTTTTCCACCCCGTACTGCTGCGGGTTCCGAACCCTCAATATCCATCTTTAAAAAATCAATTTTCTCTATGGATGTAAGGCTGGTTTGTTTATAATCATCCAAACAAAAGGATGGCATTTTATCAAAGGTGCTATCAGGCTTTTTATGCGATGCATAGCCCCAAGGTCCATTCTGAAAAAAATAAATTGATCCGGTTTTATCTGATACAACAAACTCTCCAAGTGTAAAATCAAAATCATTAATTTTTGCAGTTAATCTCAAGGATTCAGAATTGTCATGCGAACCTTCGATGCCGAATACTTTCCAGCCTGCTGTTGAAAAAATAAATGAAAAAGCACCAACATTAGCTCCTATATCAAGTAATACGGGGGGGGGGCGAATCATGGCTTATTACTTTGCTTATGAAATTGCATAGTTTAATCGGTTCATCAAAGGATATATTTGCATAAATCTGCTTGACAATATCGTTTGCTTCACTTTGTTTATATTTCAGTACCCATAAAAATGGCCTAAACGCTGATGTATAATTAAAAATATTGTATTCTGCATCGTGTTCTGTGTTACGTTTAAATAAGGAACCAAATTCAACGCTATTCTGTAAAGCTGAACGAAATTCAATAAATGTAATACCCGAGTTTACCTTATTGGTGACAACTTGTTCAGATTCAGGAAACCGGTTTAATAAAAATCTATAGCCGTAAATTACATCACTTTTTGTTACCGGCTGAGAATCAGGGTGATTGGGGGAAGGGGATTTCAGAGAATCTTGTATCATTTTCAAGGTGTAAGGCCCTACAATTCTCGAGTTTAACACCTTTTTCCACAATCTTTTTAACAAGTCATATGCCATTTGTAATCCTCCTTAATGAAACCATAAGCATTATATCTTTATTACTTTATTCAAAATCTTTTTTAACCCTATTTTTATTCCATAATTTTGAAAATTCATTATAATGAAGAAAGGGAAATATAAGAAAGTTCCGATTTTTCTACCAAGGAATCGACATAATTTTACTTTTATTTTAGTATAATATTTCTCTTTCTCTGACAACCAACTACCAGAAAAATTATGTATACAATAAGTGTTTTCTGTGACAGAGATTACTCCGGTTACCCAACTCTTAGATGTAAAAAAATCTTCTGTAAGAAAAATGATCTCATTACCAATACTTGATTCATTATAAATTTTTCGCATTATTGTTGGTAATGGAATCATATTATATGTTTCATCAGCATTAAAAAATGGCCTTCCTTTTAGATAGTCAAGGCAGGCGCCTATAAACCAGAAACCTTTTTCTGCACCAAAACACCCTCCCTCTATATTTTTTGTTTTATTATCTTCATATGCTAACATATAATTATTTTTTAATAACGAATTAAATGATTTTATAACCTCAACATCAATATCAAGGTAAATACCTCCATAATTATATACAGCATAAAGTCGAATATAATCAGCTGCAAATGCATATTTTTTTGCTTCAAAAGCTTGTTTTACCCAGATACTACTATTAATATCAAACCGATCAAAATTCCACAAAACAAATTCATAATCAAAGAGTTTGTTTTTCCAGGTACTTATATAATATTGGAACTCATCAGGTATTGGGTTGTCTGAAAGCCAACAATAATGAATAATTTTAGGAATCATTTATTTCACTTTTTATATATATAATTGACTATATTTTTATAAATAGCATTCCTCAATTCTTCTTGGCTCTATCAATATCCGCTTCTATCATCATACGGCACAATTCTTTATAACTTACTGTCTGTCTCCATCCAAGAACTTTTCTTGCTTTCTCAGGATTACCGATAAGTATGTCAACTTCTGCAGGGCGGTAAAATTTCTTATTTGTTTTTATAATGGTTTTTCCGGTTTTTTTATCAACACCTGTTTCGCATTCTTCTTTCCCATGCCATTCAATTTCATAACCACAAATATGACCAACTTCTTCTATAAAATCTCTAATAGAATGAGTCTCGCCAGTTGCCAAAACATAAGTATCCGGAGAGTCATATTGTAACATTTTCCACATCATTTCTACATAATCACCAGCAAATCCCCAATCTCGTTTTATATTAAGATTACCCAATTCCAAAGGCATATCTGTTTTGTTCGTTACTAAATCGGCAAAATACGTAGTTATTTTCCGAGTAACGAATTCTTTACCTCTCATAGGGCTTTCATGGTTAAATAAAATACCAGAACATGCAAAAACACCAAAACTTTCACGATAATTTACACATGTCCAATGTGCCATCAATTTAGCAACTCCATAGGGTGATCGCGGATAAAATGGAGTAGTCTCGGTCTGTGGGATTTCTTGAACTTTACCAAACATTTCAGATGTCGACGCCTGGTAAAATTTTGTTTTAGGAGAAAATTCACGAATAGCTTCGAGTATATATACAACACCCATACCATCAGCCTGCACAGTATAAATTGGTTCCGCCCAGGAAGTTGCTACAAAACTTTGTGCAGCCAAATTATAGAATTCGTCTGGTTGATAATGACGTATTAATCTACAAATATTAGAAAATTCTAAAAGTTCAAAATCTAACAATTCAATTTTTTCTAAAATACCATGTTCTTTCAATTTCCCAAAAGTATCAGTCGCCCCCCTCCTATATAAACCATATACCTTATAATTTTTTTCAAGTAAAAATTTAGCCAAATAACCACCATCCTGACCGGTTATACCGGAAATCATTGCTGTTTTGTTCATCTCACTCTCCTTTACTTATCATTAGATTGTTGAATATATCTCATTTAAGAAAATATCGGCAGCCTTTTCCCAGGAAAACTTTAAGGATTGAATTTTTCCTTCCTGGGTCATGTTCAATCGCATATTTTCATTGGTGGCCACAAAATCGATTGCTGACGAAACCTCAGATACGTTATCCGGTTCTACATATAACGCGGCAGTACCACAAATTTCCGGTAACGATGTATATTTTGTAGTAATCACCGGACAACCCAGATACATTGCCTCTAAAGGAGGTAATCCAAAACCTTCATATTTCGATAAATATATTAGACCTAATGCATGAGCATAATAAAAAGCTAGTTCTGAGTCTGAAACAAATCCAATTTGAATAATAATATCAATTTCAGTACATTGTTTCAACAGTAAATCAGTTTCTAAATCAATAAATTTTTGCTTTCCTACAAGAATTAATTTATAGCTAATTTTTTTTGTTTTACATATATTTAAAAAAGCTTTTAATATATCCTTAATCCCCTTTCTTGGCTCATAACCACCGACATACATAAAGTACTGATATTTTGGAATTACTATTTTTAAATCTTGATTAGGAAATCTTATTGTAGGTCCAAAGGGAAGTACAATTGGTTCTTTTTTGGGTGTAAAATATTTTATAATTTGTCTTTTTGAATATTCTGAATCCGTGAAAATAACATCAGCTATGTTCACGTCTTGTTTTCGTTTAAACCAATAATATGGTTTATATAAATAAAAAACATGTCTATATTCCTGCAACAAATGCACAGGCATCTCCAAGGGTAATACATCATGAAAAGTCATAATTTTCTTTATATTCATTAATTTACTTGGAATATTTCCATTATATGGAAAATGTATTACATCTGCCCCAGTCTTAGAAATTAATTCATTAATTGTACCCCTTGTATATTTTAGATTAAATTTATTTTTAGATAGTTTCACCATGGGTATTTCTTCCAATAAACCTGATAAATTGCATCCTCTTGTAAAACCAATAAATTGTATTGTTGAATCTTTTTCAATACATGCTTCATATAAATATGAAGTAGATTTTGACATTCCAGCCAGAGATAGTTCAAACCCAGTTGCATCAAATAATATTTTCATGTAATCTCACTATTGAAAAATAATTCGTGAATGATGCTTAAGTAACAAAAGTCTCTCATGATAGGATTTATGGAAAAACAAAATATTATCATACGATGTAAGTACATTATCATTCATTTCAAATATTTTTAAAACACCGTAAACCAATAAAAGACCTAAAAAAACCATCTTGTATTTTCTGGATAAAAAAGAATAGATCCGCGGGTATATAATCCAATATGAAAAAATAAATAAAATAGGTATTCTCCCAAGCAGTATTGATATTTCAGAAAAATATAAAAAAATAAACAGATATAAATACATTGCATTTAAAAATATTATATTATTATTATTTATTTTATATAAATTATTTGAAGAACAATATACAACTAAAAAAGTCAATGTTCTTTCAATATATCCAATTGTTATTCCATAAGAAGATGAATAAAACTTAGAAGATAAATAAGCTTCAGTTATTACCTTTAATCTTCCCGGCAGCCAAACTGAAAATGATAATAAAATCGATCTAAACCATTGTATTTGAAATACATACATAAAATTCCCAATAATAAATAATAATAAAATTACTTTTTTTGATATTTTTACATTAAAAATGAAATATACCGGTAAATATAGCAATGCAGAGATGTGAAAAAGACTTCCAATAATATTTATAAATACATATTTTAGAAACTGTTTTTTTTCTATATATTTTATCGAAATTAAGAACAACATGATAGCTTTTGAATTTCTCAACAAATTTATTTCAATATTTAACCCTGAAAACAAAATAAATAAAAGAAAACAAAATACTATTTGTTTATGTATATATCGCTTAAAGAAATAAAAAATTATTAAAAAGTCAATAATAAATGATGATATTTGTAAAAAAAAATAATTCCCAGATATCGTTTTACAAAAAATTAAATAAAATAAAAAACCAACTTCCCAATCATTTTCTGAAATAAAACTATTTATTTTTAATTTTCCATCAAAAAAAGAAGGGCTTTTATTATATTCAATATAATACCCTACCCAATCAGAATATACATATCCTCGAAAACCGATAAAAATTAATAATGAAATGGACAAAATAAATATTTGCAGGAATGAATCATTATTATCACCTATTATTTCATCTTTATTTCTTATTGGAATGATATTTAAGTACATACATAAAAATAATATTAAATATGGAATGGCATATAAATAACTAAAGGTTGGCATATTTTATTTAATCATTTAAAATGTTTTTAATGAATCCAGGACACTTAAATAATCATTAGAAAATTTTCCCCACCGATTATCATATAGTTTTTGAGCATGCAAACGATTTTTTTCCTCTTCGGTATAATTATAGTTATTAAAAATATCCATTAAAATATTAGCCAATTCATCTGAATCATTTGGATTAAAAAAAACAACATTATCCGGATTCTGCTCCCGATGAACCGGTATATCCGACAAAATTATTTTTTTACCAATGTTTTTACATTCTTCAACACCAGTATTCCAACCTTCAAAAAAAGAAGGTTGAATAACTGCTATAGATTTATCCTGTAGCAGTAGAACATCGGTATATTCCAGAACACCGCTAAATGAAATATAATTTTCAAGCTTATGTTCAGTAATATAATCATTTAATACATTTTGAATATTACTATCACGAGAATCATATAATGCGCCGGTAAAAACAATCTTAAAAGGTATTTTATTATTATTTATTACCACAAGCTTTTGTAATGCTTTCAAAACTATAATATGATTTTTATAAGCATAAATTTGATTACAAACAACAAAATATTTTTTTTCTTGAACCCCAATTCTGTTTAAAACGTCAGAATTTATCATAGATGAGAACATTTTGCTTGATTCGCCCTCTTTTTCAGTTACAAATTGCAAAACCTTAATTTTTTTAACGTCCGTATTAGGGAAATAATATAATAAATCATCCCTGGCAACAAAACTACTAACAAAAATAATTGTAGAATTATTAATAATTCTTTTAAAATAAACTTTCATATGTTTCATAGCATTCTTTACATTATTAAAATACTCTGGATGCCGAAACGCCTGAAAATCAGTAATCCAACCACAGGATGGTATTTTTGATAATTTATTTAAAAAATATACGTCAAAATGAGATAAAATATCAATATCATATTTAGCAAGCAATCTTTCTACAAAAATCGATTTACCAAAAAAGTATAAACAGGAACGCAATAACATATTATTTAAACTTGTAAGAGAAAATAATTTTGATTCTATTATTTTAATATTTTTATATTCTTTCTGAATTTTTTCTTTAATCTTTGGAGAAACAAATAATAAGATCTTATATCGTTTAGAATTCTCTAGTATCTTAAATAGATTCCTATAATAATTTATTCCACCATTCCAGTGAACAATACTTTCATTAAAAATAAAGCCAACTATCTTCATTAAACATCCTCTCTTAGCCAGGAAACATATTTTTCTATACCTGCCTTTATTTCAATAGTCTGCTTGTAATCCAGCGATACCAGCTTTGAAATGTCAGCTTCCCAATTTGCCGGATCGCCTTGGCGTATTTCCCCAGAAAAAACTATATTTTTTTTTGATTTCCAATAATCACATAATAGCATTACAATATCTATAATTTTTATCCGTTTACCATTTGCAATATTTATAATGTCATTATTAAACTGAGCATTAAAAATAATACGATCAATAGCATTACAAATATCGTAGACATGGATAAAATCCCGGGTCTCTTCCCCTGTACCATATACAAAAATTTTATCGTCTTCTTTTATTTTTTTTGATAAATCAAACAGTATTTGTTTTTTTAACCCCTCCCCATAAGCAGAAAATATCCTTAAGGAGCAAGTCTTAATATTATAAATATTATGATACTCAGCAAGAATATCTTCAGCCATTTTTTTATGATATCCATAAGGAGAAATAGGATATAATGGAGTATTTTCAGGTATAGGTAATCGAACAGGATTTCCATAAACAGCTGCACTTGACAAATTGATATATTTACACTCAGGATTCAATTGCTTGATTGCTTCAAGTTGTTTAAGAACATTAAATGTATTCAATGTAAAATCACTAATTAAATCTTTATAGGAATTAGGTACACTTGCCGAACCAGTACAGTTTATGCAAACATCATATTTGTTTTTTTCAAATAATTTAACAAAGGTTTCATTTTTTTCATCAAGAACTATATAGTTCTTTTTATTATAAACATTGGGAATGATATCTGCCCCATACACTATATGTGATTTATTACTCAGATATTTTATGAGATTACTTCCGATAAAACCAGTAGAACCAATTATGAGTATTTTCATATCATCATATTAATAATATAGATTGCCATTTGATTTACCCACTGCTTTTAGCGGCAAATTTTTTGTTAAATGTAGTGATAAAACTGTGTCCTTATATCTTTCTTTACTCAACATGGCTTTTTCATCATCTTCATTCCATAGAGCAATATTTTTCCATTTTTTTTCTTCAAAGGAATACCGCTTTATTACTTTTCCAGGATTTCCAATTATTAAAGAAAATGGCGGATATTTTTTATCAACAATTAAAGTGTTGGCCCCGATCACCGAACCATATTCAATACCCACATCTCCTATTATTGTTACATTTGCCCCAATAAAAACATTAAATCCTACACGGATTGTTTTTGAGCAGGTTGTTGTAGCAAAATAATAAGGGACAAATGGATTACCCAATTCATGATGAGCACCAAGAAAACAGCAATTAACGCTGGTTATTACATAATCGTCAAATTGGATTAAATCTCCAGCAGTAAAAAAATTATTTCTTCCAATAAAGCAATAATCTCCAATAATAATGTGCTTTTCCTTGTACCGTTTATTAACATTCAACCACGCATTCTGGCTTATCAGGGTGTTTTTCCCGACAGCAATATATTTTTTTCCGGTAAAATGTACTGTTGGATCAATATATTTCAGCCTGCATTGAATGATTTTTTTTATTAGCTTCTTCACTGTATTATCTTAAAAATCTACTTAATATTATTAAATTTTTCCCGAATGATAACATAATAATGATAAAGCAAGAAAAAAAAATGACAGCTGCCAATTATTTTTTTTATCGTTATCATTTTATTATTCTGTTTAATTTTTAATATATTTTCTTTATACAACATGTAGTCATTAATCAACGATGCTCTATAAGCCAAATTTAAATATTTTTCATCATAAAAATCATCAAGATGTATTGCTTCATTATACAGATTTAAGAAATAACATTTAATATCAATTATAGAATTATAAAATGCTTCTAGTTTTTGGATGTTAGTTATATGGCTAACAGATAATTCCAACACTCGGTAAATAGCAGTAACTTCATTTAAACAATATATTTTACAATTATGGGCAAACCATAATACCAAGGGATAATCACCCATAAGCCAATTTTTCAATTCTGGTTTAATCTCAGAATAATATCTAACAATCATATTACGATTTAAACAAATAGAGGCTGTTGGTATTTGATTTCCTTCTGATAATAAATCATTAAAGGTTATATTCTCAATACCAAAAGTACCTCTTAATATTTTTTTTCTCTTTTGATCGTATCGTAATATTTTTGAATAACATAAACTATAGTCTGAGTGCTGCTCTAAAAAATCAACTTGTTTCTGTAATTTATACGGATCTGTCCAATAATCATCACCTTCACAGATTGCTATATACTTCCCTACGGCTTTCTCATAAGTTAATTTCACTGGTAAGTGAATAGATTTTGAAAATTGATTTTCAGTCTGATAAATCGGCTTGAAAAGATCAGGATACTTTAATTCATATCCCCTAATAATATCATCTGTACCATCAGTAGAAGCATCGTCATGGATTACTATCTCAATGGGAAAATCTGTCTTCTGTATCAAAAACCCATCAAGACATTGACGTATATAGGGACTCTGATTGTAAGTTGTACAACAAATACTAACGATTATTTCTGTATTCTTCATTAAAAGCATTCCGATAATAATTTACAATAGTTACATTATATTGAAATTGCTGATATTATCACTATGCATATAATTCTTTTCAAAAAATAGATAACCGGAACTATTAAATTTTATATGCTTAAATTTAAGTAAATTTGTTTCTCATTAACTTCTTCTTGCTCAATAAATCCCAATTTTTTATAAAATGATCGTGCATTATTGTTTTCTTTATGCACCCATAATCCTAATGTCTTCATACCTTTTTTCATCGAATTGGATTTTGCTATTTCTATTAATTTTTCCCCAAAACCATGTTTCTGCCAAATATTTTTAACTACAATCATTGTTATAAATGCATATTTTTTTTCTTCATCGTTTGCATAAAAGGAAATTAATCCAATGGTTTCATCTTTATATAATGAATTTGTTTCTTTATCCTTATTTTTTTTGTGTATTATAACATAAGTATTAGCAAATTGGGTGATCTTTTTTGTAAAAGCATTAAACACTCCTTCCTCATAAATCGTTCTATCAAAATGTGACTCTTTTAATTCTAAAAATGCCTGCGTTATTTCATCTATATTATTTAATTGACAAACAATAAATTGTTTGCTGTTTATTATATTCATCTTTGTTGTATTATATTTTAGGATCATTCAGAATATTTTTCACATAATATAAAAATACTTGCACACAAATCGGGATATTGCTGTCCAAGTTCATAGCACCCGTCTAAATACTCCTTGGTAATAATATCTGTCTGCAATAATCTATCCCATTGAAAATTAGCCAATGCCTTAAAAAAAATGCCTGATCGATAAACAATTTTTAACCCTGCCTTTTTAACATCTCTTTCCAGGGTATCCAATGAATAAGTAATGCAATGCCCATGAGCTTTTTCAGCATCAGTAACCGCTGCATTGTGTTCTATTAACCCCATTTTAACCGCTATCTGTCGCGAAGGGGCATTCGCATTTGGACACACTAAAAACAGCCTTCCCGTATCATTTAACCATTCATTATTAATTCTCTTAAGAACAAATACAGGGTCCTCTAAATGTTCCAATACATGTGTCATGATTATATTATCATATTTTTTTACCAAATTGATTGTTTCAAATGTACCATGGATAAAATTAATATCTGATCTTAATTTACTTTTTGCCTCTGCAATAGCGACATCGGAGGCCTCAACGCATGTTATGTCCGAAAATATACCTTGCAATCGCTTGGTAAAATCACCTTTAAAGCTGCCAAGCTCCAACACAGAATCATTTTTTTTGTGCGGTAAAAAAGACTTAAGCATGTAATAATGCATAACATCTATGTCAAAATTATAAGCATACTTCCTTCCAATATCATCCGAGAATTCAGAATTGTAATCCCTATTCTTCATATTGTTTCATCCTCCAAAACTGCCAGTCCAAAACCATGTTTTCCGAAATCGTTTCCATTGTACAACATATATATTCTATTGTCTACCTGAAAAAGATTGGGATAACACATCATGTCACAGTCCCAGTCCCCCTTGGTAGTCGATTTATGAATTCCTTTGTTAGAATCATCTCTTATCCAATGATCCAAATCATCAGAGTAGGCGAATCCTAAATCATACATATTCTGAGGATTAGTTCTGAAATTGAATGTATTTCTGAAACAGAAGTACATATAGTATCTAGTCCCGGATTTAATTACTGTCGGCAGTGCCTGACATTCAGTCTCATCATTCTGCTTAATAATAGGTCGATTGTCTTTTATCCACTCAATTCCATTTTGGGATACTGCATGTCCTATGATATAAGTCCTTTCAGGCACATGGCTCTCCGGGTCTTCTTTCCATGAAGTCCCATAAATATACCACATATGAAAAAGGCCGCCGAAATGGCGAATAAAACCATCACAAACAAGAAAAGGTTCCTGCAATGACGATGTCAATATCGGCCCATCGCCTGGTCGAATAAAAAACTCACCATTATTATCAGAAACTGCAAGACCAATACCTGTATCAACATCTACAGAAATTCGCCTTGTCCAACCAGTAGTATAGGCAAATATTTTATTGCCTACACGCAATGGGCTGAAAGGAAATATACCATGTTCATCAAAACAACCAAGATTTCCTTGTGTAATAATATCTGATTTTGAAAAGTTTAATATTTTTGAAAAATTTTTGGTAAAATCAGCAAACTGCGGAACACTAATAAAAGTCTTTTCCGTATCCTTAATTCGGGTAGTAAAATAAATTCTTATAAAATCATCAAAAACAAGCGCCTGCGGAGATTGTGCGTGGCTTACAAATCTATCTTTAAATGGCGTTTCATTAAAATTGAAAATTTGTCCTAACTTATTCCACTTCATTATTCCAAAACTCCCTCTAATTCGGTTAAACCAAAACCATATCGTCCCACTTCATTACCAACATACAACATATAAATTTTGCAATCTAATTCAAAAACATGCGGGTACGCAACCATTTCATTATCGAAGCCATCTTTTGAAATATCTATTCCTGCCTTTGTGTCATCCCGAATCCAATTTAACAGATCGGTCGAATAAGCATAACCGATTCGGTATGAATGGTTCGGATTCTTTCGATAATCAAATGCATCTCTGTAGCTAAAAAACATATGGTATCTGTCGTTTTTGTAAAACACATCGGGACAAGCCTGAGCTTCGAGGTCTCCTAATTTGTTTTCTATGATGAACCTATTTTGCTTCTCCCATTTCAAACCATCTTTTGATATCGCCATTCTTATTTTATAAATCGGTTCCTTTATATTATCTTTAACAGCCCATGTTGTTCCAGATATATAAAACATATAAAACAAATCGTTATACTTTCTTATTTTATGACTGCTGACCAGGAATGGTTCATACAAAGAATGTCCCAAAACAGGTCCGCAGCCTACTTTCTCAAATGTATCTCCATTATCAAAGCTTTTCGCCATACCAATCGCCGCATTTATAGAAACGGAAGCCTGACAAGTTATGCCGACATAATAAGCCCATATCTCAACATCAGAAATTCTTAACGGACTTAAGATATAAGTACCAAATTCATCAAAATGTCCTAAATCCCCAAGTTTTAGTAATGGTTCGGGAGATATTTTTTTGATTTTAAAGAGATCTTTTCTATCCAGGTCTACATAAGCAAGAAGACTTTTTAATCTGCCATGCTCATCTTTTGATAACCTTGTTGAGATATACACACGAACAAAATCATCGTATACTAAAGTATTGGGAGCCTGAGTAAATTCGTGCAGCCATGTTGTTTGCTGATAATCACAAGGATTAAACACTACGCCACGTTTTTTCCACCGAAACACTTTTGACTCCTATTGGGGAAGTATTAGTTCATATTTGTCTAACATTTGATTAATCTGTTCCAGTGTATTAAACATCATAACATCCAGTATAGAAAGCCATGGTACAAAATCATTGTCATACTGTTTATATTGAATCTCATTTGATTGAATAAAATTAAGGTTTATCCGATTCTGTTTGAAATGTTCTTTAGAATAAAGTTTCTGTCCTCCAATAGGATTGATATATGTATCTGCCTTTAACCATTTGCATATTTCTATCACTTTCTCTTCTGATTTTAGGGAATGCTCTATCATAATTTCAGAACTCTTAATTATTTTTGTATTTATAGACAGATACGCACAAACATGGTTAACCGAAAAATAAATATATTCAAATAAATTTAATGCATCATGTTCTATTAATGTTTTAAACAATTGAAAGGCCGAATTATAATATGGCGCTTTTTCATAGGCAGCTTTAATTTGATTGAGGATTTTATTTTTATCAAATGAATCTGCTATATACCTATCTTTTACATCTAAAAAATCAGAATCTTTTTTTAATGGCAAGGTAAAATATGCATCAGTACCATTCTGCAAATACCTATTTCTATTAATCCATCCTTTTTTCGTATACTTAATATTATCATAAATAACAAAAGTATCAACCGCTTTTATTAATTGCCAATACCCAATATATGGCAAAAAATAAGGCTGCATAATACCAAGTTTCATCAAGCGGTCTCCTATAAATTACTACAGATCATTTCCCAATATAACAGAAATAATAAAATCAACATTATAATCATTTGAATAAGTTATATACTGTTATTTACACAAGCTTTTTTCTCTTAGGGGCAACATGGATGCCACCCTTTCTGAATCATATCCTATTTTAATGTATCCAAAACAATTTTAGAAATATTTTTTATATCATCATTTCCCAGGCTATAATATAATGGCAAACATAATACCCGTTTTGCAACATCTTCCGAAGCCGGCATTTCTACATAAGGAAGTATATGAGTAAAAGTATTTACTGAAGGATAAAAATACCGTCTTGGATAAATTCTTTTCTGATTTAATGCCTTCTCAACATCCAAAAGACAACTTTCGGAGGGGAATATTACAGGGAAATAACTATAATTACAATCTTCATGTATCTTCTGAAATTTTAATACACTATTTTGTGAAAGAAAATCTTTATATAAAGCATACTTCTGCTTACGGTCTTTCAATGCAGAATTGAGTAATTTTATATTGGCTAGGCCCACTGCCGCATGGACCTCCGTCATCTTACCATTAAACCCATCATCTATAATTTCTTTATGATCTTTATCAAACCCAAAGAAACGGATGCTCCTCAATTTCTCATGGATTGCATCATTTAGTGTAAAACAGGCGCCGCCTTCGGCGGTATTTAACATTTTTGTTGCATGAAAACTAGTTACCGATATATCCCCATATTCGAAAACAGATTTTCCTTTATACTGTACACCAACAGAATGAGCAGCATCATAAATTACCTTTAAATGATGTCTTTTTGCTATTGCATCAATTGCTTCTATATTGGAACAATTTCCAAACACATGAACGGGTAATATGGCACAGGTATGTTTATTTATTTTCTTTTCAATTTTTTCGGGATCAATGTTAAGCGTTTCAGGATCAATGTCCACAAATACCGGCATACATCCCTCCCAAATAATAGAGCTGATCGTTGCAATAAAGGTAAAAGGGGTTGTAATAATTTCGCCTTTTAATTCAAGAGCACGGATTGCCATTTGTATGGCTATCGTACCATTCGCTACGGCAACAATATTTTTAATGCCAAGGAAAGCCGCTACTTCATTTTCAAACTGTTGAACTAATGGACCATTGTGGGTCATAATACCCCGGGACCATACTCCTTCCAATAATTCCATAACCATATTGAGCGGCGCCAGCGTTGGTAAAGTAACATAAATATTTTTATTTATTGGCATTGATTGAATTCCTTACATCATTAATATATGATGCCTGCGTTAAATTCTCCTGATATTCATCTTTATATTGGTCGCTGTCCAGACGGTTGGCAATATGATCAAGCATATTACTAAAATGATTATCCGCATCTAACTCAATAAGTTCTTGTTTATTATTTTTTTCAATAATAATTATTGGTTTCAAATCCGCAGGAGCGGTAAATGCCCGAGTGGATATTATTTTTCCTTTAGTTCCCCAAATTTCATAATTACATTGATAATAATTATCAAATCCAAATGAAAGCTCCGCTATAATACCTTCAGAGCAGTCTAAATAAATACCACCCCATAAATCAACTTCCGTATTCTTTTGATATAACGACGCAGCTTTTACCTTAAAATTATAATCCGGTAGAATAACTTGTAATGCCTTTAAAGTATATGCTCCCGCATCAAGTAAAGCGCCACCCCCCAGTAGTTTTGAATAGCGGATGTTGTCCTTGTCAGGAAAAGGAGGAAATCCAAACGAACTTCTGAAACATCTGATATCGCCTATCCCATTTTCGATGAGAAAATTTTTTACCCAAGCATGCTGTGAATGAAATCTAAATTGAAAATTTTCAATAAGGAGTAATCCATTCTTTCTCGCAAGCTCCGTTATTTCTTTAACCTCTGGATAATTTGATGCTAAAGATTTTTCACATAGAACATGTTTTTTCTTATTCAAGGCTTTGAGTACCCATCCATAATGAAGGCCTGTCGGAAGGGGTATATAAATCAAATCTATAGCGCCATCATTTAATAAATCATCGTAAGTACTATATACTTGACAATTGTATCTTTCTGCTACAAGCAGAGCCTTCTCAAAGGTTCTGCTTGCAATACCAACAAGCTCAAAACGCCTAGAATCAAAAAATGCCGGTATCATAGAACGTGTTGCAATGTGGGCACATCCCAAAACACCAACTTTGTATATTCTTTGCATTATACCCACTCGCTATACTTTAATGCAGAAATAAGACTTCTTGACTGGATATTCAAATAGTTATTAAAAACGAGAAATTTATACATTTGTCCTAAGGTCATCCATGTATAACACTCAGGCAATTCTATTGGAAAGGCATCGTCCGCCTCTATTATCATATTTCTGTTTTGTTCTTTAAAAAAACGTCCACCCTCTTCAGACTGCAATGCATCATAAACAATTCTTTCTGATGGTATATTTAAAACATAATCAACGAATGGTGGCTTCATACCATCTGTCAAATATATATTTCCGGTTAAACATTGTACCGATGGAGCTAATTCCATAACATCAAAATTCCCACATTCTAACTTTGCCTGTACCAGAAAATGATATACCCCATAAATTTTCTTTATAATAAACGCACACAAACCTTGCTGCATCGGCTGAATTAAAGGTTGACACCACGATGTTACCTCTCTACTTGATATGGTCACCTTTACTCCAATTACCTTAAAATATTGCTCATCTTTTCTTACAATTTCATCTGATAATATTTGCCAATCTTCCATATCTTTAATCGAGAATTTATCTACCAGTAAATCATATTTTGATTTTAATGTAGAAAGCCATGACAAATGCTCTTCCATCGAACGATAACAATGATTGGTTACTGTAGAAAGAATTAGCCCTGCCCCCAAAGGAGACATCTTTGTCATATCATCTACTGGCGATATATAGTTACTTATATTCAGACCTGATAATACAGTACGTGTATCCATATTAACAAGATTATTATACCGCATCAATTCTTTTATTTGCCCTAATGTCATCCATCGAAAATCATCATTTATTTCTATATCATCTTTGATTTTAATTATAATATTTCGGTTTCTCTTTCTAAGAAACCGCGATCCCTGTTCCGATTGCAGTTGATCCAACAATATTTGTTCAGGAAGAGCATTGACAAAATATTCCAAATAACGCGGCTGTTTCCCATGATGTACCTGCCTATAATTACTTTTTGTAGCTTGAAGAGTTGGAGAGATTTGTACACAATTAATATTACCCGGCTCAATTTTTGCTTGCATTAAAAAGTAAAGAACACCATCAAATTCCTTCGTCAAAATTCCTAGAAATCCAATTTCCGGCTGATTAATAATAGGTTGTGTCCAACAAGATACAGCGCCATAGTCCGTTCTAACCTTAATTCCTTCAATACTAAAAAAATGCCCTGATATATGTCTAAGCGAGCCATTTTCATCTATGCACCAATTAGCCAGTGATAAAAATGATGTTCGATCAACGCATACTTGTACACATCTGTTACGATATTCTATCCAATTTTTTATATCCTCTAATGAATTGATAGTATTATTGATAGCAAGCAAAGATTTTATAAGCATATTATTTCCCCCTAAAATTAATTAATCCTATTATTAGTTTCATTTCCTTAGATTTGATAATGATATTTAACAGGGCATAATAAACAACTCCCGATAAAAATCCAACTAGTAATCCAATAAAACAATCCTGAATAAGGCTTGTAATAAAATATACGATAAAAAACATAGATAATGATGAAAATAATATTGGCAACAAATCAATCATTTGTCTAAAAAAACCAATTGAAATTATTTTCCCTGTATAATGAGTATTTATTACCAAACCAATAATGCTAGTAAATATCCCACCTATACACATTCCGGATATTCCAAACGGTATTGTTACGCATAAAATGGCAGTACCAATACATTTTTTCATAACCTCAAGTTTAAGAAAAAGGTCAGAACGACCTTTAACCTGTAACAGGTTTAAGTTAATCGCATGAACCGGATACAACATATAAGAAAAACACAATAATTGAAGCAGGGGAACTATTCCTATCCATTTTTCAGTTAATATAAACATAATAAAAGGTGATGCAACCGCAGCAAAGCCACACATAAGTGGAAAAATAATAAATGCCGCCATCCGTAAATATTGGCGATATATCATCTTTAGTTTTTCGTCATTGTGTTGTATGTCACTTAGCATAGGAAAAGCAACTCGATGAAACACCTCTGTCAAATTTGATGACGGAAATTGTGCAAACTGATTAGCCCGTGTGTAATTACCTAAATCACTGGCTCGAAATAATTTACCAATAATAATAGTATAAATATTATTATATAAGGTATCTATTAATGCTGAAAGCAATAGTTTTGACCCATAAGAAAATAATTCCTTAAATGACCGTATCGAAAATACCCATAATGGTTTCCATCGGGAGAAAAAACATAAAAAAACGACGTTTAATCCAGCGTTTAATACTGACTGAAAGGCCAATGCCCATATACCCAATCCCACATAAGCCATAATGAGGCCAACTATACCAGATAATAGAACAGCGATCAGGCTAACTTTTGTCTGTGTTTTAAAATCAACTTGTATGGTCAACTTTGTCCGCTGTACTATCGCTAAAGAATTAAACAATAGATTAAGGGCAACAACCTTTACAAGGTCCTCTAGTATTGGCGTTTTAAAAAACAATGCGATGACCGGAGATACAAAAAATAATATTAAATAAAAAACTATACCTATAAAAATATTAAAATAAAATACTGTTGAAAAATCAATTTCAGTTCTATCTTGTTTTCGAATTAATGCACTGGAAAAACCACTATCAATAACAGTTTGCGAAACGGCCAAAAATATAGCCAACATTCCAATTATTCCATAATCAGATGGTTCAAGTAATCTGGCTATGATGATCCCCAAGACAAATTGTACACCCTGAACCGAAAAGCGCTCTATACTACTCCAGAACACCCCCCTTACTGTTTTATTTTTAATATTGTTTTCCAAAAAACAATTATCCTAATTAATTAAAAAAAATATAATTTTCATAATTATTTATCCTTAAGGCGTATAGCATCTTGTTTTTAACTTTCACGCCCCAATCACCCCACCAAGCATAATAGTCCAGACAATCCATAGATATGATGATAGGCCATCACCAGATGATCGCTTGAAGTTTTACTCGCGAAATATGGGGACTAAGGGTCGTAAATATAGAACCAATAACATACTTCTCCGGCCTCAGCCCCCCACCGTCTTCCACTCCCCAATATTCCGCTTTTCCCAGTCAAAGGCCACGCCAACCTTGAAAAGCTTCTTCCCGCCGCCGGCTTGCAAAGCCGGCCCCTGCCATGGGAGCAGATAGTCCTTATGGTCTATCTGGGCCAGAGCTTCCCCGGCGGTTCCGTTCAATTTGAACTCAAAACAGTAGACTTGATTTTTTGTTTCCACCAGGCTGTCTATGCGGCCGGCGGCAAGGCGGACTTCGGAACGGCAGCTGAGGCCGAGCATCCGGAATATAAGATGAAACACCGTCTGATAGTATCGTTCTTCTGCTATTTGAATATCATAGGGTACATATGCCAGGAAGGCCTTTATCCCGTTCAGGGCGCCGTCAACATCGCCCTGAATAAGAGCGCGGGGCAGGGTTTTGACCAGTGCCCGTAAATCTGTTTCCGGCGCATGGATGTAGTGCTCCAGCAATGATTGTGAAAATGATGTGCGCACCTCTTCGTTGGGATAGTCCAGATAATATTCGTTTAGTTCATTATCATAATCAACAATGGTCAGATAACCGGACTGGTACAGAACGGGAAGCGCCTCCATATTTTGTGCGTCAAACCTCCTGAAATCGGCCATCGTGACGCTTTCACTTTCCAGATTCAGTATATCTATCTTTTGATCCTCTATCAGCTTAATAAGAAATGAGGGGGTTCCGGTAGCATACCAGTAGCTTTCGAAGGCCCCACTTTGATCAAAGTGGTTCAACAGCCCAAAGGGATTGTATACGGTAAGCGGATTTTTTGAAAACCGATAGCCGTTATAATAACGCTTAAGTTCATCAAGATAGATTTTCTTTTCGGTGTTTTTATCCCGAACAATCTGCTGTATTTCTTCAGCAAAATCCCGTTCCAATTCTTCCTGGGTTATACCGCACAGATCGTTGTAGCGGGGATCCAGGGAAAGATCCTTCAGGTTATTCAAGTCGGAAAACACGCTTACCTGGGCAAACTTGGTAACGCCGGTTAAAAACACACATTTAAGATACTCATCGGAGGATTTTAGTACCCCATAGAAGGCTTTAAGGGCGTTACGGCTCCTCTTGTGCTGTTCCGGATTATCAATAGTGGTGAGTAAGGGCTTATCGTATTCATCAATGATGACCGCAGCCCTTTCGCCGGAACTGCGGCTCATATCCTGAATCAGATTACCGAACTGATCCGGCGCCAGCTCTCCCCGCAGCGATAAACCTGCTTTAGCCGCCGCGTTCGCAAGGATATTGTGCAGGACCAATGCAAGGGTTTCCGGCCCTTCACCGTAGTCGCCCGGATTCAAATCAATACGAATTACCGGATGTTTCTTCCACTCCCAGCCAAGGGAGTCTATAGCGAGCCCCTCAAAAAGCTCCCGCCGTCCCTCAAAAATGGCGCCCAAGGTGGAACAGAGCAGGGATTTTCCAAAACGCCGGGGTCGGGACAGGAAAAAGGTCTTCCCCGAACCGGAAATCAAATCGTAGATCAGAGCGGTTTTATCCACATAAAGGAAACCGTCCTCCCGAATATTGACAAAATCCTGCATCCCAATGGGTAACCTTCGGCTCATGGGTTCATTATACCACGATTTTACCCCAGAAACAAGGATTCGCCATCACCGCCTGAAACCAGGATAATCTTTAAGGTACGCAGCATCCTATCTTTGTTTTTCTCTCCGCTTCTGATCGGCGGCGCTTTGTATCATCATCCTGATGGGGTTTACCATTTCATCAGGCAGAACCGCCAAATCATCCAGCACATCCCGAAACTGCACGTAGCGCGCGATATCAAATGAATCCTTAACTTCCCTGCCGCTTACCAGGTATTCCACCGAAAGCCCCAGAGCCAATGCCATTTTAATGGCAACATCGGCGGGGGGCATGGATTTTTGAACCCCCAGATACCCGTCTAAAGCGCGCTTTTTGATGCCTGCCCGGGCGGCAAATTCCTTTTGGTTAAGACCGGCATATTCAATCTCAGTGCGCAGGCGGTCGGAAAAACCCGGCAAAAATGTTACCCCACCAACCTGTCCGCATTAAACTTAATCCACAGATCGTACAGTTTCTGCGCAGGCCTTAAACGGGAACAGCAGACAAAGGACAAGCCGG
>BNVE01000064.1 GCA_025997875.1 Spirochaetia bacterium
TAAGCGGCTTAACCAACGGCACGGCCTACACCTTTACCTTAAAGACGGTGTATACTGACGGTACCATCAGCGCCGGGACTTCCATAGTGGCAACCCCGACAGACGGCTCCGGCGGTCCGCCGCCATTCGTGGCGGTAACCAACATCACCGGTGTGCCAAGTACCACTATTGTCGGAACGCCGCTTACGCTGACCGGCACGGTAGATCCCGTGAACGCAACCAACAAAACCATTGTCTGGAGCCTCAAAACCCAAGGCGGTACCTCATCGACAATCATCGGCGATGTCCTTACAGCCGCCGCCCCAGGGACCGTGACCGTAACGGCGACTATTGTTGACGGCACAGCGGTAGGGACTGCTTACACCCAGGACTTTGATATCACGGCGCCGCCAATCGGCGAGACGACCCTGGTGGCAGACCCCGGCTTCGAGTTGATTGCCCTTACCTGGGCGGAACCGGCCGACAGCGGGTTTGCCGCAGTGGAAATCAGCTGGACGCCGGCGACCGGAACACCGGTAACCCCCCAAACCGTGCTCAAGGGCGCGGCGCAACCCTTAACCATAAGGGGCTTAACCAACGGCACGAACTACACCTTTACCGTAAAGACGAAGGATACCATCGGTAACCTCAGCGCCGGGGTTTCCGTTACGGCAGCCCCGATAGCGACCAAGGATCTCACCATAAAGTTCGACAAACGCACATTGGGTGTACCGCTTACCACTCAAATAATAAGCGACACCTTTACCAGTGTGCACAATGCGGTTTCCGGCGGCGACTTTTCCAGGATAGACCTTGGCGACTATATTGACCTGCCTGAATTGACCATTGGCGCTAAAACGATAACCGACCAGGCGCTAATCTATCAAAGCGTTGATAAAGGCCGGCTCCTGCGCCTTATGGTGGTGGGTAAAAACTCCTTTAAGCGCGGTGGCGGAGCTGTGAATAATCCGACCGCCCCCGACCATGTGGTGTTCCATTTCCAGAATGTTCCGGTTAGGCAAAAAATGTTGGCCGGTTCCCCCTTAGGAAAAACCTATATGGAAAGCTCTTTGAGGACCTATCTTGTAAATAAATTCCTGCCGGGACTGAAAGCCGCTACAGGTCTTACCAATGCGATGCTCTGGGCTCCCATACACAAAGTGGCAGGACTCGGCGCAGATGGGTTGGAAACGATTGACGATATGCTCTGGCTCCCCAACTTTCGGGAGATGATGGGTGTGTTGTATAGTTATCCAGTCACCTGGAATTATCTGTCGGACGAAGAAAGCAATGCGGATCATGCGCAGCTTGAGTACTACCAAGATAATCCTTCTCGCATTAAATACGACGTTGTGGGATCGCTGGTACCTTATCAATACTGGCTCGCTTCACCAATATTTGGACCTAGTAAATCACTCGGACAACATTTCTTTTCTGTCTATACTGATGGTTCATCTGGCAGTGCTGCGCATTTTTTTGATTTTAATGGTGGCTGCGTCCCCGCTTTCTGTGTCAGATAGCGCGTAAAGAGTACAAATAATTTCCTGTCCATCGAAGAACCGCAGAGCTCTTGCTCTGCGGTATCTTTATAGGGAGAATTTTTAACCGCGAAGCCAAATCGAACCTTTGGTTCGCAGTCGAATAAGGAAGGAAATAAAGAGAATCTGATTTTTTATTACCTTCTTCGACTTCGTTGACTTTGCGGTTTATACCCCTAAGGAGGAACCGTGCGGTGGAACGTATCAGGGTTAAAAACAACGCCGCCTGCCGGAGCGCCGGCGCGGCTTATGGGCTTATTCCTTTTGTGCTCGGTCTTGTCCTGGGTCTTGCCCTTGCCGGTTTATTCTTTGGATGGCGAAGCGGACGGGAACGGGAGCAGCTCCGGGAACGAGCTGGAAAGGTTGATAGGGATCTCGGAGAGGCTCGAATCCTTCGCAGCCTACCGACAGACCGCGGAACTGCGGATAGCCGGCCTTGAACGGTCCCGCGGCATATACCGCATTGCCTTCTTTACCGCCGCGGGCCTTGCCTTGGGGGGCGTCATCGTGGGCGTGGCGGGGATGAGCCGATAGGAATTAACCACTGGGGCTTGGGGTTGTGGAGCAGCGTGAGGCGACCTTCGCCAATGGTGCGAAAGAGGTCTGCAGCATGACGGAAGCGGTGGCGGTTCACTGGAAAGACCGCATGACGGCGTGTCAGGCTCTGGTCGTGCCCGGCGCCGGGGAGGTGCTTCTCGGCGCAATCGCCCTTGAAGGCATGGACCTTATGGTCAACCCGGTAGACCAAAAACTGGTCGGCATCCATGGCGATAAGCCCCTGAGCCTAGTCCTGTAAGGGCAATCTGCCCGGGGGATAAGAACCTGACGTTCCCCTTGAATCATAGGCACCGCCTTTTTGCATAAATATTCCAAAAAATACCCTTTTTTGTCAAATATCACCCTGCCGGTATTGACAAAAATAAATATTTATGCATAATTAAGAATATGAAAGTCTATCAGTGCGGATTATCCTTTTTTTCCTCCCTTACCCGCTTCCGTTGAAGCTTTAATCATCCTTAATATACAATTTAGTAGCTTTTGTTTAGTGGTTTAAGGCGGGAAAATTTTGTTTTTCCCGGAACATCCGGCAGTTTCAAGGAGCATCGTCTATGATCGCAGGAATTATCGGCGCCACCGGGTACGCGGGGGCCGAACTGGTCAGAATCCTTTCGGGGCATCCCCATATTGATACATTGTCCCTTGCTTCGGTGAGTTATGAGGGGGATCGGATTGAAAAGGTCTACCCCAACTTCCTGGGACGGATCTCCGCCGTCCTGGAAAAGCCCGAAGCGGTTATCGCCGCCTCGGATGTGGTCTTTGCCGCCCTGCCCAACGGGGTGGGGGAGCCCTATGCCAAGGCTGCGGTGGAAAAGGGGATTCCCTTTATCGATCTTTCCGCAGATTTTCGTTTTGATGATGATGAGGCCGCCTATACCGCCTGGTACGGCAAACCCTACGTACACCCGGAACTGCGGAAGCTCTCGGTCTACGGTCTTCCGGAACTGAACCGGAAGCGGATTCAGGAATTGGCTGCTCTGGCCAGTGTGGCCGGGGTCGCGGCCCAGGCAGGGAACTCCGCCGGAAAACCGGCCCCGGTGATTATCGGGAACCCCGGCTGTTATCCCACGGCGACTTCTTTGGGGGCCTTTCCCGCCCTGGTCAGGGGCATCGCCGGCCCCGGCACGATTATTGCCGACGCCGCTTCCGGGGTGACCGGGGGCGGCCGGGAGCCCCAGCCGTCTTTCCATTTCCCCGAGTGTTCCGATTCTGTGGCCCCCTACAAGGTGGGGGCCCACCGGCACACCCCGGAGATCAGCCGGAACCTGGCCTTCATGGCCGCTCAATCCGATGGTGGTAAGGTAAGCGCCCCGGGGCTGATATTCACCCCCCACCTGGCCCCCATGAACCGGGGTATCCTCAGCACGATCTACATTCCATTGGCTGAAAGCCGGCGGCCCGGCGGTATCTCCCCCGGCGTCCCCCGGCCCCCCTCAAAGGAAATTGCCGCCAGGACCGACGAGATCCGCCGGGTCTACACCGATTTTTACAAAGGCGAGCCCTTTGTGCGGGTCCTCCCCGCCGGTGTAATCGCCGCCACCAACCGGGTGCGGCAGTCCAATTTCTGCGACATCTCGGTGCACCTGGAAACCCTGGGGACCACCCTGATCATCGTCAGCGCCATCGACAATATGGTAAAGGGCGCCGCAGGCCAGGCAGTACAGAACATGAATATCATTTTTGGTTACGATGAAACCGCCGGGCTTAACACGGTGCCGGCGCTGTTTTAGGAGGATATAGGAGAAAGAGAAACCACAAGGAACCGAAGGTTCCAGGACACAGAGGGAAGAACACAGAGATCACAGAGAAAGATTAATTTTTTTTTAAATTCTCTGTGTCCTCTGTGAAACCTCTGTGCCCTCTGTGGTTAATATTCTTTTGTTTTTTAGGAGAAGTTGAGATGAAAGATATAAGCGGCGGGGTTTGTGCCCCCAAGGGCTTCAAGGCGGGCGGGATTTGGTGCGGGATTAAGGCTTCGTCAAAGAAGCGGGACCTGGCTCTTATCTATTCGGAGAAGCCCTGTACTGCGGCGGCGATGTTTACCACCAATAGGGTCAAGGCCGCCAGCGTTTTGGTGAGCCGGGAACACCTGGCGGATGGTAAATGCCAGGCGGTGATCGCCAATTCGGGGAACGCCAACGCCTGCACCGGGGAGGCGGGGATCGCTGCGGCCCGGAAGATGGCCCAGCTTGCCGCCGACGAGTTCGCCCTGAAGGCGGACAATGTGGCGGTGGCCTCCACCGGGGTTATCGGGGTGCCCTTTCCCATAGCGGCTGTGGATAGCAGCATGAGCGCTTTGGCGAGCAGCATCCGCGGGGACGAGGCGGGGAGCGAGGCGGCCCTGGAAGCGATCATGACCACCGATACCCGGAAGAAGGCCGCTTCGGTGGAACTGGAAATTGGCGGCAAAGCCGTGCGCCTCGGGGGCATGACCAAGGGTTCCGGGATGATTCACCCCAATATGGCTACCATGCTCTGCTTTGTCACCACCGACGCCGCCATCAGCCGGGAACTCCTGGATAAGGCCCTGCGCCGGGCGGTGAAGTGTTCCTTTAACCGGGTTACGGTGGACGGGGACACCTCCACCAACGACACCATTTTGGTTATGGCAAACGGCGAGGCCGCCAACGCCCCCATCAATACTGAGGGCGCAGAGTATGAGCTTTTTGCCGAAGCCCTGGAAGCGGTGTGCATCAAACTTGGCCGGGCCATGGCCCGGGATGGGGAGGGCGCAACCCGGCTCGTGACCGTTACGGTACGGGGCGCAAAGGATGAAGAGGCCGCGGAAGTACTGGCAAAATCGGTGGCCGCATCCAGCCTGGTAAAGGCCGCCTGTTTTGGCGCCGACGCCAACTGGGGCCGGGTCCTCTGCGCCATGGGTTACTCCGGGGCGGACTTCGATCCCGACAAGACCGACGTCTTCTTTGCCAGCGTTCAGGGCAGCATACTGGTGTACAAACAGGGCGCGCCGGTTCCCTTCTCCGAGGAAGACGCAAAGAAAATTCTTCTGGAAGAAGAAATTGAAATCAATGTGGAAATTGCGGGCGGCGCCGGGCCGGGAAAGGTAACTGCCTGGGGCTGCGATCTTACCTACGATTACGTTAAGATTAACGGGGACTATCGGTCATGAAAGAAGCGATTAGTAATACTAACAGGGCGGAAGTTCTTATCCATGCGCTGCCTTATATTCAGCGCTACCGGGGTAAAACAGTGGTGGTCAAGTACGGCGGGAACGCCATGATCAACGGGGAGCTGAAAAACGCGGTGATCCAGGATGTGATCCTGATGAGCTGTGTCGGCATCCGTACCGTGCTGGTCCATGGCGGGGGACCCGAGATCGAAGCGCTGCTGAAAAAGACCGGCAAGGAAAGCCAT
Source organism: Spirochaetia bacterium (assembly GCA_025997875.1). GTDB lineage: Bacteria > Spirochaetota > Spirochaetia > Treponematales > Breznakiellaceae > BNUT01. The sequence continues at coordinate 5,451 of BNVE01000064.1, forward strand.
TTCGTCCAGGGGCTCCGTTACACCGATGAGGAAACCATGGAAGTTGTCCAGATGGTCCTCTGCGGGAAAGTCAACAAGGATATTACCGGTTTAATTGAAGCTGCCGGGGGCAGGGCTATCGGGCTCTGCGGCATCGACGGGGCCATGCTCAAGGCGCGGCGGCTCAAGGCTGCGGACGGTGAGGACCTGGGACTGGTGGGGGAAATTGAAGAAGTGGATATCTCCACTTTGAACACGGTCCTGGATTCCGGGGCCATCCCGGTGCTGTCCTCGGTAGCCTTCGGCATTGGGCCTGATGCGGGGCGCGCCCTTAACGTCAACGCCGACACCGCCGCCGCCAGGGTCGCCGCTGCGGTGAAGGCGGAAAAGCTTGTGCTGATGACCGATGTGCGGGGCATACTCCGTGATGTGCAGAACCCCGATTCCCTTATCAAGGCCGCCACCCGCGCCGAGCTGGAGAGCCTTAAAAAAGAGGGGATCGTAAGCAAGGGGATGATCCCCAAGGTGGAGTGCTGCAATACCGCCCTGGACGGGGGGGTGAAGAAGGCCCACATCATCGACGGCCGTCTGCCCCATGCGCTGTTAATCGAACTCTTTACCGATGAGGGAATCGGTACAATGATAGAGTAAATCGGCAAGCCGATTTACTCTTTGAGTTTTGTGCAACCGCAGGTTGCTTTGCAAAATTCATGCATTAAACTACAGGAGATCAATATGGCTGATGTTTTTATGAATACCTACCACCGGCTGCCGGTGACCTTCGCCAAGGGTGAGGGCGCATGGCTCACCGATGTGAATGGGAAGAAGTACCTGGATTTTGCTTCCGGGATTGCGGTGAACTGTTTGGGCCACGCCTATCCTCCGCTGGTTAAGGCCATTGCGGAACAGGCTGCGAAACTCAACCATGTTTGCAATTATTACCAGAGCGATGTTTCCGCTGCATTCGCAGAAAAGCTGGTAGCTGCCTGTGCCGGCGTGGGACTGAAAAAGGTGTTCCTTGGCAATTCCGGCGCCGAGGCAAATGAGGGGGCCGTCAAGATCGCCCGAAAATATTCCCTGGTCAAGTACGGCCCCGGGCGGCATCAGATCGTCACCCTTAAGGGGAGCTTCCACGGCAGGACCATTACCACCTTGTCCGCCACCGGGCAGGATAACTTTCACAAGGACTTTGGCCCCTTTACCGAAGGCTTCGCCTACGTGCAGTCCGGGGACATTGATGCCCTGGACAAGGCCCTGGACAAGACTACCGTGGCGGGCTTCCTGGTGGAAGCCATCCAGGGTGAAAGCGGCATCAAACCCCAATCGGCGGAGTACATCGCCGCAGCTGCAAAGTTCTGCGCCGAGCGGGACATCCTGTTGATGTTTGACGAAGTCCAGTGCGGCATGGGCCGGACCGGAACCTTCCTGGCCTGCGAAAGCTACGGTGTCAAACCCGATGTGATCACCCTGGCAAAGGGCCTTTCCGGGGGCATCCCCGTGGGGGCGGTGCTGACGGGGGAAAAGGCCGCCGATGTCTTACAGGTCAGCGACCACGGCTCCACCTTCGGCGGGAACCCCATCGCCGCCGCCGCCGCTCTTGTGGTGCTGGAAACGGTGAACAACCCCGCGTTCCTCAAGGAAATTGCCCGGAAGGGTGAGAAGTTTCAGAGTATCATCAAGTCCTGGAATTCCCCCAAGGTTAAGGAAGTCCGGGGCAAGGGGCTGATGATCGGGGTGGACATCACCGAGGACGCCTGGCCTCTGCTGGAAAAGGCCATCACCCGGGCGGACGCGAAAACACCGGGGCTGCTTATGCTGAGCGCCGGCGCAAAAACCCTGCGCTTCCTGCCGCCCTACATTGTCAGTGATGCTGAGATAGAACAGGGATTAGAATTACTGAAAGGTCTTTTGTAAAAGACAATGACCAATTCGGAACAGCCGATCCGATCTTCGGGAACCTGGGCCTTTATCCTCCTGGCGGGCAGCATCATGATGATCATCATGGGGATTCGGAATACGGTCGGCCTGTTCGTAAGCCCCATTGTGGAACATAGGGTGATAAATATTGCCGAAGTAAGCATGGCTATGGCGATTGGCCAGCTTATGTTTGGGGTATTTCAGCCCCTGTTCGGCGTTTGGGCGGATAAAAAAGGAACTTTTTCAGTATTGCTAATCGGAGCGATCTGTCTTCTTCTGGGCCAGCTTGGCGCCGGATGGGCAAAGACGCCGGCAATGCTTATCCTGACTCTTGGGCTGCTTGCCCCGGCCGGAGCTGCGGCAGGCAGTCTGCCCATTCTTATGGGCAGTGTTTCATCCCGTATTGCGCCGGAAAAAAGGTCCCTCGCCACCGGCCTTATCAACGTAGGCGGGGCCGCCGGAACTCTGCTGTTTGCACCCCTGATCCAGCTTTTCATTAATCTGCCAAATTACCATGGGCCGTTTGTTTTTCTTGCAGTAACAGCGTTACTGTCGATTATCCCTTCGTGGTTTCTCTGCGGACGAGCGGCCCCTGCTATCAATTTTTCTGACAAACAGGAAGCGGCTCCTCCGGCTGCCAAAGGAGCATTAAAAAAACAGATAGGGGCGGCGTTTCACAATCCCAGCTATATCATGCTGCACGGCGGGTTTTTTATTTGTGGATTTCACGTTGCGCTGCTCGCTACCCACCTGCCGGGTGAAATACAGTCCTACGGGCATACCGCTGTATTAGCCGCAGCCTGTGTTTCGATTATCGGGGTGTGCAATATAGCCGGAAGTATAGGCGCGGGTATTTTGGGAAAGTATATTAACATGAAGTATCTTCTGTCCGGTGTCTACGCCGTCAGGGGTTTGGTGATTATTGCGTATCTTCTTGTGCCGAAAACCGAAATGACCTTTTACCTGTTTGCCGCATCTATGGGTTTAACCTGGAGCGCTACAGTCCCGCCGACGGCCAGCCTGACCGGCAGTATTTTCGGCATCCGTTATTTTAGCACCCTCTTTGGCCTGATCTCGCTGATGCATCAGGTGGGTTCATTTTTTGGTGTCTGGCTGGGCGGAATTATAATGCAGAAAACCGGTAATTATTCAGGGGCATGGTACATCGCCATGGTTCTGACTTTTCTTGCCGCTTTGATGACCCTGCTGATCCGGGAGAGAAAGTCTTAGGCGGGCTTGATTTGAGAGGAGCCCGCTATGCCAAGAATGACTGAGGAAGAAGCAATGGAGCGGCTTCATCAGTCCATTATTAGGGATATTGATCAGCATATTGAAAAAAAGAAGGGTTGACAATTATGGCCACAAGGGCTATATTTAGAACATGGTTACCGTAGGCGTCAGAAACTTAAAGGACCGGCTTTCCCAATACCTTCAATACGTTAAGGATGGCGAGACGGTTATTGTGACGGAGCATAACAAGATTATCGCGGAAATATCGACCCCGCAAGAACCGGAGGCCTTTACCCCCTTTGAACAAAAGCTGGTTGAATTAAGCAAAGAGGGGGAAGTGATACTGGCAAAGCGGCGAAAATCCATCGCAAAACCGCCAAAAATAACGGAAGCAGAAAAGAGCATAGATTATAAAGCGATTCTGGAAGAAGTACGGGCGGACCGGTTTCCGTGGTAAGTTATTTTGACTCATCGGTTCTTCTGGCAATACTGTTTGAAGAAGGCCGGCGGGAAGAAGCCTGTTCTTATTGGGAGGATGCGACAAACCGGGTCAGTTCCATTTTATTGAAAATTGAATCGGTTGTATCCCTGCGAAGAATGTACGAGCGCAACAAAGCGAAATTGCCCGGTAATTGGTTAAGCGAAAAATCAAAAGAGCTGGATGAATATCTTAATGAGGCAAGTTATCGGATAATCAGTGAAAGACTGGAAAAATCAATCTATCTGAACAAGGACTTGGCAAGATGCCGTACTTTGGATGCCATCCATATAGCTTCCGCCCTTGGTTACCGGGAAGCTAACAACGGCGAAAACATAAACTTTTACAGTTTCGATATCGCCATGCACGATCTTGCGGAACATTTCCGGTTCAAAACGAACAAGCTGTAAGGGGCATTAACACGCTCCCCATCTCTGTAGTATAATATTTTAATATGGAGATATTATGAAAAAGAAAATCATCCTCGCCTATTCAGGCGGCCTGGATACCACGGTGATCATCCCTTGGCTTAAGGAAAACTACGACTGCGACATTGTGGCGGTCTGTGTGGATGTGGGCCAGGAGGCGGACTGGAAAACCATCAAACAGCGGGCCCTGGATACCGGCGCCCTTTCCTGTTATGTGGCGGATGTGAAGAAAGAATACGTTGAGGATTATGTGTGGCCCGCCCTCAAGGCCAACGCCCTCTACGAAGACAAGTACCTTTTGGGCACCAGTACCGCCCGGCCGCTCATTGCCAAGGTCCTGGTAGACTATGCCCGGAAGGAAAAAGCCGTGGCCATCGCCCACGGGGCCACCGGCAAGGGGAACGATCAGGTGCGCTTTGATTTGGGGATCACGGCCTTTGCGCCGGACCTGGAGATCATCGCCCCCTGGCGGACCTGGGACATCAGGAGCCGGGAAGAGGAAATCGAATACCTGGAAAAACGGCATATCCCGGTGCCTATGAAGAAAAAGGATTCCTACAGCCGGGACGACAACCTCTGGCACATCTCCCACGAGGGGCTGGAGCTTGAGGACCCCGCCAACGAGCCGAGCCTTGAGGGGATGCTCAAGATGACCATCCCCCCGGAGAAGGCCCCAAACAAGGCTGAATACGTGGAGATCGAATTCGAGAAGGGCATTCCCACGGCGGTGAACGGCAAGCAGCTTGACGGGGTGGAACTGATCTACGCCCTGAACAAAATCGGCGGCGCCCACGGGGTGGGCCTGGTGGACCTGGTGGAAAACCGGGTGGTGGGCATGAAGAGCCGGGGGGTCTACGAAACCCCCGGAGGGGCCATCCTCTACTACGCCCACCAGGACCTGGAACACATCTGTCTTGACCGGCAGACCTACGCCTTCAAGCAGTCGGTGTCGGCAAAAATGGGCGAAGTGATCTACGGCGGCCTCTGGTTCACCCCCCTGCGGGAAGCCCTGTCCGCCTTTGTGGACTCCACCCAAAAGACCGTCACCGGCAAGGTACGGCTCAAGCTCTACAAGGGCTCGATCAGCTCCGCCGGTGTCACCAGCCCCTACTCGCTGTACAACACCAGCATCGCCAGTTTTACCACCGGCGACCTCTACAACCATGCCGATGCCAAAGGCTTTATCCGGCTCTACGGCCTCCCGGTTCTGGTACGGGCTTTGATGCAGAAGAACAGTAAAGCTGCGCTTAAAACCGCGAAGCCGGCGGCGAAGAAACCGAAGAAATAATGAACGTAAACGGGCGGCACTACAGGACTATTTGGCTCAAGGAGACAGATAATACTGTGGTGCAGATAATCAACCAGCTGGCGCTGCCCCATAGTTTCGATATTATTGATTTACGTACCGTCGAAGATGTACGCCGGGCCATCAAGGATATGTACGTGCGGGGGGCGGGTCTTATCGGCGCAACGGCAGCCTACGGTATGTACCTGGCGGTTCTTGAGGCGGGGGAGGGCAGCTTTACTGCGGATCTCCTCCGCTCCGCAGAAATACTGAAGAACACCCGGCCCACCGCAAGTAACCTGGCCTGGGCGGTGGACCGTATGTTAGTAACACTAACGGATTCGGCGGATTTACCCCCAGCGAAAAAGTGTGAAGATGCCCGCATTGAAGCGCAGGCCATCGCCGATGAGGATGCGGATTCCTGCCGGCGCATCGGGATTCACGGCGTGGAAATTATTAAAGCTATCGCCGCCAGGAAAAAAGGCGAAACGGTTAACATCCTTACCCACTGCAACGCCGGGTGGCTTGCCTTTGTGGATTACGGTTCGGCCCTGTCCCCGGTATATGCGGCCCATGACGCGGGCCTTAAGGTCCATGTCTGGGTTGACGAGACCCGGCCCCGTAACCAGGGGGCAAGCCTGACCGCCTGGGAACTGGGGCAGCACGGGGTGCCCCACGACCTTATCCCCGATAACGCCGGGGGCCATCTGATGCAGCACGGCATGGTGGATATGGTGATTACCGGGGCGGACCGGGTGACCCGCTGCGGGGACGCGGCGAACAAGATCGGCACCTACCTTAAGGCGGCGGCGGCAAAGGAAAACGGGGTCCCCTTTTATGTGGCACTGCCCTCGTCAACCTTCGATTTTAACATGCGGGACGGCCTTAAGGAAATTCCCATTGAGGAGCGGGACGCATCGGAAGTGCGCTTCGTAAGCGGCAAGACCAAAAGCGGCGCGCTGAAAACGGTGCAGATATGCCCCGACAGTACTTCTGCGCGGAACTGGGGCTTTGACGTAACCCCGGCGCGGTATATCACCGGTTTGATAAGCGAGCGGGGAATCTGCGAAGCCTCGGAGCAGGGGATTCTGGGACTGTACCCGGAACAGGCGGCGGGGCAGGGGTGTACGCATGGGTGACGAGGGCTACGTAAAGTACACCGCGGAGCATACCCGGGGGGCGGCGATAGCGCATCCCCTGTGGCCTGTCCTTAACAATGCCCGGACGCAGCTTTACGATTTAGGTTTAATCGGGGTTTACCCAAACGGAATTGGCTTTGGTAATTTGAGTATCCGCACTGCGGGGGATGAGTTTTTGATAAGCGGAACCGCCACCGGGGCCAAACGGGAACTTTCACCGGATGAATATTGCCTGGTGCGTTCCTGCGATATCGAAGGGAACCGGGTGGTATCAAGGGGGCCCATTCAGGCTTCTTCGGAATCCATGAGCCACGGCGCTATTTATCGGGCCTGCCCCAAAGCCGCCGCAGTAATCCACATTCACAGTAAAGCTGTTTTTGGAGGGATGCTGGGGGACGATCTGCTGTCTACCCCAAAAGACGCAGCCTACGGGACCCCGGAAATGGCCCATGCGATTAGTAATGCTGTGGGGCAATCGGGAAACAGCCATGGGCAGATTGTGCTTGCCGGACATGACGAAGGCGTTATAACCTGGGGTGTATCGATTGACGAAGCCCTTGCACTGGCACTGAAACTGTATAACAAATACAATTCGTAATAACCCGGACAGTGGGTGATTAAAGAGAAACGGCAAGGAGTGTGATTATGGCAGTTATCGGTATTATTGGCGGCAGCGGCCTGGATAACCCGGATATTTTTTCCAACCCACGGGACGAAGAAGTTAGCACGGCTTACGGGAAGCCTTCTTCCCCCTTAAAGCGCGGAAGCATAGCCGGCGCTGAGGTGGTTCTGCTTGCCCGCCACGGCAGGGAGCATACCATACCGCCTACTCAGGTCAATTACCGGGCCAATATCGCGGCCCTTAAGGCCGCCGGGTGCACCCACATTGTGGCCACCACCGCCGTAGGATCACTGCGGGAGGAGATCCGCCGGGGGGACCTGGTAGTAATCGATCAGTTTATTGATAATACCCGCCAGCGGAAGATGACTTTTCACGAAAGCTTTGAGCCCCACAATCCGGTGCACTGCGCCATGGCGGACCCCTACGACAGGGATTTGCGTAAAATTTTGATCGATGCGTGCAGGCATCTTCAATACCCCTTCCATGAAAAGGGGACGGTGGTGACCATCGAAGGCCCCCGGTTTTCTACCCGCGCCGAATCCCGCATGTTCCGCGCCTGGGGCGCCGACATCATCAATATGTCCATAGCCACCGAAACGGTTCTGGCAAACGAAGCCGGTATCCCCTACGGGGCGGTCGCCATGAGTACCGACTACGATTCATGGAAAACCGACGAGGAACCGGTCACCTGGGAAGCCATAAGCAAGGTCTTTGCGGAAAACGCAGCAAAGGTAACAAGTTTGCTGATCCGGGTGATACCGCTGATTAAATAGTAGAGTAACCGGACTGTTATAAATCATGACAAATGAATATAATGGATAAAATGAATGATAAACTTGAGGGTAAAAACAAGCCCGCAAGCTCCGTTCTTTGGGCAGGCCGCCTTGCGGAAAAACCCGAAGCGGAAGCCTTTGCCTTTCAGGCGTCCATAGGGGTGGATCAGCGGCTTGCTCAGGATGACATCGTCGGGAGCCGGGCCCATGCGGCCATGCTGGGCCGGCAGGGCATCATCCCCGCAGAGATCGCCCGGACACTGGACGCGGAGCTTGGGCGGATCGCTGCGGAACTGGAATCGGGCGCGCTGTTGATTGATACCCGGGCCGAAGACATCCATTCCTTTATTGAAGGGGTACTCACCGAAAGGCTGGGGGACGCGGGCCGTATGGTTCACGCCGGCCGCAGCCGGAACGACCAGGTGGCCCTGGACTTGAGGCTTTACTTGAAGCGGACGGTTCCGGAGATCCGGGCCGAACTTGCCCAAACCATTGGCGCGCTTCTGGACCAGGCGGAACAACACGCCGAAACGGTGATGCCCGGTTACACCCACCTGCAGCGGGCCCAGCCCGTCACCCTGGGCCACCACCTCTGCGCCTGGAGCGCCGGCCTGGTCCGGGACCTGGGCCGCTTTGCCGACGCCCTTGCCCGGCTGGACGAAAGCCCCCTGGGCGCGGGGGCCCTGGCCGGCACGGGGCTTCCCCTGGACCGGAATGCGACCGCGCAGGCCCTGGGCTTCGGCGGCCCCACCCTCAACTCCATGGACTCCGTGGCGGACCGGGACTTTGCCATTGAACTGGCAGGCGCCTGCGCCATTACCCAGACCCATCTTTCCCGGTTCTGCGAGGATGTGGTTATCTGGGCCAGCGAGGAATTCAAATTTATCGATCTGGCGGAAGAGTGGAGCACCGGTTCCAGCATCATGCCCCAAAAAAAGAACCCCGACTTTGCGGAGCTTATCCGGGGCAAGGCCGCCCGCAGCGCCGGCAATGTAGTAACACTGTTAACCCTGCTCAAGGGCCTGCCCTACGCCTACGACAAGGACCTCCAGGAGGACAAGGAAGCCCTCTTCGACAGCCTGGACACGGTACGCAGCTGTCTGCGGATCTTCCGGGGGATGATGGCTTCGGCGAAGTTCAACATTGAGCGGATGAAAGCCGCCTGCACCGGCGGATTCCTCGAAGCAACCGACGCGGCGGAGTACCTGGTCCGCAGGGGCCTGCCCTTCCGCAGGGCCCACGAGGCGGCGGCCCTGATTGTCCGGGACTGCATTGAGGCGGGGCAGCGGAGCATCGCCGAACGCCCCCTTCCGGAACTGAAAAAGCGGTCGGAACTGTTTGAGGACGATATCTATCAGGCCATCACCCCCGCCGCCTGCGTAGCGGCCCGGAAGCTCCCCGGCGGCCCTGCCCCGGATGAGGTCCGGCGGCAGATCAAAATACTGCGGGAAAGAATTCTTTATACGAGCTAATTGTATACGCATTTATAGTGTTATAGAATAAAGATCATGAGAATCAGCCTTATCTCTCCGGGAGACCTCATGTATAACCTGGGTTTTTTTACCAGGACCCTGAAAGGGGTGGGCTCTTTCTTTCTCCGGGGCCAGGCGAGCTACCGGATACTGGTTATGCAGATATTTTTTACCTTTGTGCAGGCCCTGCTGATAGCATCCCTGCTGGCCTTGGGGATTGGCGCGGCGGTAAATGTGATCGGCCTTCCCTTTTTGTCGCAGATTTCCCAGGAACAGCTCATCTATACCCTGTTGATTACCATTGTTACCCGCGAATTGGGCCCCCTTTTGGCGGCCTTTATCATTATTGCCCGGTCCGCCACCGCCATAGCCACCGAGATGGCCGGCATGGTGATCTCCCACGAGGTAGAGGCCTATATTTCTGTCGGCATTGACCCCATAGAGCACCTGGCGGTGCCCCGTTTTCTGGGGGTAACCATTTCCCTGTTTCTGCTGAACATTTACTTTTCCCTCTTCGGCCTGGCAGGGTCCTTTGCGGTGGCCCAGCTTTTTCACCCTCTGCCTGCGGATGTCTACTTTGGTAATCTGCTCCGGGCTTTGACGATCCAGGACCTTTTGATTACCATTATCAAAAGCATCTGTTTTGGGATGATAATCTCCATGGTGGCGATTATTAAGGGCCTTGGGGTGGAGCGGGCCAGCACGGAAGTTCCCGTAGCGGGACTCAAAGCGGTGAGTACGGCCTTTGGGGGCTGCATTGTGGTGGATATATTGCTTTCCGCTTTTTACTATATGGTGTTAACATAGACATGGCTGATATTTTGGAACTGAAAAATGTAAGCTTCTCCGCCCAGGACCAGGTAATCGTGCGGGATTTTTCATATCAGTATGAGGAAGGGAAGACCACTGCCCTGACCGGGCCCTCGGGGGGGGGCAAAAGTACGGTGCTCAAGCTTTCCGCGGGGCTTTTGGTGCCCAGCCATGGGGAGGTCATCTACAAGGGCCGGAATATTGCCCACATGAGCCGGAAGGAAAATCTGGAATTCCGGGAGGAGGGGGCCTTTGTGTTCCAGGATTCCGCCCTTTGGGCGAACCAGAGCCTTTTTCAGATACTGGAACTTCCCCTGTTGGTCCATTTTCCCGGGATGTCTGCGGCGGAACGGGAAAAACGGATTCAGGAGACCCTGGCGGCAGTGGGGTATAAAAAGGAACTTAATATCCGGCCCAGTATGCTGAGCATGGGGGAACAGAAGCTTATCGGTTTTGCCCGGGCCCTGGTTTGCCGGCCCCGGCTGCTTTTTCTGGACGAATGGACCGAATCCCTGGACGACAGCGCCGCCAACCGGCTGGTCAGGCTGGTCAAAAACCGGCAGGAGGCCCATGAGACGATCCTTTTTGTCAGCCATGACTTGCGGATTATCCGGAATTTGGCGGATAATGTGCTGATGATCCTGGGGGGAGAGCTGTCCCGTACCTTTACCCGGGAGCAGCTTAATTCCGATGAGGATTTGGCCTTGTACCTGGAAAAGGGAATAGCTTCGTGAAATTTACCATCCGTTTTGCCGATCAGATTGTGGGCGCCCTTATCATCCTTGCCCTGGGGGCATTGGTTTTTGTTGTTTTCATGCTCGGTTCCAGCCAACGCTGGTTCTCCAGGGATTATGCCTTTAAGACCTACTTTGATACCGCTTCGGGCTTAAGCAAAAACATGGCCCTGCAATACAAGGGCTTTACCATCGGCCGTTTGAAATCCTTTGACCTTACCGAATACGACCGGGTGGAAGTACAGTTTGTCGTTTTTGATACCTATATTTCCCGGGTCAGGGAGGGGTCCATGGTGGATATTGAGGTGAGCCCCGTGGGGCTGGGGAACCATTTCCTTTTTTATCCCGGCCTGGGGCTGGAGCCGGTTGAGGAAGGGGATCTGATCCCCAGCATCGGTTCCCCGGAGGGGAAAATACTTTTGGCAGGCGGGCTGGCCCTGGTCCCCAAACACGATGACAGCATCACCTTGATCCTGAGCCGGGCCAACAGTTTGCTTGAAAATGTGAACAATGTGCTGGTCCAGGTGGAAGAGGCCTTTGCGGGGACCGACGCCACCAAACTGGGCCAGACCGTGGGCAATGTGGAAAGGGCTACCGCCGGTATCCGGCAGATGACTCAGGATATCCCTGTGGATATCGACCGGACGGTGGATGTGATTACGAATACCCTGAACACGATCCTGGGTGATCTGCGGCCCATCCTTGCCAATCTCCAGACCCTTTCGGCGGAGCTTTCCAACCCCGACGGCGCCATCGCCGCCATCCTGAATACCGACGGCCCGGTTTACACCAACCTGAGTTCTTCTCTGGTCTCCGTATCGGGTACCCTGCGGAACCTGGAAAAAACCACCGCTTTCCTCCCCACCCAGATGCCCCAGGTGGCGGCCCTGATCATCGAAGTGCGTACCGTCCTGCAGACTGCGGAAGATGTGCTGATCTCCCTGACCAATAACCCCCTGTTGAAAAACGGCGTCCCCGAACGGGTGGAAACCCAGCCCACCGGGACGAGTTTACGGGACATTAACTTCTGATGAAAAAATATATGATGAAAAGAAACATTTTTTGCCTGATACTATGCTCCCTGAGCTGCCTTGGGGCACTTTCCTGTTCAAGCGCCCCCAAAAAACCGGCGGAGGTTTTTATCCAGCGGACCGCAGGGGAACGGCAGCTGGAACTTGCAAACCGGGATGCGGACCGGGGTAATTTCCAGATCGCCCTGGAAATGCTGGTGGAGGCCCGGCGGATCGCGGTAAGTACCGACGATCCTTCCCTGCGGATCCGTACCACACTTTCCCGGGGGAATATCCTCTTTTCCCTGGGCCGCCGGGAAGAGGCCGCCGCGGCCTGGGATGGGGCCCTTGCGGAAGCGGAATCCCTGAAAAACCGGGAACTTGCGGCGGTTTGCCGGATCTACCGCGCCCGGGGCCAACTCCTGGCCGCCGTCAATGGGGTATCCGGCGCAGCCAGCGGCAATGAGGCCGCCCAAACCGCTGCGGCGGTAAAGACCGAGGTAAACCGGGAGCTGGGGTTTATCAAATCTGATACCCTGTCCATTGCCCTGGGCTGGACCGTCATCGGCCTTGCGGAAAAAGAAGGCCGCCGCTTTACCGAGGCGGAGGCCGCGGTAAAAAAGGCCCTGGATATCCACGAAAAGGGCCGTTACCTGGAGCAGGCCGCCTATGACTGGTACCTTATCGCCTCGATCCGCTCCGTAGCGGGTAAATACGACACCGCACAAACAGCCCTGGAACAGGCCATCGCCCTGGATCGCCGGGCGGAAAATTCCTGGGGCCTTGCCACAGACTGGCGGGCCCTGGCGGAAGTGTACCGCAAAGCGGGCAAATCCGCCGAAGCGGAAGCAGCGGCGGCCCGATCCAAAGAAATTTTTGAATCACTGGGAACTGAATAGAGACACGGAGTGGACAATATTACTTCTTCATTTGTGCCAGATAAGGCCTGAATCAATGTGGCAAATATCCGGGGAACAGGTGGATGCCATGGCGCCGGCCAGTTCGGCAGTCATGGATTGGATGGTCTTCGTTACCCCGGCGGCGCCTTCCGCGCCCAGGGGGCCCATGATTGTCCGGCCCACACCTACGGCGGCGGCGCCCAGGGCCAGGGCCTTAAAGGCGTCCATACCCCGGTCTATGCCGCAGTCTACAAAGATGGGTATCTGCTTGTTCACGATTTTGGCGATCTTCGGCAGAATTTGCAGGGGGGGCAGGGAATAGTCGATCCTACCGTGATGGTGGGATACCACAATACCCCGGACACCCGCATTCAGGCACTTCCAGGTATCCTGTTCACTTAACACTCCCTTGATAATGAAGGGCAGTTTGGTGGCCTTTACGAAGCTGCGGATCTCGTCCATGGTTTTGGGGCTCATGGGGATATCAAACACGGTGTCGTTCTTGCCGTATTTATTAAAGGAGTGGTCCACGTCCATGCCCACCGCAAGGCATCCGCATTTTTCCGCGTGTTCTATTTTTCTGAAAATGGTTTTATTGTCCGCATAGGGTTTTATGATCTTGATGGTCCTGGCCCCGGTGGCGGTAATTTCCTCAAGTTCCTTCTCGTCCCCCATGCCGGCCCACATCACAGCCCCGGCGGCCAGCATCCCCCTGGCGCTTTCCACCATGCCCTTGGGATAGACCTTGTCCAGGTGGGACAATGCGGCAAACATAAGCGGGGTCGAAAAGGTTTCGCCGTAAAGCTCCAGTTTGGTGGAAGGCTCCACCGCGTCAATGTACCGCAGTTCAACCAAAAGGGAATCAAAATAATCCCGGGTGATCCGCGCCGAGTCCCCGGCGTTCACAATTTCAGCCATATTATGCCTCCGTAGAAGCATAATATAGCATATTTTTTTGTTTAGAAATACCGTTTCAGCAGGCCACGGAAGCCGGAGCCGTGGCGGGCTTCGTCCCGGGCCATTTCGTGGACTGTGTCGTGGATGGCGTCGTAGTTCCGTTCCTTGGCCCGTTTTGCCAGGTCCACCTTGCCGGCGCAGGCGCCGTGCTCGGCTTCCGCCCGGAGTTCCAGGTTTTTCTTGGTGCTGTCGGTGATAACTTCGCCCAGAAGTTCCGCAAACCGCGATGCGTGATCCGCTTCTTCAAAGGCATAGCGCTTGAAGGCTTCGGCGATTTCGGGATAGCCTTCCCGGTCGGCGACCCGGCCCATGGCCAGATACATACCTACTTCGGTGCATTCGCCGTTAAAGTTGGCCCGCAGATCCGTAAGGATGTCCTCTTCCACACCCTTGGCAACGCCCACTACGTGTTCGGCGGCCCAAGGCGCGCCCGCAGTCTGCTCCTTGAACTTGGACGCAGGCGCCTTGCACTCGGGACAAGCCTCCGGGGGCTGATCTCCCGTGTGGACATAACCGCAAACTGTACATACCCATTTCTTCATAACAATACCCTCCATTGGTAAACAAAAAATTTCACGGCATAAGCCGTGTTGGTTCCTTCGGTTCACATACTCCTTATTCTTTCAATCGGAAGCGAACCTTTGGTTCGCATTCCCCGCAGAGGCCGTAGAATACGGTTTTGCGGTAGTCGATGGTGAAATCCGCATTTTCCATCGGCTCCGCCATCCTCTCTTTTAAAGTCTCGTCCCCGGGGGAGGGAAGATCAATGATTTTGCCGCAACAGCTGCACACAAAGTGGGGATGAGGCGCTACCTGGCCGTCAAAACGTTCCTCCCCGTTGACCACCCCCACGGAAATCACCTGCCCTTTTTCCTGAAACAGGTTGATGTTCCGGTAAACCGTACCCAGGGACAGATCGGGGATTTGCGGCTTGAGCCGCTCATACACCCATTGGGCGCCGGGATGGGACACAGTAGATTGGATCACCCGGAGTATGGCATCCCTTTTGCTGCTGTGTTTTCTTCCCATTTCAGTACCCATCATTCTTATCACTCCAAAATAATAATGATAACTATTATTATAATAGTACATGAATCAAAATTGATCAAGGGAAAATTGATGAATTTTTATGAATTTTTTCCACAAAGGCGGATGGGGGCGGGGCATTCCCGGTATGAGCGTCTCTGGAATTCCCCGCCAAAGGAGACAAGCGAAGCGCAGGCTCCGGCGGCGGACTCAACAGGTTAGCGAATGCCGTGAATGACACGCCCCCGTCCGTATTCGCAGGAGCAGCCCGCTTCCGGGCATGGGAAATCTACTTGCCATGCATTCCCCCCTCTTGTTACAATAAACCCGCGTAATACGTAGGGTTTCCCTTGATTTTTATATCTATGTATTTTAGTATAGTATTATGTCAGCCCGCCGCGGGAGGCGGGGGTATTCGTTGAATTCTACATAGCAACATATCGTCTGTTTTATAGAGAGGTAACATGCAGTCATTAGGGATAAATATTGGGTCCACCAGCTTGAAGATGGTGTTAATGGAGGATGGGAGGCCGAAGTGGAGCGCCGCGGCGCCCCATGAGGGGGATTTTGGCGCGGCGGTGCGGAAGCTTCTGGCGGAGGGGCAGATTCCGGCGGGGACCCCCACCCTGGTTACCGGCAACGAGGGCCGGTTCATGTTCGACGCGGCGGGGACTTTGGAGCCCCTCTGCGTGGAAGCGGCCCTGCGGGCCCTGGACCTCAAGGCCGACGCGGTGGTGAGCATGGGCGGGGAGGACCTGGTGGTCTATTCCCTGGACAAAAACGGCAAGATCATCAACAACTTTTCCGGGAACAAGTGCGCATCCGGGACCGGGGAGTTCCTGAAACAGCAGCTGGCCCGGATGGACATGAAGCTTGAGGACATAGACCGGGTACCCGATACCGCCAAGGTCTACCCCCTGTCTACCCGGTGCTCGGTGTTTATGAAGAGCGACTGCACCCACCGGCTGAACAAGCGGGAGGCCACCAAGGACGATATTGTCCTTTCCCTTTCGGACGTGATGGCGGTCAAGGTTATCGACTTTTTGAAGCGGGCCAAGGTCACCAGCGGCAGGGTGGTGCTTACCGGGGGAATCACCCTGAACCGGCACATCATCCGCTTTATCCGGGAAAAGGCTTCCCATATTGAGTTTATCATCCCCGAGACCGCCTCGGTTTTTGAGGCCCTGGGCGCGGCGGTGCTGGCCCCCCAATCGGGGAGCCCATTGCCGGCGGGGGACAATCTTTTAAAGCCCAACGAAATCCGCTTTGGGACCTTGGGGGCTCTGAAAGACTGGACCAGTAAGGTCCGCAGTTTTGAAAAGACCGACGGCAAGGTACAGGCCGGCCGCAAGTACATTCTGGGGGTAGACGGAGGGTCTACCACCACCAAGGTGAGTATCGTGGACGCCGAGACCGACGAGATCGTGGCGAGCTATTACGGCCGCACCCACGGGGACCCGGTAAAGGCTTTGAAGGAATGCCTGGCAAACGTTCAGGAAAAGATCATCGAAGATACGGGGGACAAGAAGATCGATATCAAGCTGGTGGCTACCACCGGTTCATCCCGTGAAATTCTGGGGGTCTTCCTGGAAACCCCCGGGGTCTACAACGAAATTATCGCCCACGCGGTGGGGACCACCTATTTTGACCCCGAAGTGGAAACCATTTTTGAAATCGGCGGGCAGGACGCCAAGTACGTGCTGCTCAAGAACGGCGTGCCCATAGACTACGCCATGAACGAAGCCTGTTCCGCCGGGACCGGTTCCTTTCTGGAAGAATCCGCCGCCGGGGACCTTTCGATCCATTCCGCAAAGGACATCGGGCCTATCGCCCTGCAGGGCGACGCCCCCTGTAAATTCGGGGAGCACTGCTCGGCCTTTATCAACAGCGATATCCGCAAGGCGGTGCAGCAGGGCGCCACCCGGGAAAACATCACCGCCGGGATCGCCTGTTCCATCGTGGCCAACTACCTGAACCGGGTTGTGGGTAACCGTACCATCGGGGGGAAGATCTTCCTCCAGGGCGGCGTCGCCAAGAATCCCGCGGTGCCCCTGGCCTTCGCCATGATGCTGGACAAGGAGATTCTCGTTCCTCCCTCACCGGAACTGATGGGCTGCTTCGGTGTAGCTTTGCTGGCCAAACGCAAACACGCCGACGGCCTCCTGGTGGAACAGGAAGTGGACATTGATGCGCTTTTGACCCGTGAGATTATCTACGAACGGGTCTTTACCTGCCAGGCCTGCGACAACCGCTGTCCCATTCAGGTACTGAAAGTTAACGGTCACCCCTACATGTTTGGGGGCCGCTGTAACAAGTACACCAATATGCGCAAGGCTGTTAAAGACGTGCCCGTATTCGACTACGTTGAAAAGCGGCAGAAGATGCTCTTTGAAGAATTCGCCGCCCCGGCGGCGGTATTGCCCCAGGTTGAAAAAGGGGCCACCGCCACCGCCACCACGACCGCAGGGCAGGGCACGCCGGAAAACAGCAATGCTGCGACTTCTACGGTCCAATCCTATAAACGCAGTTTTGTTGTGGGTATTCCCCGGGCCTTTAGCGTTCATACCCTGTACCCGCTTTACTCCTGGTTCTTCCACGAGCTGGGGATACGCACCTTCCTCTCCACCGAAGTGGCTCACGCCGGGGTGGCCCGGGCGGAATCGACCTACTGCTTCCCGGCGGAAATCGCCCACGGGGCGGTGCAGGACTGCCTGGACAAGGGGGCCGATTTCGTATTGCTCCCCCATTTCCGGGACATGCCCAGTTACGAGGAAAAGGTTCACGCCAATTTCTGTCCCATTACCCAGAGCCTGCCCTACTATATCGAGAAGGCCTTCCCGGACGTTGATAAAAAGAAGTGGCTCCCCCTGGTGGTGAGCTTTAAGTTCGGCGAAGGAAAGGCACTGGAACTCTTTACGGTGATGACAGAAAAGCTGGGCATCAGCGTGGAGGAGGCCAAGGCGGCCTTCGATAAGGCTATGGCGAAACAGCAGGCCTACTTCGATGCGGTTCAGAAGATGGGGCAGGAAGCTTTGGAAGAAGCCCGCAGGGCCAACCGGCCGGTAATCGCCGTGCTGGGTCGGCCCTACAATGCCTTTACCCCGGAAGCGAACATGGGGATTCCCCGGAAATTTACCACCCGGGGCTTCTCCATCGTGCCCTTCGATATTCTGCCCTTTAACGATGAAAACATATTTCCCAACATGTACTGGTACTACGGCCAGCAGGACGTGAAGGCGGCGAATCTCCTTAAAAAAGAGGACAACATCTACCTGACCTATATCACCAACTTCTCCTGCGCCCCGGATTCCTTCATCCTCCACTACATCAAGTGGGCCATGGGGCAGAAGCCCTTCCTGGTGCTGGAGCTGGATTCCCATTCCGCCGACGCCGGGATCGATACCCGGGTTGAGGCCTTCCTGGATATCATCGACGGCTACCGGGCCAAGAAGATGGAAATTGAGGCGGAGCGTTACAACAACGGCTGGCGCTTTGTGGCGGAGAAGCAGGCGGCCGGCGGCTTTGACCTGCGGATCGATAACGACAAGACCGGCGAAAAGGTGCCGATTATCAACAACAAGCGGGTGAAGGTACTCCTTTCCAACATGGGGGCCATCTCCACCGAGTACATCGCCGCGGCGACAAGGCAGCTGGGGATCAACTCTGAAGCCCTGCCGGTGTCCACCAGTAAAACTATTCAGATTGCACGGTCCCATGCCTCCGGCAAGGAATGTGTGCCCAGCCATCTGGTGCTGGGGGCCGCCCTGCAGTACTTCTTCAGCGAAAAGTACCGCAAGGATGAACTGTACCTCCTCTTTGTGCCCATCACCACCGGCCCCTGCCGGACGGGCCAGTATTATGTTTACTACGAAAATCTTTTCAAAGACCTGCGGCTTGAAAACGTGGTGATCTTCATCCTCTCTGCGGACAATTCCTACGGGGAACTGGGGCCGGGCTTTGCCAAAGAAATGTGGCGGGGCTTTGTGCTGGCGGACTACCTTAAGGACATACAGACCAGTTTGAAGGCCGTTGCGGTGGACCCCGAAAAGGCCCTGGCGGATTTTGAGCACTCCTGGCGCAAGGTTATGCACGCGGTAGAATTCAACCCCAAGCATATCTGGAAAGAGCTGAAACAGGTCGCCCTGGATGTGCAGAAGATACCCCTGAAAAAAAAGGTGGTTGACTGTCCCAAGGTCCTGGTGGTGGGGGAGATCTA
>BNVE01000065.1 GCA_025997875.1 Spirochaetia bacterium
CCTTTGCCGAAGGAAAGGCCGCCTATCATAACGGCATCCCGGATGATCAGATATTCGCCGTAGTCGGAAAGGCCGCAGCTTGAACCGCAGATCTTTACGTTGGCCCGGGGGATCGCCACGGAGCAGCGGATCTGGTCATAAGCCCGGCCGGCGGCAAAGACCGCGAAGGTGCCGGTAAAGGGTATCTTCCCCGCCAGGGCGAACCCGGCGGCGGTGGAGCTCATGTCCTGCTCGGCGATGCCCATTTCAAAATAACGGTCCGGATAGGCGTCCTTGAAAAGGGCGGACATGGTGGATTTTCCCAGGTCCGCCTCCAGGACCACGATGTCCTTATTTGATTTGCCTTCCGCAACCAAGGCTTCCCCGTAGGCTTTCCGCAGATTAAGTTTTTCCATTATAAGGCCCCCTGTAAAGCTGCTTTTTGTACGTCCAATTCTTTCACCGCCTGGGCGAATATCTGATCATCCAGGATGCCGTTATGATAGGCGGCCTTTCCTTCGGCAAAGGAAAAACCCTTGCCCTTGACCGTATCAAGGATGATGAGGGCCGGTTTGCCCTTTACTTTATCAGCCTGTTCCAATGCTTCGATGATCTTTGCCATGTCGTGCCCGGGACAGGGGATCACCTCCCAGCCAAAGGCCCGCCACTTTTTGTCCAGGTCGGGGTTGTTGAAGATGTCGCTGGTGGCGCCTGTGGCCTGTATCTTGTTCCAGTCGATAAAGGCGGTAAGGTTATCAACCTTAAAGTTGGCCGCCGCCATGGCCGCTTCCCAGAGCTGGCCTTCGGACTGTTCCCCGTCACCCATGACCACATAGACCCGGGCGGGACTCTTGTCCAGCCGCAAAGCCAGGGCCATACCCAGGCCGACGGAAAGCCCCTGCCCCAAAGAGCCGGTGACCGCCTCAATGCCGGGAATGGTCAGGTCCGGATGACCCTGCAAAAGGCCGTCCAGGGTCTTTACCTGCTTGAGCGCTTCCCGGGGGAAACAGCCCTTTTCGCAGAGCGCCGCATACTGGATCAGGGCGGCGTGCCCCTTGGAAAGGACCAGCCGGTCCCGGGCCGGGTCGGCCAGGCGGGTTTTATCAAAATTCATTCGATAAAAATAGAGAACCGCCATCAATTCCGCCAGGGAAGCCGAGCCCCCCAAATGTCCGGCCGTACCGATTCCGATCATCTTCAGCAGATCGTAGCGAAACTGGAGAGCCTTCAACTTCAATTCTTTAATGGTGTCTTCATTTGCCATGGGCGAGCCTCCGGGAGAATTTTTATGTATAGTAGTATACCACCGGGATTGGAAAAAGGCTATGGGGACCAATATCGAAATACGATTTTTAGGAGTGAAGGAATCGCTTTTGGGGGGCAGATTTACCTTTTGCCTCCTTTCCCTTATAGTACTTTTCATGAATGACAAACAGGGCCCTGCGGCTCTTGCGGACGCCCTGAATGCCCGGCTTGAAAAACTCATGCCGGTTTTAACCCCCCTGGGGGTGGTCCTTGGCTTCCTGCTGCCCCGGGCCTTTATACAGCTGCGGCCCTTTATCCCCTGGATATTCGGAATTATCACCCTTTCGGGGGCGCTCAGGCTCAAGGCCCGGGAATTCGGCCTTACCATCCGCAGCCCCCTGCCGATACTGCTGTCCCTGGTCACTTCCCATGTGCTCATGCCCCTGTTGGTACTTTTTATCACCGGCCTGATCTTCCGGGGCGACTCCGACACCATCTCCGGCTTTATTCTGGTCTACTCGGTCCCCACTGCGGTGTCGGGCTTTATCTGGGTAGCCATATACAAGGGCGACAATGCCCTGGCCCTGGCCCTGATCCTGATCGCCACCCTGGCGGCCCCGCTGGTGGTGCCGGGCACCATGTCCCTGCTGCTGGGGACCAATGTCAGCCTGGACATGAGGGGGATCGGCCTCTCCCTGGCGATGATGGTGGTGGTCCCCACGGTCATCGGGGTGGCGGCCAACGAAATAAGCCGGGGAAAGGTCCCCCGTCTGCTCTCACCTTATATCACCCCCCTGGCCAAGCTATGCCTGATCCTGGTCATTGCCGCCAACGCTTCCGCAGTTGCCCCCAAGGTGCGGCTAAGCGATCCCAAGGTCTGGATTATCGCCGGGGTATGCGTACTGCTGGCGGTCATCGGCTATATCCTTTCCCGGCTCATCGGCCTTATGTGCCGGCTTTCCCCGGAAAAGAAGGTCACCGTCTTCTTTTCCTCGGGATTGCGGAACATCAGCGCCGCCAGTACCATCGCCATCGAATACTTCCCCGAAGCGGCCGCCCTCCCCGCCCTGCTGGGCATCGTCTTCCAGCAGGTCATGGCGGCGGGCATGGGTAAACTGCTGCTGCCAAAACGGGCGGGTACGTGAGCATTCCTGTGGACATGTCCCCGGTCATGGAGTATTCTGAGGTAACCTGGAGGCAGTATATGAAACAATTCATGGATAAGGATTTCTTGCTTTCTAACGGCACAGCTCAAAAACTGTATCACGAAGCGGCGGTGGGGGAACCGATTTTTGATTATCACTGCCACCTCCCCCCCCGGGACATCGCCGAGGACCGCCGGTTTTCCGACCTGTCCAATATCTGGCTGGGGGAAAACCACTACGGGGATCACTACAAATGGCGGGTCATGCGGGCCAACGGAATCGACGAAAAGCTGATCACCGGCGATGCCGACCCCTACGACAAATTCCTCGCCTGGGCGGACACCATGCCGGCCATCATCGGCAACCCCCTGTACCACTGGACCCATCTGGAACTTCAGCGTTATTTCGATATCACAACACCCCTCAACCGGGAAAGCGCCCCCGCAATCTGGAAGACGGCCAATGAACGGATCAAGAACGATCCGGAATTTTCGGTCTACGGGATCTTCAAAAAATTCAAGGTCTATGCGGTGGGCACCACCGACGATCCCGCGGATACCCTGGAATGGCACGAAAAGGTACGGGCCGCGGGGAAAACCGAAACCAGGGTACTCCCCTCCTTCCGGCCCGACCGGGTCCTCAACATCGAAAAGCCCGATTTTGCCGCCTATATCGCCGGCCTCGCTAAAACCGCGGGGAAGAGCATCAACAATCTTGATGAGCTCCTGGCTGTCCTCAAAGACCGGGTGGCCTTCTTCGACAAGCTCGGCTGCCGGGCTTCGGACCACGGACTGGAATACCTGCCCTTTGAAACGACAAAAGGCGCGGGTAACGGCCCGGTCCAGGAAGGGGCCTGGGAAAAGGAAGTGCGAGATACCTTTACCGCCGCCCTTGCGGGTAAGGTCCCGGATGCCCGGGAAGCGGAATCCTGGCGGACCTACATCCTCACCCGGCTAGCCGCAGAGTACCACGATAAGGGCTGGGCCATGCAGATCCATATCGCCGCCATCCGGAACGTCAACTCCCGGGCATTCAAGGCCCTGGGGGCAGATACGGGCTACGATGCGGTTCACGATCATCCCGTGTCGGCAAAGCTCACCAAATTCCTCGACTACCTTGAGTCACAGGGCAAGCTCCCCAAGACGATCCTCTACAGCCTCAACTTCTATGACTTCTATTCCCTGGCTACCATCATGGGCGGTTTCCAGGGGAGCGAAATTCCCGGCAAGATGCAGCTCGGCTCTTCCTGGTGGTTCCTGGATCACAAGGACGGCATGGAAGACCAGATGAAACTCCTGGGGAACACGGGGCTCCTCTCCCGTTTTGTGGGGATGCTCACCGACTCCCGCAGCTTCCTCTCCTATCCCCGGCACGAATACTTCCGCCGTATCCTCTGCAACATCCTGGGAACCTGGGCGGAAGACGGGGAAATCCCCAATGACTTCAAACTGCTGGGCGGCATGGCCCGGGATATTTCCTTTGGAAACGCCCAGCGGTACTTCGGGAAGTAGGACAGCGTGGCGGATGATGTTGAGGGGAAAAAGGTCTTCTTTCTTTACCCCCACAAGGCAGTCAGCGACGATATACTGGAGATCCTCATCATGGGGGGCTTTGAATGCTACACCCTCCGGGACCACAGACGGGCCGGCCTCTTGCTGGCCCGTTTTCCCGGCTCCATCCTGTTCATCAATATTGATGAGGGCATGAAAGAGGGCGAATGGGAAACCTACGTCAAGAACCTCCTGGCAAAACCCAAAACCAAAGAAAGCCGCCTGGGGATCATCTCCAACAGTATGGATGAAGCTCTGCTGAAAAAATACAAAACCGATATCGGGACGCCCTGCGGGTATATCCAGCTCAAGCTGGGGATACAGCAGAGCATCCGCAGCCTGTTGGAAGGCCTCCGGGCAAACGAAGCCCGGGGCCGGCGGAAGTACATCCGGGTGGACTGCCAGGACGAGCCTAACGCCACCATGAACTACAAATATTCCGAAGGCACCTTTCAGGGCAAACTCCTGGACATCAGCGTTGCGGGAATCGCCGCCCGGATCGCCCAATTCCCCATCTTCCCCGCCAACACGGCGCTCAATGATATTCAGCTTAAGCTCAAGGGCCAGCTGATAATGGTGGACGGGATCCTGATGGGAAACCGCCGGGACGATAAGGACGTGTGGATACTCCTCTTCGATTCCGGAAAGATGTCCCCGGTAAGCAAACAGGGGCTCACCCGTTTCATCAAAATGAGCCTCCAGAAGTACATCGATCAACTCATGGTATAATGGACTTGTTCAACAAGTCTCGCCCTTGCCAGGCCTTCCCCCGATAAAGTATGCTGAACAAATGAAGGTTTGGGTAAAATTACTAATCGGTTCCATCGTCGGCATTTTAATCGGCCGCTTCCTGCCGCAGGATAATCAGCTTGTCCTGAGCGCCCTGGCCTGGCTGGAAAATCTGGGCCTGCGGATCGGCCGTTACGCCATCATCCCCATTCTGGTTTTTTCCCTGACCATCGCCATCTACGAACTCCGCCAGGACGGCCAGTTCTGGCCCCTGGTGTTCCGGTCCTTTCTTATTATTGCCGGCAGCGCCATCTTTGTCATCGGCGCCGGGATCATCGCCACCCTGCTCTTCCCTCCCGCCCGGGTTCCCTTCTTTTTTGAGGAACAGCTTGAGGCGGTCTCCCTGAACACCGCCGACAACATCGTCGCCCTCTTTCCCTCAAACATGTTCCAGGTCCTGGTGAGCGACGGGGTCTACCTCTTTCCCGTCTGCATATTCGCCTTTTTTCTGGGCATGGGCCTTTCCTACGACCGCAGTTACACCAAGCCCGTCATCGCCCTGGTGGATTCCCTCTCCCGTATTTTTTACCACATCGCCTCGTTCTTTTCAGAAATCCTGGGCTTTATCATGATAACCCTTGCGGCCTACTGGACCGTTCGTTTTAACGGGGCATTGCGGGCCGATGTCTTCCATGACCTCATCATCCTGCTTGGGGTGTTCAGCCTGATCCTGGGCTTCGGCATACTGCCCCTGTTCCTCTACATCCTCAAACCCAAGGTCAACCCCTGGGTGATCCTCTACGGCTCCCTGGGTCCCGCCATCGCCGCCTTTTTCTCCGGGGACATCAACTTTTCCCTGCCGGTTTTACTGCGCCACACCAAAGAAAACCTCGGCGCCCGCCGCCGCTCCAACGCCGTAACCCTCAGCCTCTTCGCCACCTTCAGCCGCGCCGGCAGCGCCATGGTTGCCGCCATCGCCTTCATCGTGGTCATCAAATCCAAATCCAGCCTGGACATCCCCATGGCGGACATTTTCTCCATCGGCCTCCGCGCCCTGCTCATCTCCTTCTTCCTCGCCCGCCACCCCGGCGAAGGCGCCTACACCGCTCTGGCCGTCCTCTGCCTTGGCTACGGCCGCGGCTTCGAGACCGGCTACCTGATCCTCAAACCCCTGGCCTTCTACCTCATCGCCGTAGGCACCTTCCTCGACGTGATGATCGCCTCCTTCTCCTCCTACGCCTTAGCCCGCATCAGCGGCTTCCAGGAAGAAAAAAGCGTCAGGCATTTTATATAAGAGGGGGAACACCTTGGCGCATGCACCCCATGCCCGAAGGCGTGCCTTCGGGCATGGGGTTTCTGCGGGAAATAGGGAAGCGTTTTTTTCGCGGCTCCCCCGCGCTCCATGGTCCTCGTCGCCTTCGGCTCCTGCGGTCCATTACGCTGCCCCTACTCCGGGTTCCTGGCTGACATTTACAGGTTGTTGTAAAGGAACTTGAAAAAATACCAATAGATGAAGAACGCATCCATCCACAGTTTACGTCATACCCATGCCGCCCACCGCCACACGCTAAAAATTCAAAACCCTCCGGACAATATGGATTCCGATGATTGAGCAGGGCGATTTCGTTTATTTGTTTAACTACGGGATATAAATGCAATTAATTGTAAGGATCTCTAAAAACTATATAATGAAGAATATCTTGCTCGGTTTTTCAATAATTTTTGGTAAAAATGTTGGCCGCAAATGTTGGTAAAAATGCTTGACATAGTTAAAAAATCATGGTAAAAACGAATAGATTTTAGTTGGGCATAGAGTTTTTAGAGGTGCCCTTGTGTTTATATCTCAAATTTGGCGGATAATGTGCATTCGTTTATATAGCGGGAGGATGGAATTTTATAAAATTCGTATACATGAAGTTATACGCCATTTTTTGAGTTTTTTTGAAAAGGAATTGACAATATTTAAAAATTATTGCAATATAAGGAATAATTATGAAACATATTAATAAAATGACAGAAGAAATGATTGCTAATGAACGTGAATTTATGGAAAATTTATTATGTCAACGTTTTAATTTTTTTATAACATTTTTTGCAATTATAATCGCTGGGGCATGTGCATCTCTTGAAATGGAGTTAAAAATAGCAACAATGAATTTAATAATTTGTTCTATTATACTCGAAATCGGTTTACTTATCCTTAGGCCAATAAGTAAAACTATTGAACGAGCACAAGTAAAATTAGATATTATATTAAAATATTATTGTTCAAAGAATCATCCCAATAATGCTGTTAATGCCTTAATTGATTATGTAAAAGATAACAAAAACATAAAAGATAACAAAAACATGAAATTTTATAAAAAATATATAAAGGATTGGAATGACGTGCCGAAGATTGAAAAAAAAGAGAGAGAAAAAATAGAAGAGTCTGAATCAGAAAAAGACATTGTTGGTTATATATTACCTAATATGTGTATTGTTATATTGGATTTATTATGGATATTAATTATCATTTTTATATTTTTTTCATTTAAAAAATATTATGAAAATATACCTTGTAGAATAAATGGAGATAATATATCAATATTTTTATTAAAAATAATAGAAATTATATTTATAATTATAAATATAATTTCTATTATTAATAATAATTTAAAAAAATTTAAAACGCGTATAACCAGACTGCTGAAGTCGATAAAAGACAGGGCTATTTCTAACAGTGGATCGACAAAAAGCCGGATTTAAGCATATTTGACCAGCGGTATAAGAACGACCAGACCGGGGCGAGGCAATAGAACCCCGGGTATTACTGAAAATCATCATCTATTGCTATTCGTTGGGGATAATTACTTCAAGGAAGATAGCTAAAATGTGTGAGAACCATATGACCGTAAAGGCATTGGCCAATGATATAGAGCCACATTGTACAACCATATCAAACTTTGTATCAATCATGAGTGAAGAAGTGGAAGTATTATTCACGGAAGTACTGGTGGTCTGTCAAGGAATGGGGTTAATAGAAGGAAAGATGTTTGCGATAGACGGCTGTAGGCTGCCATCAAATGCGGTGAAAGAATGGTCAGGGACGAAAAAGGAGTTGGAAAAGAAATATGACTGGATAAAGAAAATAAGAAAAAAGATACTGGTGGAACATAAGAAGCAGGATATAAAAGGGACCGATGAGGAAGCCGCCAGGAAAAAGAAATTGAAGCGTATGAACAAGGATGCGAAACGAATACTAGAATTTCTTTCGAGCCATGAAAAACGGATCGGGGCTGGAAGAGAAGAGGTCAAAATGAATATAACCGATAATGAAAGAGGGAAGATAAAAGGGCCGCACGGAATGATCCAGGGGTATAATGGGCTAGCAGCGGCTGATGGAAAGAACCAGGTAATAGTAGCCGCTTCCGCCTATGGATCAGTCGCGGAAAGGCCGTATTTCCCGGAAATGTTGGACAAAATAAGAACCAATATGAAAGCGGTAACCGGGAAAGAACGGTTTGATGTGAGGGATTTCAAATACATGAAGAAAGGGGATTATTATCTATGTCCAAACGGCAAAAGCCTCTTTTGAAAAATGTATCCGTTCAAGAAGTAAAAAGAAAAAATACCGGACTTTGTATATAGCGATTTCAGAGTATGAAGAAAACTTATCAGAAAAGATGAGGAATAAAATAGACAATCCAAAATATAAGAAGATATACGGCCGCCGGATGCAAATCATAATATAGGCAAATGTGCTACGGCAGAGAGGGTGAAATATGAGGTAGAGATGGGATAATAGGGGAGATATAGTCGGTATAAAAAGAGAATACAGTACTATTAGTACAAGATTCGTATATTCAGTAAAATTATAGTAGTAATAGTGTTATTAATTGTAAATTAGGAAGGAAGATTCTGACCGGAAATGGGTTTTTCAGCAGTCTCAACAGGACCGTATATGCTGCTTCTTATGTTCCACCAGTATCTTTTTTCTTATTTTCTTTATCCAGTCATATTTCTTTTCCAACGCCGTAACCCTCAGCCTCTTCGCCACCTTCAGCCGCGCCGGCAGCGCCATGGTTGCCGCCATCGCCTTCATCGTGGTCATCAAATCCAAATCCAGCCTGGACATCCCCATGGCGGACATTTTCTCCATCGGCCTCCGCGCCCTGCTCATCTCCTTCTTCCTCGCCCGCCACCCCGGCGAAGGCGCCTACACCGCTCTGGCCGTCCTCTGCCTTGGCTACGGCCGCGGCTTCGAGACCGGCTACCTGATCCTCAAACCCCTGGCCTTCTACCTCATCGCCGTAGGCACCTTCCTCGACGTGATGATCGCCTCCTTCTCCTCCTACGCCTTAGCCCGCATCAGCGGCTTCCAGGAAGAAAAAAGCGTCAGGCATTTTATATAAGAGGGGGAACACCTTGGCGCATGCACCCCATGCCCGAAGGCGTGCCTTCGGGCATGGGGTTTCTGCGGGAAATAGGGAAGCGTTTTTTTCGCGGCTCCCCCGCGCTCCATGGTCCTCGTCGCCTTCGGCTCCTGCGGTCCATTACGCTGCCCCTACTCCGGGTTCCTGGCTGACATTTACAGGTTGTTGTAAAGGAACTTGAAAAAATACCAATAGATGAAGAACGCATCCATCCACAGTTTACGTCATACCCATGCCGCCCACCGCCACACGCTAAAAATTCAAAACCCTCCGGACAATATGGATTCCGATGATTGAGCAGGGCGATTTCGTTTATTTGTTTAACTACGGGATATAAATGCAATTAATTGTAAGGATCTCTAAAAACTATATAATGAAGAATATCTTGCTCGGTTTTTCAATAATTTTTGGTAAAAATGTTGGCCGCAAATGTTGGTAAAAATGCTTGACATAGTTAAAAAATCATGGTAAAAACGAATAGATTTTAGTTGGGCATAGAGTTTTTAGAGGTGCCCTTGTGTTTATATCTCAAATTTGGCGGATAATGTGCATTCGTTTATATAGCGGGAGGATGGAATTTTATAAAATTCGTATACATGAAGTTATACGCCATTTTTTGAGTTTTTTTGAAAAGGAATTGACAATATTTAAAAATTATTGCAATATAAGGAATAATTATGAAACATATTAATAAAATGACAGAAGAAATGATTGCTAATGAACGTGAATTTATGGAAAATTTATTATGTCAACGTTTTAATTTTTTTATAACATTTTTTGCAATTATAATCGCTGGGGCATGTGCATCTCTTGAAATGGAGTTAAAAATAGCAACAATGAATTTAATAATTTGTTCTATTATACTCGAAATCGGTTTACTTATCCTTAGGCCAATAAGTAAAACTATTGAACGAGCACAAGTAAAATTAGATATTATATTAAAATATTATTGTTCAAAGAATCATCCCAATAATGCTGTTAATGCCTTAATTGATTATGTAAAAGATAACAAAAACATAAAAGATAACAAAAACATGAAATTTTATAAAAAATATATAAAGGATTGGAATGACGTGCCGAAGATTGAAAAAAAAGAGAGAGAAAAAATAGAAGAGTCTGAATCAGAAAAAGACATTGTTGGTTATATATTACCTAATATGTGTATTGTTATATTGGATTTATTATGGATATTAATTATCATTTTTATATTTTTTTCATTTAAAAAATATTATGAAAATATACCTTGTAGAATAAATGGAGATAATATATCAATATTTTTATTAAAAATAATAGAAATTATATTTATAATTATAAATATAATTTCTATTATTAATAATAATTTAAAAAAATTTAAAACGCGTATAACCAGACTGCTGAAGTCGATAAAAGACAGGGCTATTTCTAACAGTGGATCGACAAAAAGCCGGATTTAAGCATATTTGACCAGCGGTATAAGAACGACCAGACCGGGGCGAGGCAATAGAACCCCGGGTATTACTGAAAATCATCATCTATTGCTATTCGTTGGGGATAATTACTTCAAGGAAGATAGCTAAAATGTGTGAGAACCATATGACCGTAAAGGCATTGGCCAATGATATAGAGCCACATTGTACAACCATATCAAACTTTGTATCAATCATGAGTGAAGAAGTGGAAGTATTATTCACGGAAGTACTGGTGGTCTGTCAAGGAATGGGGTTAATAGAAGGAAAGATGTTTGCGATAGACGGCTGTAGGCTGCCATCAAATGCGGTGAAAGAATGGTCAGGGACGAAAAAGGAGTTGGAAAAGAAATATGACTGGATAAAGAAAATAAGAAAAAAGATACTGGTGGAACATAAGAAGCAGGATATAAAAGGGACCGATGAGGAAGCCGCCAGGAAAAAGAAATTGAAGCGTATGAACAAGGATGCGAAACGAATACTAGAATTTCTTTCGAGCCATGAAAAACGGATCGGGGCTGGAAGAGAAGAGGTCAAAATGAATATAACCGATAATGAAAGAGGGAAGATAAAAGGGCCGCACGGAATGATCCAGGGGTATAATGGGCTAGCAGCGGCTGATGGAAAGAACCAGGTAATAGTAGCCGCTTCCGCCTATGGATCAGTCGCGGAAAGGCCGTATTTCCCGGAAATGTTGGACAAAATAAGAACCAATATGAAAGCGGTAACCGGGAAAGAACGGTTTGATGTGAGGGATTTCAAATACATGAAGAAAGGGGATTATTATCTATGTCCAAACGGCAAAAGCCTCTTTTGAAAAATGTATCCGTTCAAGAAGTAAAAAGAAAAAATACCGGACTTTGTATATAGCGATTTCAGAGTATGAAGAAAACTTATCAGAAAAGATGAGGAATAAAATAGACAATCCAAAATATAAGAAGATATACGGCCGCCGGATGCAAATCATAATATAGGCAAATGTGCTACGGCAGAGAGGGTGAAATATGAGGTAGAGATGGGATAATAGGGGAGATATAGTCGGTATAAAAAGAGAATACAGTACTATTAGTACAAGATTCGTATATTCAGTAAAATTATAGTAGTAATAGTGTTATTAATTGTAAATTAGGAAGGAAGATTCTGACCGGAAATGGGTTTTTCAGCAGTCTCAACAGGACCGTATATGCTGCGCCGCAGCAGCGGCTTGGCCGTAAACTTTTCACGTTATGCGACATACCGCCTAAGGTTTTTTGTATGTAAAGCGGATTCGCCACTAATTTAAAAGAATGTATTGCATAAATGTTAAATATTGGTATAGACTATTGAAAGAGGAAGTATAGTGAAAAAATGTTTTATAACGGTTGTAATGTTAATGATTTTCAGTTTTTCGATTTGTGCTCAAAATAATGGGGCTAATATAAAAAAAAGTGATATGAAAATTAAATAATAATTGGTGATATACAATTTTTAGCAACATTATATGACAATGAAACCGCTAACAACTTCTTTTCAATGTTACCTTTAACAATAAAAATGACTGAATTAAATGGCAATGAAAAATATTATAATTTCCCTCAGAGTATTCTAAAGATACAGCCCAAAATCCCGGAACAATAAATGCTGGAGATATAATGTTATATTCAACAAATTGTATAGTATTGTTTTATAAAACTTTTTCTACAAATTATAGTTATATAAAAATTGGTTATATAAATAATACAAAAGGACTTGAAACTGCACTTGGAAGAAGAAATATAGAAATAACATTTAATAAATAATGTAAACACAAAGATACCTGACGCCATCAACGCCCCCAAGAACCCATAGTGGGGGTAGCGGAATAGACCGGAGCGGAGCCCGTAGGGCGCAGTGAGGACTATGGAGCGCAGGGGGAGCAGCAAAACAAAAGGCTTCCCCATTTCCGGCAGAGGTCCCGTCCCCAATGCGGCGCTCCCCCTTTTTCGGCATATACCTCTTGACATTTTCCTTCAACAATAGTATACTTTCCCTATAAATTTACTAGGTTTTAAATCCACAGGAGGGATTACCATGGCAAGAGTAGAGAAGATTACGGATCTCATAGGGAACACCCCTATCGTCAAAATCAACAAGCTCAACGAAGGCGGGGCAACCATATATGTAAAGCTTGAAAGTTTTAACCCCTTTTCCAGCGTTAAGGACAGGATCGCCCTGGCCCTTATCGAGGCAGGGGAGAAGGACGGCGAAATAAAGAAAGGGACGGTTCTGATCGAACCCACCAGCGGCAACACCGGTATCGGGCTGGCTTATGTGGCGGCGGTGAAGGGGTACCGGATCATTCTGACCATGCCGGAGACCATGAGTATTGAGCGGCGGAAGCTGCTGAAAGCCCTGGGCGCCGAACTTGAGCTGACCGAAGGGGCCAAGGGGATGAAGGGGGCCATTGCCAGGGCGGAAGAGCTGGCGGCGTCGATTCCCAATTCCTTTATTCCCCAGCAGTTCAACAATCCTGCGAATCCCGCGATCCACGAGAAGACCACGGGCCCGGAAATCTGGAACGATACCAATGGCGAAATCGATATTCTGATCGGCGGGGTTGGTACGGGCGGTACGATTACTGGCGCGGGGAAATACCTCAAGTCCAGGAAACCTTCAGTTAAGGTTATCGCGGTGGAGCCTTCGGCTTCCCCGGTGCTTTCCGGCGGCAACCCCGGTCCCCACAAGATCCAGGGTATCGGCGCGGGCTTTGTGCCCCAGGTTTACAACAAGGATCTGGTAGACGAAATCTACCAGACCGATGACGTAAAAGCGGGAACCGCTGCGCGCAGGCTCGCCAAAGAAGAGGGTATCCTGGTGGGTATCTCCTCCGGCTCCGCCCTGGAAGCGGCGCTCACCATTTCCAAACGCCCGGAAAACAAGGGCAAGACCATCGTAGCGGTACTCCCCGATACGGGGGAACGGTATCTGTCGACTTGGCTGTGGGAAGAATAAGAGCAATACATAAGGGTACGGATGGGAAACCTTTATTGGCTAATACGCCCCCGGTCCCTAAAACCCCAGGAGCGCACAGAAATAGAGCGGGGGTCCTGTCGTGGATATCGGATGTCTCTTCGAGACACCCGATATCCACGACACCCCCTCCGCCATTCTTACAAGTGCGCTCCTAATTATTCTCGGGGACCGGGGGCGCCAATACTCCCATAGACCGATTCGCATCCCCTGCGGGGAAGAAATTCTTTTGAGAGGTGTTACATGAGTTGGCGGATTGCGGTTACCAGCGCCGATGGGGTTTTGATTAATCAGCATTTTGGGCATGCCCGGTGGTTTTTTATTATCGATGTGGATCGGGATGGCTCAAGTACGGTTGCGGAAAAACGGGATGTGACGCCCTGGTGCAATATCGAAAACCACGGAGGTTCCGGACATTCCTGCGGGGGTAAGGACTCATCTTGTTCTACGCCCGGCGGTGGCATTGCGGACAGTATTACTGATTGTATCGCGGTACTCACCGCACAGATTGGCCCCCCGGCCCGGAAGAAGCTGGAACTGGCGGGAATTTCTGTTTTTGAGAACCCGGCGAAAATTGAAGATGCGGTGAAAAAGCTTGCCGCTTATTATGTAAAGACCAATCAGCCTGAAAAACAATGGTGAGTAATGCCGTGCAAACACACAGCGCTTTCCCAATCCCCGCAGCACATAACGCATACCCATAGTAGTAAAGCTACCAGAGGCAGGCATCGGGTGCGCATTCCCGTCCGCGAGACATTTGGAATTCCCCGCTGTAGGAGACAAGCGAAGCGCAGGCTCCGGAAGCGGACTCTACAAGGTCGAGCAGATGGGAATGTGCGCCCGATGCCTGCTTGTAGAGAACGTACTCCTATATATTCGCCGCCAGTTCCTGGCGAATCTCCCCGGTCTCCATTTCGAGCAGATACTTGCCCCATTTCCCGCCCCAGTCCCGCAGTTCCTGTACACCCAGGGGCGCGGGGTTCCGTGAATCGGTGTGGTCGGCTATCTTCTGGGCAAGGCTGGTATATATCTTTGCCTGCTCTGAATCCGGCGCGGCCTCGATGGTGGTCTTACCCTGGAGTTCGCACTGGGCAACCGTGACCGAACGGGGGATGTATTCCACCACCTGAGTCTTTGTCTTTTCCACAAAGTCGTCGATGATTTCCCTGGAGTAGGGCTGGTTGATGGAATTGGCGATCACACCCCCCAGGAGGGCGCCCCCGGAGTTTGAGTATTTTTGAATTCCCCGGAAGAGGTTGTTCGACGCGTAAATGGACATGAAGTCCGCCGATGATACGGTGAACACATGCTCCGCAATCCCTTCACGGATAGGCACGGCGAATCCGCCGCAGACCACGTCCCCCAAAACATCATAAATGACGAAGTCCAGGTCCAGTTCCTCAAAGATACGCTGCTGTTTGAAAATTTCAACCGCTGTGGTAATACCCCGGCCGGCGCAGCCAACACCCGGGGCGGGTCCGCCGGCCTCGACGCAGTACACGCCGTTAAAGCCGGTGAAGATAACCTCGTGGGCGTTCACTTCACTTTTTTCCCGCAGGGTATCAAGCACCGTGGGGATATACGTACCATCCCGCAGGGTATTGGTAGAATCACTCTTGGGGTCACAGCCGAACTGCATCACCCTGTAGCCCAGCCTGGTAAGGGCGGCGCTCAGGTTTGAAGTCGTTGTGGACTTACCGATGCCGCCCTTACCGTAAATTGCAATCTGTTTTGCCTTTGACATTTTCTTCTTCCTACTTCCTTTAATTACTGGTACTGGAAACAATGGTTGTATCATTCAGCGTAACGGACTTGATATATGTAAAGGGGTCCTTGTCAAACCAGTCCTTCTTGAATGGCATCGGCACATTCCCGGAGATTTGTTTGTAGAACTCACCGTTCCGCATGACCTTGTTCAGCCGCCGGGCGACTTCAAAAACACCGGTGTAACCGCAGTACCCGTAAGCGGGCCCAAAGAGGGGCAGCATGGGGAGGCCGTGCCGGGACTGGATATTGTTTCCCCCCGGATGGACAATCAGCACATCGGGTTTTACCTTCCTTACGATGTTGGCCATCTCAAAGGGCTGATTCGTAGAAACGCTGAAAACCACATCATCCACATTTTCCAGCTGCTCAAAAATGGGCTCCACAAACTGATCGTAATGGTGGGCTTTAAAGCCGACCAGTTCCATGCCCAGGTCCTGCATGATCTCTGCGGTGGCCACAATCCGCACTTCACCGCCGGCAAGGTACACCTTCTTGCCCTTCAGGTTTTTTCTGAAGGGCTCCAGGGCCTTGTCCAGCTCCGCATTTTCCGCCTTGATAAAGGCTTCCATTTCTTTTTCAAGGCCGAAGTGGCCGGCAATACGGCGGAGCCATTTATCGGTATTTTTCCGGCCGATGGGGATGGTATCCACCATGAAAGGGATATTGTATTTTGACTTTAGGTGCCCGATAAAATAGTCATCATGGGTACCGCAGCAGCTGATGTTAAGGGAAGTTTCCAGGGCATACTGGAAATCCTCCGGTTCCGCATAACAGGGGATAAAGGTTACATTAAGACCCACCGCTTCAAGCAGCCGTTTGAATTCCAGTTCATCGGCCCGGCTCATGGAACCTACGTTAAGGACATTCACGTTCCGGCTTTTCGCATACTGCTCCCGGAACTTGTCCGCATCGGTTTCCCAAACCGGAAGTTTCCGGTCGGGGTAGCGGATATACTTCTTTAAAATTCCATGATAAACCGCATCGTAGGCGGTGGCCATAAGCTTGGTCTTAAAGCCCTCGCAGTGGATGGGCATAATGACCGCCGCAGTTTCCTTCTGCATGTCCGCGATGATGGCGTCTATATCGTCGCCGATAAGGGCGGGTACGCAGCTATTGGCCACGATAATTGATTCGGGCCGGAATTCACGGTCCGCAAACCGGATCGCTTCCCGCAGTTTCTTTTCACCCCCGGTGATAACTTCCGCCTCGTCCAGGTTGGTGGTGATCCACTGGAGCCCTTCCGCAGCGGGGTCCCGCAGTTGTTTAAACTGTTTGTTCAGGCCGATATTGCCGGTAACGCAGATGCCGCAGCCCAGGGGACCGTGCATGATCACCACACTGTTCCTGATGGAATTGAGAATACCAAGGCTCAGGGTAAACTGACAGCCCTGGGCCTGGGTAAACTTGCGGGATGAAAGGTTTGTACATCCACAGGCCATGGCGTTCTGGCAGTTCCGTACCTGGGCACAGGTTCCGCCGAATGCAATGCTCGCATGAAGCCGGTCTTCCCGGCTGGGAGCTGAATTAGCGTCCAAAAAATTCATATTTCCTCCAAACAATCAATGTTTAAGTGGAGCTTTGCGAAGCGAAACTCCTAAATTAAAAAGCCGCAGGCTTTTTAATCATCTTCCTTGTACAAGGTAAGTAATAATATCTTCCGTAAGGGTAAGCCCGCCGCTAAATCCTGCATAGCCGCGGTTCATTACCGAGCGCCCGGTTGCAGGAAAACTAACCGGTACCAGGGGGAAGCCGAATTCCTGGGCAAAATCCCGTTCATGGGAACTTCCCAGTACTATTGCGGGACTAAAGGGATCGTAGTAACGATCGTTGTGGTTCCGGGGCCATGCTTCCCGCAGGTATTTTTTTACCGAAGAAGTATCGGTGTCAAAATACACATGGGGCTCCAGGCCGGAATTGAGGCCGGCAAATTGGGCGCGCACCGTTTTCTGCTGCTTGTCATCCAGGATATCGGTAACCACCACCAGTTCGGGGATAAAGCCCAACTCATCGGAAAGAAACCGGGTCAGCGCAGGGGCATAACTGGAATCCCCCACTATTACTGCGTAACGCTGCAGATCCGCATCGGTATAAACATCCGCGATCCGGGACAGGTAGTCGTAATAGATTGCTTTCTCCTCCGCAATAACCTTATTAACCCTGGCGGGATCGATATTCAGGGCGCTGCCTACGGTCTTTAAGAAGGTTTCCGATGCTACGGCGCCGATGGGGAGGGAAGCGGCAATATAGGGAATGCCGTGTACCTCCTCAAAGTACTTTGCGCTTTCAATGCCGAAGTTATTGGAAGCAATGATATTAAGGGAAGCGCTTCCGGCGTTCTTAAAGTTGTCCAGGGTTTCCCCTTCACCAAAGAAGGTGTTAACCTTGAGCCCCAGTTTTTCCAGTATCTTCTTTATCTCCCGCAAATTCCCTTTCCAAAATACATCCTGACCGGGGACAATGCCCAGGACATTCACCGAAAGGGCCTCTTTCCTGTCGGATTTTACGATGAACTTGTCGATAAGCCCCTTGAGCAAAAGTTCATACCCGTAAAAGGCGTTTCCCTTAAAGCTGGGGGTGGGAACGGCAATGACCGGTTTTCCAGCATCCTTGAATTCGGAAACCACAGAAATGGTGTCATCCCCTATCATATCCACCATACATCCGGTGACCACCACGTAGAGATCGCCATCGGTAAGTTCAAGGGTGGACTCGATCTGTTCCCGCAGACGCGCCTCGCCTCCGAACACAACGTCCTTTTCAACAATGTTGGTGCTGGGCAGAGCCGACCCGCCGCAGTAACCGCCGCCGAGGTAGCCCGAACCGGCGTTCAGGGCGGCGTTGATATTACCCCCGCAGCCCGCAGAACCGTGGACGATGGTGATTGTCCGCGGCATGGCCTGGAGGGTACTGACAGCCCCGCCCAGGGCGCAGGTGTACCGCGGCCTGTCTATAAATCTACTCATATTTCCTCTCCTTTCCTATTCGTTTCTAAATCCGGAAGTTTTGCTCAACCATGAGAAAATGTCTGATCAAATTCCCGAAGGCCGTACAACAGGGAAGAAAGATCTTCCCGTCCGGGAATACCCACCGCATCGGCCCGGCAGTGCCGGCAGTGCCGGAATACGGGAAGGTAAGCCTCCGCCGCTTCCCGCACTTTGGCAAGCTCAAGACAATCGGGCTCGGGCATCTCCGCAAATTCAAACTGGGGGATCAGGGGGATGATGTTGCAGATCCCCGCCCCCAGGGCGGCGGTAGTTTTTGCAATTTCGGCAATATGATCCCCGTTTATCGAAGGCACAAAGACGATATTGATCTTGACCAGCATCCCAAGGTCCGCCGCTTTTTTTATTCCCCGCTTCTGGGCTTCGATCAGTATCGCTGCGCCCTCTACCCCTTCGTAGCGTTTGCCGTCCAGAATGATCCCGGAACAGATCTTGTCCAGTATACCTGGGTCCACTGCGTTCACCGTTACGGTCAGGGTACGCACCCCGACCCGGTAAAGATCGTCGGCGCAGCGTTCCAGCAAAAGGCCGTTGGTGCTCAGGCAGTTGATCAGGCCGGGGTACTCCCGGTGGATCAGCTCAAAGGCCTCAATGGCATGGTGGGTTGCCAGGGTGTCCCCGGGGCCCGCGATACCCGCAACGGTGATCTCCGGGCATATCTCCAGGGCCTTCCTCACCAGTTCCACCGCGCCCTCGGGTTTGAGCAGTTCCGCTGTTACCCCGGGGCGCTGCTCATATTTGTTGAAGGTCCTTTTGCAGAACCGGCACTGAATATTACAAGCGGGACTCACCGGTAAGTGAATCCTTCCGTGGTTGACATTCGCCTCTCCGGAAAAGCAGGGATGCCGGTTCGCCACATGGGAGAAGCGTTCAGCAACCTTGGGCGTACCCGGACAGGACAGTTCACCTATTCCCAATTCCGCAGCAATACTACTCAATGTTAAAACCTCGGCCTTTCCAGAGAATCAAAGAGGGCGGTAGAAAGGTACCGTTCCCCCGTATCGGGCAGCAGGGCTACCACGATCTTGTTTTCAAACTCGGGCCTCTTGGCGATCTGGGTTGCCGCAAAGGCGGCGGCCCCGGAAGAAATACCAACCAGAAGCCCTTCCTTTTCGGCAAGCCGTTGAGAAGTCAAAAAGGCATCGTCGGTCCGCACCTTGTAGATTTCATCGTAAATTTTTGTGTTAAGCACATTGGGCACAAAGCCCGCGCCGATGCCCTGTATCTTGTGGGGGCCCGGGGCGGAGCCGGAAAGAACCGCCGAATCGTAGGGTTCCACAGCGATAATTTTAACGGCGGGATTTTTCTCCTTAAGAGCATCCCCTACCCCGGTGATGGTTCCTCCGGTTCCGATACCGGCGATAAATGCCGCGACCTGACCGTCGGTGTCCCGCCAGATCTCTTCCGCAGTAGTTCTGCGGTGGACTTCCGGGTTGGCGGGGTTGTTGAACTGCTGGGGAATATAGGAACCGGGAATCTGGGTGTTCAGTTCCTCAGCTTTTCTGATGGCCCCCTTCATACCGTCCTTGCCTGGCGTCAACACCAATTCTGCGTTTAGGGCCTTGAGCAAATTGCGCCGTTCAATGCTCATGGTGTCGGGCATGACCAGGATGATCCGGTAGCCCTTGGCCGCGGCTACAAAGGCAAGGCCGATGCCGGTATTCCCGCTGGTGGGTTCGATAATAACGCTGTCTTTTGACAACCCGCCTGTCTTTTCCGCATCCTCGATCATCGCCAGGGCGATACGATCCTTAACGCTTCCCAAGGGGTTAAAATATTCCAGTTTGGCAACCAGGCGTCCCC
This sequence comes from Spirochaetia bacterium, assembly GCA_025997875.1. Classification (GTDB taxonomy): domain Bacteria; phylum Spirochaetota; class Spirochaetia; order Treponematales; family Breznakiellaceae; genus BNUT01. The sequence continues at coordinate 20,069 of BNVE01000065.1, forward strand.
GTAGTCCAAGCCCGTCACCGTAAGCGGCCAGTTCCAAAAGCGGCGTGTTTCCGATAAGCTCGGTCAATTTACCTGCAATCCGTGCCATGATTCCTCCAAAAATTATTTAAAGACGGCACACCCGGTTTAGTGAGTATGCCGCCTGTTTTTTTTAAATGTTTCTCACCCTTTTTTAAACCGGAAAACTCTTACTTCTTATAAAGGTTATCGGGAACGCCCGGCAAAGCCACAAAGGTATTCTTTACCAGGGCATCCACATTAATATCGTCGCTCACCAGTTTAATCCGCTGCAGGTCACGGGCATTACGGGCAATCGCAACTTCCGCTTCGCTTACCGATGCGCGGTAACTGTAGGTCTTGAGTATCTGGGCGTTAACCTTGGGGTCCCCGGCGACAAACTTTTTCTCGTCCATCAGGCGGGCGGTCTCATCAGGATTTTCCTGCACCCATGCAGCGGCGGACTGAATGGCCCGCACGAACTTCGCGGCGGTCTTGGGATACCTGGCAATAAAAGAGTTGCTGGCGGCAACTACGCAGCAATACTCATCCTTAAGATAATCATCCGTAGCGGAATTGAGGATCGCTACGCCCTTGCCCTCGTTCTCGATAATTTGGGCAGTGGGATCGCCGACCGCAATTGCGTCAACCTGTCCCCGTTCAAGCGCAAGGGGAAGTTCCGTTGAAGGATAGATCAACCATTCAACTTCAAGGTTGTCGGCGGCCACTCCGATACCCAGTTCCGCAAGGTAACGCTGGGTAATAACCGTACCGCTCGCGGCCATGCCGGAAGTACCGATCCGCTTTCCCTTAAGATCCGCAACGGTCTTGATACTTGAGCCGGGAGCCGCCAGCACCTTGATACAACCGGTGTGAATCCCCAGGGGAATCTTGATGTCAAGGCCGTTGGCAATGGGCTGAACCAGGGTTGCCAAAAGATTGTACATCGCATCGATCTGGCCGGTGGTCAAAAGCTGGGGACCTTGCCCGGTATCGATCTTGATCTCCTCATACTTAAGGCCCTCCGCCTCGTAGTAACCCTTTTCCCGTGCGATAAAGAAAGGCGCGGCGCACAGTCCCGCAGTTATACCCACGCCGATCTTGACGACGTAGTCCTCTTCCGCTACATTCGCGGCTTGTTTGTTTCCCCCTGCATAGACGCCCATAAGCGTAATACAAGCCAACAGTAAAACTGAAATTCCTTTTTTCATACCCATCTCCTTTTATATTCTCTCCTCCATCATTTTGACAGAGAGGAATTCACACGTAATAATATTACCTAAAGGTAATATTGCAATTCCTGCCGTGTACCGGCAAAGTGCAGTATCTGTAATATCTTTGCCCGCAGTTCCAGGAAATCAGGATCATCCCGCTGCCGGGGCCTGCCGATTTCCACCTTGATCACCTGTTCGATCTTCGCGGGCCGCGCCGACATCACCACAATGCGGTCAGCCATATAAATCGCCTCGTCCACATCATGGGTAACCATGATCGAAGTCATCCCCCGGCGCTCCCATATTTTGAGGATCTCGTCCTGCATGTTCATCCGGGTAAAGGCGTCAAGGGCCCCCAAAGGTTCATCCAGGAGCAGCACCTTGGGGTTATTCACCAGAGCGCGCGCCAATGATGCACGCTGGGCCATGCCCCCTGAAAGATGGTGGGGATAGGATTTTTCAAAATTCTCAAGCCCCACAAGCTTGAAAAATTCAGGGATATTGTGCTTTTCCTGCCGGTACACACCCCGGGCCCGGAGGCCGAAGGCGATGTTTTCGTAGATCGTCTTCCAGGGGAAAAGGGTCGGGTCCTGAAACACCAGGCCCCGTTCGTAACCGGGTTCACGGATCTTGTCGCCGTCAAGATCAAGCTCCCCGCTGTCGGGCTGGGCAAGACCTGCGATGATCCGCAGCAATGTTGATTTGCCGCAGCCGGAGGGTCCGATAAGGGAAACGAATTCCCCGCTCTCAAAGTCCAGGCTGATGTTGTTCAGTACTACGATGTCCGGCCCCTCTTCCTGGGGGAAGGATTTGTATACATCCTTTATCCGGATGGCGCCGTATCTACTGCCGCCCTCCGTAGTAACCCTGTTATCAATTGCCGATAGTGTTTCTGTTTCCATTATTTGCCTCACCACCTGATAGTGCCCTTTTGCCAGCTTAAGACCCGGTTCCGGATTTTAAACTGAAGATTGATAAGCAGCGAGAAGGTGATGGCGATCACGATGAGCGCCGCATACACCGACGAATAGGCCAGGGTTTCCCGCTTCCAGTTGATATACCAGCCGATGCCGAACTTACAACCGATCATTTCCGCGGCCATCAAAGTAAGGAACGAGGCGGAAGTTCCGTTAAAGAGCCCGGCGAAGATATTCGGGGCCGCCGCAGGCAATGCGATGGAAAGGATGTTCCGCAGATTGCTGGCCCCCAAGGTGCTGGAAACTTCAAAGTAGGTTTTCCGCACATTGAGGATACCTGAGCTGGTCAGAATCGTGGTGGGGAACCAAACCCCCAGGGCGATAAGGAAAAGCGCCGCGTCGGTAGCTTTAAAGAATACCACCAGGGCGATGGGTATCCAGGCAGTGGACGGAATGGGGCCCACGATACGGATAAAAGGCATGACCCAGTAATTCCACCGCTGACTCCAGCCTATAAGGGTTCCGGTCAGCACCCCCACAAAGGCGCCCAGGAAGAAGCCGCTCAGGAGAAGCCGCAGGGAATAGACCAGGCAGCGGAGCAGGAAAAACCAGTCTTTAATGAAGACATGCACGATCCGCTCGGGGGCGGGAAAGTAGAGGCTGGGCACAAGGTTTAATTTGATGGTGATAAGGTCGTAGGCCCCCAGCAGCAGGAAGGCCGTCCCGAGAAACCAGGACTTGTAGGCCAGGCTTATCCGGCGTTTGGGGATAAACACGCTTATCACCGCCAAAAAACCGTAGAGCCCCAGGAGCACATAGAGGAGCCCCGAGAAATAGGGCAGCTCCTTAACCCGGTAAGCAGAGTTTGTGGGTATCACCTTATGCAGGATCAGTACAAAGCCAAGACTGGCCAGGGGAATCAGGGTCTTCCAGTTAAAAAATATTCTTACATCCTGTTCTTCTTCAATAAAAGGGACAGAGGCATCCACAAACCTGGACACCGGCGGAGCTTTTACCTCATTACCTGCCAACGCTTCCGACATTTTTTCCTCCTCAAACAAAATTCATATAATTCAGATCGTATTACTAAGATATATAACCGATAAAATTACTAGGAATTTATCGAAATGAATGAGTGATGTCAATAGGAAATATCAAAAAAAATTACTTTTTTTACAAAGATAATCCCCCGTCTTGACAGGGAAAGAAGGGCTTATATATTATTATTAATTCCACAGGTTTTATATGATATGAATATTCTTGATTTAGTGGGGAATACCCCCCTTTTGGAGCTGAAAAAAATCTCCTCCCTGACACCGGGTGTTTCGATCTATGCCAAAGGGGAAAACCATCATGAAGTGCTACCACAGCCATATCGTGGAGACCGATCCCATGGAAAGTTCCGATGGGGGCCTTCCTGACCGCCAGGGCCGAGGCGGAGGCCCATCCTGAAAAGTACTTCTTTCCCAATCAGTACAACAACGATGCCAACTGGAAGGCCCACTTCAATTCCACGGGAATCGAAATTTGGGAGCAGACCGGGCACAGAGTCACCCACTTTATCACCGGACAGAATGCCGGTTGGATTCCTGAATACATCATTGTCTATACCGGCATGGCTTAATGAAAAGGCGGAAAAGGCAAACGCCCATGGTATCCTTCAATATCTGGTTGACCTTCAGTTGACCTCCGGAGAATAAACCTGCCGACGAGATCTGCTATTTATATAGCAAGGAGTTATACTCGGGCAACCCGGATTCGAACCGGGGACCTCCTAGTCCCGAACCAGGCGCGCTACCAACTGCGCTATTACCCGAAAATGGCTGCAAAATGAAAAGCCCGTCCAAAAAACAGGCTAATAATCATATAATGAGCCTTTTATTAGATTATCTTAGACGACGGCTGCCTGTCAAGGCTCGTTTTGCTCCGGTCCGCTTCCCTTTTACCTGTGTTTTCACAAATTTCCGATTTAAACATTTATATTTTTCCGATTTGAATCTTTACATTTTTCCGACTAAAACCTTTACATTCTTCCGGTTGCGTGGTATCTTATAAAAAAGGAGGAGCCATGGGCGATTACCTTAAACGGTTTACCGATAC
>BNVE01000066.1 GCA_025997875.1 Spirochaetia bacterium
GTTAAAGGAATGGAAGAGGTATTATCATTTCTTGAGGAGCTGGAAGACGACCGGCAGCAATGGAAAATAGTGCATAGCTTAAAAGACATCGTGGTGATCGTACTGTTTGGGACCCTTGCGGATTGCGCGGGGGTGGGAGCCGGGGTCTTTGCTTTCTCCTTACCGCCTCCGGCGTAGAGGGCAAAGGCGGCGGATAAAAGCAGGGTAAGGGCGAGCAACTTCTTCATGACAATCCTCCTTATGCGAAATCGCATTATTAACCTAGAAATTATGTTTAATTGAATAAATTCAAGAGCCAATTATGCTGTTTAGCTTAATATCAAATTATGGGATTCGGGGAGAATTTGAAGTCCGAGCTTGCCTACCGGGATATGCTGGTCAAGGAGCTTTCCGCCTTATCAGGTCTAAGCCGGCACACCATCGATAACTACCTGAATGTCCGCGGACACATCCCCACCGCCGAAAATGCCGTCAAGATTGCCCAGGTTTTGGGTGTTTCGGTGGAATATCTCGTAACCGGGCAGGAAAAATCACCTTTGAGCTCTGAAATTGACGCTTTGGTCCAGACTGTCAGGCAACTGGACGAAAATGACCGCAAAATGGTATACGGGATAGCCCAATTGTTCAAAAATAACCGGAAAAACAGGAGGTAGCAGGCAACCGACCCCAACGCCGCTTGTTTCACATTACAGACGATTTTTTGACATTGTGTATAATCGTGTGTATGCTATGTATGTGGGTAAAGTATATTCAAGCGAAGCAATGATTAAGCTTGTCCGGAAAGATGGTTGGGAATTAGACCATATTGAAGGCAGTCATCATATATTTTACCATAAAACTAAACCCGGCATAGTGGTTATTCCGGTGCATACCAGAACGCTTGCGTCGGACCGTTGGTCCGCAGGAACCGCCAACAATATATTGAAGCAGGCGGGGTTGAAGTAGGAGGCAGCCAATGGAAAAGTATATAGCCTTAGTTGAGGAAGACGGCGGAAATTATGGGGTAGTATTTCCTGATTTACCGGGTATTGTATCAGCGGGAAGCAGTTTTGATGATGCGGTAAAAAACGCCCATGAGATTGTAGCCTATTATGCCCAAACTGTAAGTACATCCGAATTACCAAGGCCGCGAACCCTTGAGGAAATCGAACAGACCTGGGAAGATTGGCAGGAATGGAAGGAAAACTATCATTTTGTGGTTACCTATATATCTGTCATCCCGGTAACCACAAAAACCCGCCGGATCAATATTGTGATGGACGAAGGTTTGTTGGCCCGGCTGGATAGGGTTACGAAAAACCGGTCGGAGTTTATAAACAAAGTTGTTGAACACGCGCTAATATAACCCGGCTTTGATCCAGATCATCAAGCAACTCAACGAAAATGACCGCAAAATGGTATACGGGATAGCCCAAAAACCCCCGTACCCTTCCCATGTGGGCCGATATATTCCCCGGGTAGTTGATACACATTACCCATAAAAGTGTATAATACCAGTATGACCTTGCGCCTCCGGATGGAGGCGCCTAAATCTTTCCTATCGGAAAGCGACCCGGAGGGCGCATGGAAAATTCAGGCAGGCTTCGCTCGGGCGCCCTTCAGGATTCGGTATACAGCGCCCTTCGGGACAGTATTATCAATTTGAATTTGGCCCCCGGGACCGCCATCAGCGAGAAGGAAATATCCCTCCGTTTTAACGTAAGCCGTACTCCGGTGCGGGAGACCTTTATCCACCTGTCCAAGGAAGGGCTGGTAAAGGTTATCCCCCAAAAAGAGACCCTGGTTTCCCTGATCGACTTGCGCCGGGTGGAGCAGGAATTTTTTCTCCGGGAAAGCCTGGAAACGGCGGTGCTGGAACCCTTTTTGCGGCATTGCGGCCCGGTTCACTTTGCGGAACTGGAAAAACTCCTCGACTTACAGGGCGCTGCCCTGAAAAATAATGCTTATACCGATTTTATCAACTACGATGACCGGTTCCATCAGATTTTTTTTGAGGCTTCGGGCCAGGGGCTCAGTTGGGAGGTTTTGTCCGGTATATGCGGCCATTATCACCGGGCGCGTATGCTGACCATCCATGTTGCGGGGATTGCCAATGAAAAGCTTGGCCAGCACGGGGAGATCCTCTCCGCCCTGAAGAAGAAGGATGCCGATAAGGCCCGGGCTTTGCTCTACACCCATCTGCATAAGTTAGATATGGAAGAAAAGCTGCTCCGGGAGAAATTTCCCGCCTATTTTGTTCCGGAAGAAGAAAAAAACGTCTTTGATGTAGATTTTGGCGGCATGCCCCGGCTTGCGTAGGCATAGTCCCAAACCCCGGGGCTGTTTCATAAAAAATGAATTTTATTTGACCGTTGGCATACAAGCATGGTACAATACCAAGGTTATTAAGTTCAAAGAGAATTGGACAAAGTTCAGAGGAGGATCTATGAAATTGGTAAAGATCGTATTAGCGGTAACCCTGGGGTTAATCATTGTATCGGGCGGCCTGTTTGCGGGCGGCGGCGGCCAGTCGGGCGGAGCTGCTCCGGCAGCGGGCGGCGGCGGGAAGGTCGTGGTGACCTTCGCAGGAACGGAAGCGGCCACTACCGGCCAGAGCCGTATGATGCAGGCGGCGGCCGACAAGCTCAACGCCAGCGGCAGATTTGAGGCAAGTGTATTGGTCAACGGCGCTCTCTCCGGCGATACCGACGCCCTGGTCACCCAGGCGAAGATGGGTGTTCCCCTGGTCATCCCCTCCGACCCCGGCCGTCTCGCCAGCCAGTTCAACATCCCGGACCTCAACATCCTGATGGCCCCCTACGTACTGACCGACTCCAGTGTGTTGGCAAAGCTGCCCGACACCGAGCTTTTTAAGGGCTGGCAGACCCAGCTTGAGTCCCAGGGCATTTCCTTCGTGGCCGATATGTACAACGGTTACCGCAGTTTCTACACCGCAGTGCCCGTGACCAAGGTTTCCGACCTTTCCGGCCTCCGCATCCGGGGCTTTGGGAACAATATCGGCAACGCGCTGGCCAAGTACTTCGGCTTTGCCAATATCGGTATTACCTGGGGCGAAGTATTCCCCGGCATCCAGCAGAAGACCCTCGACGGCTGCGAAGTCCAGGTTGCCACCGCCTACGGTGCGGCCATCTACGAAGTTGCCAAGAATCTGGCCCTGACCAAGCACTATATGCTCCAGAGCTCCTTTGTCTGCTCAACCAGGCTCATCAACGGCATGTCCGCTGACGACAAGGCGTTCTTCCTCAAGACCATCCGTGATACCGCAGTGGAATTCGGCAAAATCGTCGAGAGTGAAGAGGCCGGTTTCTATGCCCAGATGAAGGAAAAAGGCGTTACCATCACCGAAGTCAACATCGCCGATTGGCAGAAAGCCATTCAGCCCCTCTATGACAATAACGACCTTAGATTCTCGGCCGGTTTAAAAGACAATCTGTTCAAGCAGCTGGGCCTGTAAGACAGGGCCTGCGGGCCGACAGGTTTTTATTTAAAAAGGAAGGGCGCGCAAAAGATTTTTTTATATCGAAAGTCTTTGCGTGCCTTTTTTATAGGGGGAAGTATGCGTAAAATTTATAAAGTGCTCTGCAATGCCGAGGTACTCCTCTGCGGGGTGGGCTTTATGTTTCTTGTTTTGTTTGTTTTTGGTTCAGCTATTCTGCGTTTTTTCCGGGTTTCCCTGGCGTGGAATATCGATATGGCCATGCTGCTTTTGGCCTGGACGGCCTTTTTGGGCGCCGATATTGCCTGGCGGGACGGGCAGCTCGTGGGTATAGACCTGGTAACCCGTAATCTGCCCAGAACATTGCAGAAATGTATTCAGATTCTTGTATACCTGGTGGTATTTGCCGCTATGGCTGTCATTTTTGTCTATGGCGCAAGCCTGGCGTGGGTAGAGCGGGTGCGGACCTATCAGTCCATGCCCATCCCCTATTCCCTGGTGACCCTCAGTTTGACCCTCGCGGCGTTTTCAATGGCATTATCTACGATTCTCAAGATTAAGAAAGCTATTCTTGAGTTTAAAAACCCGGACGCCCCGGTCGGGCAGACCACCGATCAGGCCGGATTAACTTAAGGAGCAACCCATGTCGTTATTACTGATACTTTTTGTTATTTTACTGGTGATAGGGATGCCGATTGCCTTTGTTATCGGCATATCGGGTTTCGGTTTCTTCTTATCCCAGTCGATGCTGCCCTTTGAAGCCGCCGTGCAGATGATTGTGCTGCAAAGCCAGTCCTTTGCCTTCCTCGCCGTGCCCTTCTTTATCTTTGCCGGGAATTTAATGAACGTGTCCGGCATTACCAAGCGGCTGCTCAGTCTGGCCCGGCTCGTCACCCGCCGCATGTACGGCGGAACCGCCCAGATTTCCGTTGTTATGTCCACCTTGATGGGCGGCGTCTCCGGTTCCGCTACCGCCGACGCGGCAATGGAAACCCGTATCCTGGGCCCTGAAATGATGCGCATCGGTTACAAAAAGGGCTACATTTGTGCCGTCAACTGCATCACGGCGCTGATTACGGCGACCATTCCGCCGAGCCTGGGACTCATCATCTTCGGCTTTGTCGGTGAAGTTTCCATAGGACGGCTCTTTGCCGCGGGCATCATCCCCGGCATTCTGATGATGTTCTTCCTTATGACAACCACTTCGCTTACTTCGCGCTACTACAAATACGACCCGCCCAGAAAAGACGTGGCCCCCCTTACGCTGGCGGAACTTTTTGCCAACCTTAAGGAATCGATCTGGGCACTGCTCTTCCCGGTTATCCTGATCGTCGGTATCCGCTTTGGTGTGTTTACCCCGTCGGAATCCGGCGCTTTCGCGGTTGTCTATGCCCTCATCATTGGGAAGTTTGTCTACAAGGAACTCACCTGGGAAAAATTTAAGGGCGCCCTGATCACCACCCTTAAGGATAACGGCGCCATTATGCTGATTATCGCCATGTCCGGGCCCTTCAGTTATGCGATTACCTGGGTACAGGCCCCGGTTGTGGTGAGCAAGCTGATTTTCGGTATCACCACAAATCCGCAGCTCCTCGTCATTATCATGATAGGTTTCCTCTTTATCACCGGTATGTTCGTTGACAGTAACGTCAACTTCCTGCTGCTCACGCCTATCTTCCTGCCCATGGTCAAGAGCGTCGGTATAGACCCGGTACACTTCGGTGTGCTGATGGCTACGGTGGTTACCCTGGGTGTTATGACCCCGCCGATTGGTTCCGCTTTGTACACGGTCTGCGGCATCATAAAATGTCCGCCGGAAGAGTACACCTGGGCGGCGCTGCCGTTCCTGGCTGCGGTGATGCTGGAGCTGGCGATACTGACTTTCCTGCCGGCTCTGGTGCTCTGGATTCCGAATATGATATTCGGTCCGATGTAAAAAAAGTTGACAGTGGCGTACTTGTATAGTAGTATGTGATAAGAATTTATTCTTTACGGAGGAAAAGTATGAAAAGGACATTGAAATGTTCGTTACTGACGGCCCTGTTAATAGGGATGGCTTTTGGAACCGCCTTTGCGGGGGGCGCCAAACAGGATAGCGGCGCCGGCGCCGCCTCCAAGGTAATCATTAAGGTCGGGGATAACTGGGCGGAAACCCACCCCATGGCCGCAGCCCTGGACAAGGTGTTTAAGGCGCAGATTGAACAAAAGACCAACGGTCGAATCACGGTAGACGTATACCATAATAATACCCTCGGCAACGAAGGCGACCTTTGGCAGGGCGTCCGGAACGGCACCCTTGAGGCGGCGGTGGTCGGTACCCCGATGAACCAGGAATTCCCCACCATGCTCATCTCCGACTGGCCCTTCCTCTATCGGGACATTGCCCACGCCACCAAAGTGTGGACCGGCCCCATTGCCGACGAAGTGAACGCCAGCTTCCACGCCAAGTTCCCCGAGACCTACATCATTGGCTGGGGCCCGAACAGCGCCCGCACTTTTACGAGCAACAAAAAGCTCACCAGTGTGGATGACTTCCGGGGCCAGAAGTTCCGTATGCCCGGTAACCCGATCCATGTGGGTATTGCCGAAAACCTCGGCGCCAGCGCACAGGTAATCCCCCTGGGCGAACTGTACTCCGCCCTCCAGACCGGTGTAGTAGACGGTCAGGACAACGGTATGGTCACCGTGCTGAGCCAGGGCTTCCAGGAAGTGCAGAAGTATCTCTACGAGACCAACCACATCGTGGCCACCCTCGAAATCGTCATCAACGCGAAATTCCTTGACGGCCTTCCCGCCGCCGATCAGCAGATCATCAGGGACGCAGCGAAAGCCGCCGGCGCCCAGGCATGGGCCGACTATGTGAAGAGCCTCGACGCCGACCGCGCCACCTTGGTAAAGGCCGGGGTCACCGTGACCCCGTGCAGCGCCGCCGATCAGGCCCGTATCCAGACCGCGATCAAGCCCCTCACCGACAAGCTCCTTGCGGATAACGCAGCCTGGGCTCCGGCACTCATCACTAAAGTAAAAGCGGTACAGTAGACAAATACAGGTGAGGAATGGGTGAGTATGCTTTCATGCTGATTGCCCGTTCCTCATCGGCCATTACTTATTTTTAATTGTTAATTTGCAAGGGAGCCTTGATGAAAAAATTCCTGAACACCCTCTTTCGGGGGGTTGAGATACTTATTGCTATTTTCCTGGCGATTATGATCCTCATGTTGTTCATGAACGTTGTTTTGCGCCAGTTCGGGAAGGGGTTCGCCTGGTCAGAAGAAATCGCGCGATTCTCCTTCATCTATCTGGTATACCTTGGTTCCATCGGAGCGGCACGGGAGAACCGGCACCTCCTTATTGACTCAATTTTAATGCGTATACCGTCGGCTGCCCAGAAAATCCTCTATGCGCTCATTCAACTTTGTATCATCTGGCTCATGTGGATACTCACCACGGGCGCTTGGGGGCTTGCCTACCAGAACCGCGCCGACCGCTGGGTCGCCACCCATATCCCCATGGTGCTCATTCACGGGATCGGTGTCGTTGTCGGAGGGGCCATCATCATTATTTCGGTGGCCAACCTGTTCCGGCTGATTGTGCTGAAGGAGCCGGTATGCACCCTTATCGCCTCACCGGATGATCCCACGGATAATAACCCTGCGATGCAAACCAAGGAGGTCGGCTGATGTCGGTCGTAACATTACTGATAATATTCCTTGTATTCATGATCGGCGGCATCATACTGGGCCTGCCGATTGCGTTTTCGTTGATGCTCAGCGCGTCCGGCACCGCCCTCTTCATGGGGGGCAGTGCCACTAACCCGCAGATTGTCGCCGCGCAACTGATGCGGGGCGTCGATTCCGTATCAATGATGGCGCTCCCCTTTTTCGTCGTCGCAGGGGAACTGATGAACCGGGGCGGACTCACCAAACGGATCATCGACTTCTGTAACATTTTCGTGGGCCGGGTGCGGGGTGGCCTTGGCTACGTGGTCATCCTCGCTTGTCTGATGTTTGCCAGCCTTGTCGGTTCGGCGGTTGCCAGCACGGCGGCCCTGGGCGCGATCCTGATCCCCATGATGGTCGACGGCGGCTACAACCGCGCAAAGTCGGCGGGTCTCGTGGCATCGGCAAACCTTGTTGCGCCGATCATGCCGCCTTCGGTGCCGATGATTGTTTACGGCATCGCGGCAAGTGTCTCCATCAAAGATCTGTTTCTGGGCGGTATCGCGCCGGCGGTTTACCTGACCTTGATCATGTGCGTCATCTGGTTCATCGTGTCCCGGAAGGATGCCCAAAAATCCAACGCACCCAAGCCGACGGTCAAGGAAGTCATCCGTATCATTTACAACGGGTTCTGGGCGCTGCTCCTGCCCTTGTTTATTATCTTTGGTTTGCGCGGCGGCTGGTTTACCGCCACCGAAGCCGGCGTGGTCTGCGTTGTATACGCCATCGCCATCGGCTTCCTGGTCTACCACGAGTTGACATGGAAGGAATTGTTCCGGGCCTTTGTCTCCGGCGCCAAGATGTCCGCCGTGGTGATGTTCCTTGCAGCGACGGCCCAGGTTTCCGCCTACATCATGACCATTGCCCGTATGCCCCAGACACTCACCGCCGGCCTTGCCCCGCTGGTTGATCACCCGCTGCTGCTGAACTTTACGCTTCAGGTGATCATCATCATCATGGGGACCTGCATAGACGTGGTGCCAACAATACTGATCATGTGCCCGATCATGCTGCCCCTGATACGGGCCGCCCACATCGACCCGGTGTACTTTGGCATCGTGTTCACCCTGGCCAACGTGCTCGGCCTGACATCGCCGCCGGTGGGTCCCGTGCTGAACGTGGCCTGCGCCACCGGCAAGGTCAAGATGGAGGAGATACTCAAGCCCGTCATCCCGTACTACATTGCGCAGGTAGCATTAGTGTTCCTGCTCATCTTCGTTCCCGAATTGATAACGATACCGTTGCGCTGGATGACGGGCCGGTAGATTTAAGGAGTAATAACATGAAAATAGGTATTGTTGAGACCCCCGGTGTTTTAAAAATCGCCGACCGGGATGTGCCCAAAATAAAAACCCCCGATGATGTACTTATCAAAGTAAAACGGGTCGGCATTTGTGGTTCCGACATTCATATTTTTCATGGGAAAAATCCCTTTGCGGTGTATCCCCGGGTGTGGGGGCACGAATTTGCCGGCGAGGTTGTGGAGACCGGTTCCGCCGTGGACGAAGGGACCGGGGGAATAAAAAAAGGCGCCCACGTTGTGGTGGAACCCATTATCTACTGCGGCAAATGTTATGCCTGCCGCCAGGGCCGGGGGAATGTCTGCGAGACCCTCAAGGTGATGGGGGTACATATTGACGGCGGCTGCCAGGAGTACATCGTGGTTCCCGCCGCCAATGCCCACGTGGTGCCCGATTCCCTCCCCTGGGAGGAGGCGGTCTTAATTGAACCCTTTACCATCGGCGCGCAGGCCAGCTACCGGGGCAATGTGCAGAGCGGCGATTTTGTGCTGGTCATGGGCGCAGGGACCATCGGCCTTACCGCAATGCAGATGGCAAAAATCGCCGGGGCCAAGGTCATTATCAGCGATCTGGTGCCGGAGAAACTTGCCTATGCGAAAAGCCGGGGAGCGGACTACACCATAAATGCAAAAGAAGAAAATGTGATCGAAAAGGTGCGGGAGATAACCGGGGGCATGGGTTCCAATGTGACCATTGACGCGGTGTGCATCAAAAAGAGTTTTGAGGATGCCGTGGAAGTTACCTCCGCCGCGGGCCGGGTGGTGGAACTCAGCTTTTACGAAACCCCCAGCGAAATCGCGGCGGTGAATGTCGTCAAAAAAGAGCTTACGATCTGTGGCTCCCGGCTCCAGACAAAACGTTTTCCGGTGGTGATCGATCATATCAGGCAGGGGAAGCTCCCTCTCGCCGGGTTTGTTACGAAGGTATACCCCATTGCGGAAATGGTTGAAGCCTTTGACTACGTTGATAAAAACAACGCCGCGGTGCGTAAAGTTTTGATTGCGATGCCCGATTAGGGTATTATAAAGAGGCGTTTATGATTATCATCGGTGAAAAAATCAACGGATCGATCCCTTCCATGGGCAAGGCCATCATCGAAAGGAATGCGGACCATATCCGGAAACTGGCGGAGAAACAGGCCAAAGCGGGGGCCGCTTTTATCGATGTATGCGCTTCCGTGGCGGCGGACACCGAACTTGAAACCCTGCACTGGATGATCGATCTGGTGCAGGAGGTAACCGATACTCCCATTTCCATTGACAGTCCCAGTGCGGAAATCTGCGCCCAGGCAATGCCCTTTTGCAAGCGGCCGGGGCTGGTGAATTCCGTATCCGGGGAGGGCAACAAGATCGAGCTGATCTTTCCCCTGATTGCGGACACCAAATGGGAATGTGTTGCCCTGTTAAGCGATGATACGGGGATTCCCAAGACCCCGGAAAAACGGCTGGAAGTTTTTGATCGTATTATGAAGGAAGCGGCGGCCTACAGGATTGAGCCGGACCGCCTCCACATCGATCCCCTGGTGGAAATGCTCTGCGCCTGCGAGGACGGCATCGGCCGTATCCTCAAGACCATGCAAACGATAAAAGGACGGTTCCCCGACATTCATATAACCGGCGGGGCAAGCAATATCTCCTTTAATCTGCCGGCCCGTAAATTTATCAACCGGGCCTTTATCATTCTTGCGATTAACGCGGGGATGGACAGCGCGATCCTGGACCCCCTTAATCCGGACATGATCGGTTTGATCTATGCGGCGGAAGCGCTGCTGGGCAAGGATGAATTCTGCCTTGAGTTTATCAATGCCTTTAGGGAAGGGCTTTTCGAGAAAGAAAAGACCGCCGGTTAGGCCTATAAATATTTTTTATGAAATAGAGTTGTTCAGAAACTTCAGTTTCTGAACAACAACCACTTAAAAACGGCAAAATGCGGAGCATTTTGCAAGACTTGTTCAACAACCAACCGGGTTGTTGAACAAGTCCAATAAGGAGTACGTAATGTCCAAGCTTGAAGAAGTTGCCCAGGCGGTAGAGACCGGCAAGGTAAAGATCATTGCGGGTTTAACCGAAGAAGCCCTGGCGGAAGGAATTGAGCCTCTTAAAATTTTGAACGAAGGCATGATCGCCGCCATGGAAGTGGTGGGCGGAAAATTTCAGCGTTCCGAAATCTTTGTTCCCGAAATGCTGGTGGCTGCCAAGACCATGAAAAAAGGTGTGGAAGTTTTAAAGCCCCGGCTGGTAAGCGACGGGACAAATACCAGTTTGGGCAAGTGCGTCATCGGCACGATCCACGGCGACCTCCACGACATCGGCAAAAACCTGGTGGCCCTGATGATCGAAAGCGCCGGTTTTGAATTGATCGATTTGGGGGTCGATGTACCGGTTGCAGCCTTTATAGACACCATCAAGGCCAATCCCGACACCAAACTGGTTGCCCTGTCCTGCCTGTTGACCACCACCATGCCCGCCATGAAGGAAACGGCGGAGGCAATCAAGGGGAGCGGCCTTACGGGCTTTAAGCTGATTGTGGGGGGCGCTCCGGTGAACAAGGAGTTTGCCGATCAGATTGGCGCCGATGGATTCTCCGAAGACGCCGCCGGCGCGGCGATACTGGCAAAACAAATGGTCTCCTGAAACCACGGGTTTCCCGGATGGTAATAGACAGTATTACTGCGCTTGCCCAAAGTTGCGGTTTTTCCCATACCGGCGGTCTTAATGTGGCCGTCATCAAAGTTCGGGAAGAAGTACGGGGCGCCTGCGCGGCAAATAAATGCAAAGCCTACGGTTCCAACTGGTCCTGCCCTCCGGCCTGCGGTTCCCTTGCGGAATGCGAAGCCCGGCTGCGTCAATACAAAAAGGGCCTTATCCTGCAAACAAGCGGCGTTCTGGAAGATTCACTTGATTATGAAGCAATGGAGCGGATTGGCCGGGTCCACGGAGAAAACCTGCGCTCCTTTAACAAAGAGCTGCGGGAATTCTTCGCCGGCGGTATGGGCGGCAGCGGTGTTGATGGCGGCGCCAATGGTATTGGCTGCAGCGCCGGTTTTCTGCTCTTGGGGGCGGGGGGCTGTAAGCGCTGTGAAACCTGCTCCTGTCCGGACGCCTCCTGCCGTTTCCCCGCAGAGATGCTTTCTTCCATGGAGGCCTACGGCATGGTGGTGAGCGATGTCTGCCGGGACAGCGACATCCCCTATTATTACGGCAGCGGAACCCTAACCTATGTGGGCTGCGTGCTGTTTTAGCTTACTTTGACAGCGCCTTGTGGAGCTTTTCGCCCAGGGCTGCCGCTTCTTCGGGGGTCCGGGTTGAAGTCTGGATAAAGAGCCCCTTGCGGCCAAAGTAGTCCAGCAGCTTCTTTGAGTATTCCACCAAATCGGCGTTTTCATCCCCCATGTGATCCCAGTAAAAATGGCGCAGCCAGAGGGCGGTCTTTCCCGCCACCGCATTCCGGACCTTCACCCAGTCCGCAACCTGGGGAATCGTAAAGTCCAGGCCCTTGAGCCCCGGTATCTCCATCATCGCCGCCGCCACATTCGTCACATTGCCGCAGGAATGAACCACAATGCCGCCGAATTCCTTGGCGATCATGCCGTTGTACTTGACGCCGAATTCCCGGTACAGCGCGGGGGATAGCAGGGCGGCGGTGTCATCGCTGACCCGTATGCCCGCTTCCCGGGGGACATACCACATCTCGTGGCTTATGCTGTATAAGTTTTTAATCCGCTTGAACTGTTCCTTGACGTAGAGAATGGTCGCCTCGGTTACCTTCTCCAAAAGGGCGTGCACCTCTTCGGGATAGGTCAGGGTTGCCTCGATGAAGGAAGTGTAATCCCAGATAAGGGAAGCGGTTACCAGGGGGGAGGGGACATTGACCACCCGCAGGGGAATGGAAGATTTTTTTTGCAGGGTTTCGACATGTTCCCACGCCTTCTGGAAAACGGGATGATTCACCGGGTCCGGCACTTTCAGCTTATACACATCCTCGGCGTTTTCTTCCCGGATCAGGGGCGTTACCCAGGGGTCTGCTTCGTCATTCACCTTGCATTCGCAGCCAAAGGCCGCAGCGATAATGTTGATACCCTGGTTGGGCTTGATATTGGGGAAGCCGTAATCGTAGACCCCCTCCCGCTTGCGGGTGTGCTCTTCGGACCATTTTATTTCCGCATCGGGGTTATTATAAAATTCCCTGGTACCCATGTGCATAGGCCCCACTTCGATAAGAAAGGGAACTTCATCGACATCTTCAAGCCGCAGGTTTGCTTCGATGCGTTTTTTCTTTGTTTCAATATCAAGTATTTCACTCATGGAATTTCCTCCGCTTTCCAGCAAGTACCATCCTAGTATACCACGCTGAGCCGGAGCCGTCAACAAATTTCAAAATCAAATTTCAAAGTCAATATTGGTGATAAAATTTTCGTTAAAATAGCTGTCCGTGGGAAGGCTGTATTCTTCGGCCTGTTCTTTGATTTGCAGTAAATCTTTTTCCGTACCCGCATTGAGCAGGTACCTGATCGCGCCTCCCAGGGCGCTGTTCCCGATAAGGGAAACCTTGGGTTTAAGCGCTGCGGGGATAAGCCCGATCCCCGCACAGCTTTCCAGGTTGAGGTTAAAGCCGAAGCCCCCGGCGATGTACAGTTTTTGTATATCATCGTAGGAGAGGCCCGCATGGTTGAGGAGCGCGTCCAGGCCCGAGCGGATGGCGCTCTTCCCCAACTGCAATTCCCGGACATCCTTTTGACAAAACACAATGTCCCGCCCTTCCGGGGATTTGGCAAGAACAATGTCCCGGCCCGCGAGTTTTTCACTGAACCTTCCGCTTGAAAGGATATAGCCCTGTTTAAGCCCCTGGTAGACCGTATCCACCACGGCGGACCCGCAGATGCCTATGGGGGGCTGGTTGCCGATGGCAGCTATTTCAAACTTTCCGTCCCGGAAGCCGACCCGTGATATGGCCCCGGGCACGCTGCCGGTTCCCCAGAGGATATTGCCTCCCTCAAAGGCGGGGCCCGCCGCGGTGGCGGTGCAGAGGAGTTTTCCCCCGTGGGCCAGGACCATTTCGCCGTTGGTGCCGATGTCCATAAGAACCGCCGGCACCGAAGCAAAACCTTGTTTTGCATACTTTTTGTGAATTTCCATCGGAAGCAAACCCAAAGAGTTTGCACTTTTGTGAAGTCCCGCAAAGAGGATTCCCGCAGTGATATCCGCGCCCACATAGGTTGAAATGCCGGGGAGGATCACGACTTCGCAATTCAGCGTATCAGAATCCTGCGTTTCGCAGCCCCGCGTCCCGCCGGCGATACCCTCCCCAAAGAGTTCATGATAGGGGATGGAAACCATGTCCAGGGTCACCGGGGTAAAGGGGCTCCGGCCCAGGGTTTCGCAGCTCAGGTTTAAAAGCAGGTGCAGCATGGTGGTGTTTCCCGCAACGGCAATTTTGCGGATGTCCTGCGGGTTAGCCTGCGCCTTCCGGCAAAGTTCCCTTATGCAGCCGGCGATCTGGCGGCGTATGCATTGGCTTAAGGCGCCCAGGTCCCCGGCATTGGCCCGCTGGATGCGGGATATGACATCGGCGCCGAATTCCCTTTGCCTGTTCACTGCGGAAAGGCGGCTGCAAATTTTCCCGGTCCGCAGATCCGCCAGGGCCAGCGCAAGGGTGGTGGTACCTATGTCGACGGCAATGGCAAACCGGGGGCTTGTCTCTTCACCGGTGTGCGGTCTCGTTTCAAGAGGAGCTTCGTTGGAAGTTCCGGGAAGGAAGGGTTCAATCTGCTCAAAATCGCTGAGGGCGGAAAAGTCCTCCTCCCCCGCAGAGGGTATCTCCACGGTGATATCCGAAAGGGGGAAGGCAGTACAGGCAAGGCGGCAGCCCGCATCCAGGTCCGCCGCCGAAAAATGCGCCCGGTCCGCTGCGGAGGCTTCCATGGCGCCGGCAATGACCCGGACCCGGCATTTGCCGCAGCTCCCCTGTCCGCCGCAGAGGGCCGGTAGGCAGATACCGGCGTTTTGCAGTTCCCGGAGCAAATCTTTTTCCCCTGAAACAGAAATTTTTTGTTCCCCATTTGGGGAAACAAGGGTAATGATACGGGCCGGGGAATCCATGCCGGGAATTTTAGCATAACAGAATTGATAGCGCAATGAGGCAAAGCCGACCCGGAAAGCCCGGGCCATTATTTATTTTTCAGTTTTTCTATTACTTTACTAAAAATTTTATTATATTCTTCGTCAGTATTATTATTCATTTCACGATTTATATCATGATAATATTTTCCACTTTTTATCTCTTTAATATATTGTGTACATTTTTATACACATCCTTCATATTCTCTTAAATTTTTTTCTATTGTTTTTCTATACATTACTCCGTTTTGCTCAACTGCCAGATTACGCCAAACCGGTCGCAAACCATGCCAAAAAGCTTACTGAAAAAAGTTTTTTCCAGGGGCATATACACTTCCCCGCCCTCACTCAAATCCCGAAAAATCCGCTGGATCTCTTCAGAATCAGCGATGCCAAGGGTAAGCATAATATTATTTCCAACAGTATACTCGGCGCCTGTTGCACAGTCGCAAAACATAACATTCATTCCGAACATGGGCATACATGCGTATAAAATTCTGTCCTTGTCCTGTTCGGAAGATCCTCCGGGATTTTGACCGTAGGTCATGATTTGTTCAGGTCTTTTTACGCCAAAAACAGCGGCGTAAAATTCCATTGCCTTCCGGCAGTTACCGTTAAAAGAAAAATACACATCCAAAGACATTTGATTCCTCCTAACCTTAATTAGGCGGTTTACCGCCAACTACAATCGAAGAGCATTTATGCTCCTATTTCTTCTTGTTTTTTGCTTTATTCGCATTTTCTTTGGCCCTAAACTGAACGACCTTTTTTACTATTTCCCACGGAATAGGCTTGTCCATGGAAAAACGCAAGGTCCCTTTTCCGTTGCATCCGGTACTTCATTTTTGATGAAATTTCGTATCTCAATTAAAGTCCTTTGAATTTCCGGTTCAAAGGCCACAATATATTCATCTATTGTATTCATTATTCCCTCTCCCATATTAGCAGATCGATCCATCGTCGTGTTTTAATCCCATATTCACAATACTTTATTTCCGCCATAAATTCATAATAGCTCATTCTCCTTTATTAAGTCTATTGATGACCTCGATTCCCTCATCGCCTGTTTTTTTCCTGAGCATGGTATGATATTCTGAAATCTTAAAGGGTGGCAGAATATGGACAGGGATACCCGGAACTATGCAGATATTAATGCGGAAACTATTGATCGTTGGGTGCATAATGGCTGGGAATGGGGTGTCCCGATAGATCATGACGCCTATATCAAAGCGAAAAACGGCGACTGGCAGGTACTCCTGACCCCGGTCATACCGGTTCCCCACACCTGGTTCCCTGCATTGCGGAATATCCGGCTGCTGGGACTTGCTTCAGGCGGGGGCCAGCAAATGCCCCTATTCGCAGCCCGGGGAGCCCGGTGTACGGTGCTGGATTATGCCGACAGTCAGCTTGCCAGCGAAAAACTGGTGGCCGAACGGGAAGGGTACGCTATTGATATAGTTAAAGGGGATATGTCGAAGCCGCTGCCCTTTGAGGACCATTTTTTCGATATCATTTTCCACCCGGTGTCAAATTGTTATGTGGAAGATGTGTACCATGTTTGGCGGGAATGTTTCCGGGTCCTGAAAAAGGGCGGCGTTTTGCTTGCCGGCATGGATAATGGTTTAAATTTTCTCTTTGATGGCAGTAATACACTGCCCCTCACCGTAATGCACAAACTGCCCTTTAATCCCCTTAAAGACCTGCGCTTATATGAAAAATATGCCGCAACGGATGGGATCCAGTTTAGTCATTCCCTGGAAGAACAGCTGGGCGGCCAGTTAAAAGCCGGATTTATCCTTGCCGATTTGTACGAAGACAGGGACAGAGCTGGAATATTACCCCAGTATGCTCCTCAGTATATTGCTACCCGGGCGATAAAGCCATAAAAAATGGGGACAGAGCTTTTATTTTTTTTAAACAAAAAAAGGCCGCCCTTCCAGGCGGCCCTTATTTTACTGGGTGTTACCAGTTCTTACTTAATAATCCATTCCTCCCATACCGCCCATTCCTCCGGGGGGCATGGCCGGGGCGTCTTTCTTCTCGGGGATGTCGGTGATGGCGCATTCGGTGGTCAGGAGCAGGCTCGCGATGGACGCAGCGTTCTGCAGGGCGGAGCGGGTGACCTTGGCGGGGTCGATGATCCCGGCCTTCACCATGTCCACCCATTCCAGCTTGGCGGCGTCAAAGCCGATGCCCTTCTTCTCAACCTTGGCCCGTTCGGCGATAACCGCGCCATCAAGGCCGGCGTTTTCGGCGATCTGGCGGATGGGTTCCTCCAGGGCGCGTTTTACGATCTTGAAGCCTACCTTTTCGTCATCGGTGAGGCCCGAAGTATCGGCCTTCTCCAGGGCAATGGCGGCCTGAATCAGGGCGAGCTCGCCGCCGGGAACGATGCCTTCGTCGATGGCGGCGCGGGTGGCGCTGAGGGCGTCTTCGACCCGGTGCTTCTTCTCTTTCAGTTCCACTTCGGTGGCGGCCCCGACGTTGATGACCGCGACCCCGCCGGCGAGTTTGGCAAGCCGTTCCTGGAGCTTCTCCCGGTCATAATCGGAGGTGGTATCCTCAATCTGGGCCTTGATCTGGGCGATCCGGTCCTGAATTTCCTTGGCCTTGCCGGCGCCGTTGATGACGGTGGTGTTATCCTTGTCAATCTTGATGGTTTTGGCCTTGCCAAGCTGGGAAATCTCGGTGTTTTCGAGCTTAAGACCCAGTTCTTCGCTGATAACTTCACCACCGGTGAGGATGGCGATGTCTTCCAGCATGGCCTTGCGGCGATCCCCGAAACCAGGGGCCTTGACCGCGCAGGTCCGCAGGGTGCCCCGGAGGCTGTTGACAACCAGAGTGGAAAGGGCCTCGCCGTCTATATCTTCGGCGATGATGAGCAGGGGCTTGCCGCTCTGGGCGATCTTCTCCAGCAGGGGCAGCATATCCTTCATCGAAGAAATCTTCTTGTCATGGATGAGGATGTAGGCGTCTTCGTAGACACTGGTCATGGTATCCCGGTCGGTCACGAAGTAGGCGCTGATATAGCCCCGGTCAAACTGCATACCTTCCACAAATTCGATGGTGGTGTCCATGGTTTTGGACTCTTCCACGGTGATGACCCCGTCTTTCCCGACTTTTTCCATGGCGTCGGCGATGGTATTGCCGATTTCGCTGTCGTTATTGGCGGAAACCGAGGCGACATGGGAAATTTCTTCCTTGTCCTTGATCTCCTTGGAGTTCTTTTTGATCTCTTCCACGGCGATTTCAACCGCCTTGTCGATGCCCCGTTTCAGCTCAATGGGGGTCATCCCGGCGGCTACCGACTTGAGTCCCTCTTTTACCAGGGAGTAGGCAAGCACCGTAGCGGTGGTGGTACCGTCACCGGCCACATCGTTGGTCTTGGTGGCCACTTCTTTCAGGAGTTGGGCTCCCATGTTTTCGTAGGGGTCCGCCAGTTCGACCTCTTTTGCGACGGAAACACCGTCTTTTGTCACGGTAGGGGCGCCGAATTTCTTGTCTAAAAGGACATTCCGCCCCTTGGGGCCCAGGGTTACCTTAACGGCCTGGGAGATCTGCTCAACCCCGGCAAGCAATTTGCGCCGGGCATCTTCGTTGAACAACAACTGTTTCGCCATAATTCTTTTTCTCCTCTTTTATTACCGGTCTTCGGACATTAAGAAGCTTTGCTCTTCCTGTCTGCGAAAATCCGGTATAATATGAAATGGATTATTACTCCCCTTAGGGATCTCCTATCTAAAATACTAAATTGAAGCGACAACGGCAATAGTAAAAATGTGATATCATTCAAATTATAGGTTGATGAAGCCCTGGACCTAAAAAAATGGGGACAGAGCTGAAAAAAAGGATAGAAAGATGAGGTTAAGCGTTTATACCGATGGAGGTTGCTCCGGGAACCCCGGCCCCGGGGGATGGGCTTACGTGATTGTGGGGGAGGGGGCGGCAATCATCGCTGAAAAATGGGGCGCCGAAAGGAACACCACCAATAACCGGATGGAATTGGGCGCCGTTATCGCCGCCCTGGAAGCTCTGTCCCTGTTTTCCCCGCCCCCGGAGCAGGTCACGGTCTATACCGACTCTCAGTATGTCCAAAAAGGCATTACCCAGTGGATTCATTCATGGAAACGTAATAATTGGCGGACCAGCGGAAAGGAACCGGTAAAAAACCGGGATCTCTGGCAGCGTCTGGACGAACTTTCTCAGGCCTTTCCCCTTGTCTGGCAATGGGTTAAGGGCCATGCGGGGAATGAATTAAACGAACGCTGCGACCAAATGACCCAGGACGCCATAGCGTCCATTCGATAATTTTCTATTCCTGCTCCCCCAGGGCTATAGCCAGCAATTCCCCCAGCTTGACCGCCTCTTCCCGGGATAAGGTGACGCCTTTTCCCATTTTTTCATGCCCCGGCGCCCATTCCCGGATATCGAGCTTGGGATTCCGGCCATTCCAGGAGACCGTGTTCAGCTCTTTTTTCCAGCCGCCCTTTTCTTCCGAAAGGACCCCGTAGTGCTTCAGGATGTCATAGGTAATATCAGCCATGGATCGTTTCACTCCGTTTTCAAAAATAACATATATGCACAAGTTGACTTGTGAAAAAACACCGTTTCGTATATAATATGAAAATGTGGTAGTTTTGAAAACCCGCATAGTATGAAAGGAGCTTGTATGAAAAATAAGTATATTATCCTTCTTATATTGACCCTTGGGACGATTTTTCTTATGGCCTCCTGTCAGAGTACTGCCCCGGCGCCGGCTGCTCTGGTCTCCAGTCCCGAGCCGGCCGCAAGCCCCGCTCCTGTTCCGGAGCCTGTTCCTCCCCCGGCCTCCCGGGACGTCCCGGATCAAGCTGCCCTGAATTCCCTGGCTGCCGCAAAGGCCAGGGCGGAGGATGCCCGGAAAAGGGCGGCGGATTTTGAAAGCCCTGCCTATTTCCCCGGCGAATGGGAGGCGGCGGAAGCGGCTTATGTTTCCGCAGGGGAACAACCGCAGAATACCCTTACCGAAGTTAAGCAAGCCGAAGCCCAATATAATGCGGCGGCGGATAGTTTTGAAGATGTTTTCTCAAAAACGATCCCCCTTTATGCCCAGGATCGGGAAGCCGAGGTAATCGCCGCCCGGAACGAGGCAATTTCCGCGGGGATTGACAGCCTGTACCCGGAGCATCTCCGTGCTACAGACACGATCGCTTTGGATGCGGTGGATAAATACGAAGCGGGGGATTATTATGCCGCGAGGGATGCCGCTGCCTTGAGTCTTGGAAGGTACCAGGCCCTTAAGGCTGGGATGGATTCCTATAATGTGCGGCAGGAAGTCTTAAACCGGAATTTTGCCGATTATGATCCTGATAATTTTGACCGGGCCGATAAAACCCTGGTTACCGCCCTTGATCTCTTTGAAGCCGGAAATATCGAAGAGGCCCTGAATGAGGCTGAGGAAGCAAAACTCCGGTATAATCTGGCGCTCAAGTTCGGATGGGCCGTCTATGCGGAGGAACGGGCCCTTACCGCCGGGAAGGAACGGCAGAATGCCCTGGATTTGAAGGCCAATGTTGCGGTCCGCAGCGAATTTGATCCCGCCGAGAAGCTGTATGGCCAGGCGGGGATTTCGCTAAAGGCTGAAAAATATGAGGAATCCGTTGACCTTTACAGCCAATCCGAGGCCCGGTTTATCTCCCTGGCGAAGGCCGCGGCGGAAAAACGCCGGGTAGCCGATGCAGCCATCAAGGTTGCGGAGGAAAAAATGGTTGAAAGTGAAGAAACCGCACGAGATGCTGAGTTGATTTTGGAAGGAGGCGCGGAATGAAACGCGGAATAATGCTGTCCCTGGTGATCCTGCTTGTTTTTGGCGTACAATCGGTATTTGCCCTGCCGGATTTGCCGGAACCGGTATTTACGGAAGCCCCGGTCCCGGGGGAATCCTTTGCAGCCGGCGTTGCCCCTGTTCCGGAGCTTGGTTTCCCCGGTTTCAGCGATGCGGCATATTACCTCTGGGATCAAAACCCCGCCTCTTTGCCGGAACCGGTGGTCTTTCTGCCCCTTTTTTCCCTTGCCGCAGCGGCTTCTTCCGATGCTGAACCGGCAATCCCCCAGAGCCTCCGCAACAACCAGTACTTTGTCGAAAGCCTGCGGCTTGCGAATTTAGCCCATCTGTCCTTTGATTATGGCGATTATGACGCATCCGCTAATTACGCAGCAGACGCCCTCCGGTATGCCCAACTGTCCGATGAGTATGTTGCCCTCCAGTTGAAAATCCGGGAAACCAATGAGGCCATTAGTGCCGCCAAAGCCCGGCTTGACTGGGCCGGGTCGGCGGGCGCTTCCAACAGGTTCCCCAGGGAATATGGTGATGCCCAGAATTACTACAACACCAGCTTGGCCCTTCGCACCACCGAAGACTGGGACGGGGCTATTGAAGCTGCCAACAAGGTTATCATTGCCCTGGCCAACGTTGGCGAGCCCGAGAATCCTCCCCCTCCACCCCCGCCTACTTCTCCCCCTCTTCCTGCACAATATACGGTCAGGGCCTGGGCTGTTTCCAAAGATTGCCTCTGGAATATAGCCGGCAGGGCTTGGGCCTATGGGGACCCCCGTCAATGGCGGCTTATTTACAATGCCAATAAGGCGAAATTGCCCCAACCGGACAATCCCGATCTGATTGAACCCGGCATGGTACTGGATATTCCCAGCATCAAGGGTGAAATACGGCAGGGCATGTGGGATTCAGCCGGTACCTATTCCCCCCTCCGCTAGAAGCCTGTGGCGCCTGTAGATTTTTCGCCCTCCGCCCTGCGCTTTCCGGTCGAAAAACCTTCGATAAACCGGCTCCTAGCATCCCTTCCCCGGGATGCCGGGCGCAGGCCATAAAACAAAAACCGCTAGGGATTGGGCAGAAAGCCTGAATCCTCAGCGGTTTTTTGTATATAAAGGGCCAGCGCCGAGCCCATAAGGGCGTGAACATAGGGCGGCCGTCCCAGCCCCCGCAGTACCTCTGCGACACCTATTGTTTCCACTTCGATATATTCATCCTCATCCAGATTCTGCGCGCCGGTATTCTGCAAGTCTTCGGCAAGAAAAAAATGAACCCGGTTGGACATAATCGCCGGATTTGGGCTGAATTCCCCGATTTTCCGGATCTTTCCCGCCCGGTAGGCGGTCTCTTCCAGCAATTCCCTGCCCGCCGCCGCTTCCGCATCTTCCCCGCTCTCAAAAACACCCCCGGGAAATTCCAGACTCAGCTCCCGGGACCCATGCCGCCACTGCCTGACCATTACGAATTTCCTGCCCTGTTCCGTTTCGATAAGCGGCACAATGATAGCCCAATCGGTGGTATCTATTACCGTATACGGCCGCAATTCATTATCCGGGGACCGGCAGGAACTTTCCCGGACCGAGAATACCCGGCACTTGAAAACTTCCCGGCTCCCCTCTTCCTTCCACACGAGATGATTATCAGTCATGTCTATAAACGTATCCCCTTATCCGCCTTTCGTAAACAGCTCTGTCCCCCGAATTTTTTGAAACAGGTTTTTCAAGCTCTGTCCCTAACCTTTTGACAATCCCGGCTTCCGGCTTTATGCTTTAATGGGAGGTATCTTATGGCGATTATAACCATTTCCCGTGAACTGGCGGCCCTCGGGGACGAGACAGCTCACGAACTGGCAAAGCTGTTGAATTACCGCTTTGTAGACAAGCAGGCCCTGGAGGAACGGATAAAATCCTATGGGGTGGCGGGCCGTAAATTCGAAAAGTACGATGAACGGAAGCCTTCATTCTGGGCATCCCTTTCCCAGGATCGGGACGACTACCTGCATTACCTCAAAACCGCTATCTATGCTGAAGCCGATCAGGGCGGCTGCGTGTTTATCGGCCGGGGGACCAGCGTGGTCTTCCGGAATGTCCCCGGAGTTATATCCATCTTCCTCGTTGCCCCCTATGAAATCCGCGCCGAGCGGGTAAAGAGTTACTTCCATTGTGATGATAAGCGCGCCCGGCAGATCATCGAGCAGAGCGATCATGACCGTATCGGCTTTCACCGCTATTTCTTTGATATTGAATGGAAGGATCCGGGGAATTATCACCTGTCCATCAACACCGGTTGCCTGCCCCCGGCGGCCTGTGCGAATATTGCCAAAAATTTCCTGGAATATACGGTCACCCCCGAAATTGAGGCCCAGAACATGGCGCGGCTCAAGGAGCTGACCCTGGCCCAGCAGGTAAAGCACCATATTATTTACGAAAAGGAAATCCCCATCCATTTTCTTGAGGCATCTGTCTCGAATAATACCGCAACCCTCTATGGCGTAGCCAATTCCCAATCCTTGATAGAAGCGGCCCTTACCGCAGCCAGGGAAGTCGCCGGTTCTGTAACGGTCCAGACCGAGATTCAGATCGTCCAGGAATACACCGTTATGCATTAAAAGGATGAGCGCCCAATGGAATCTGCCGCAATTTATCCCCAGGGAATAGAAACAAAATATACGGGACTCTATGGACTTTGAACATTTTTCTATTTCCCGTGATCTTTTTTACCTTTCAGGCGCCTTTATGGGGCTCGTATTGGGATATATGTTCGGTCTTTTCAGACACTATGTAACTGCCCCTTCCCGGAACCGGCGGATCACCCTGCTGTTCTGCCTCCTGTCCGGGGCGCTGGGGTCTTTGGCTCTGTCCCTCGTCTATTCCCGGGGGCTTATTCTCCATGCATCCTCCCTTTTTATTCCCGCCGGTATATGGGTTCTTGTTTTTGCACTGGCGGTCTGCTTCCCCCGGGCCGCCGCCTGCCCCCTGATACTTCTTACGGGAATCCTTGTCGTATGGGTAGGCTATTCTTTCCTCCGCCTGCCCCCGGCAGAAGCAAGCTCTGTCCCTCTCCTTTCCCTCTATAACGACGGGGAAGGGGTCTTTTCAGTCCGTTCCCCCGGCAGTGAAACCATCGGCAGTGGGGACAGAGCTGAAGCCGTTCCCATCCGCATTATCGGTAACAGCGGCGTCCTGGAATTCCATGGAACCATTATTTCCGTTGATCCACGGTATCCCATTATAGGAAGCATGATCCGGGGAACTATCACGGCAATCCGCCAGAATAACGAAAGTCTTTTTGAAAAATCTCCCCTAAACGAGCCCCTGTTGAAGGCCTATTACTCCCGGCCTGCCCATGGAACCAACAGCCGCCGCTTGGGCTTTACGATTGGGAACTACGAAAGTACCTTCCCGGCGGATACAATCCCCCCAGGGAAGAATCTGGCGGTCCTTTTTAACGGCCGATCCCTGGTTTTCAAACCCTCTTGGCCGGTTGGTCACTAAATTTCAAGCTCTGTCCCTCCAGGGCAAAAGCATTTAACATTTGCCAAATAGAACATCATGAAGGAAATCTTGATTGAGAGCCGCTTTGAATTGTTTTCGTCTGGCACTCCGTTTCTTGTCTGTTTGGGTTGAACGTAAAAGTCTAA
>BNVE01000067.1 GCA_025997875.1 Spirochaetia bacterium
GGGGGGGGGGGGGGGGGTAAACGATACTGTACTACCCATCTTCTTGTCAAGAGCGGTTTGCATAATGGTTGCTCCTTTTTATGCGTTTAAAGATTACAGGCGCCAGGGCCTGTCTTGTTTTAGGTATGCTCTCCTTTCAACAATACCGCAAGGGGAAAAACATACCAATTATGACATCCAGACTCCCGTTTATGACATCGGACCCTCACAGAGAAAGAATTAACCACTTTCCTACCCAAGGAGTGGAAAACCACAAGCCGCCCTATAGGCGGCTTGTGGTTTTAGGGATATATCCCCCCTTATAAATCATGCTAACATAAGCCCATGCTGCCCCCTTCCTTCCATCCCCTGATCCGCGCATGGTTTACCGAAACCTACGGGAAGCCCACCGCGGTTCAGGCTGAGGCATGGCCCCTCATCGAACAGGGGGAGCATGTGCTGGCCCTGGCCCCCACGGGGAGCGGCAAAACCCTTACGGCCTTTCTTGCGGCCCTCTCCCGTTTTGCTTCGGGGGTCTATCCGGCGGATAAACTCACCGTGCTCTACATCTCCCCCCTCAAGGCCCTGAACGAAGATATCAGGCGCAATCTGACCGAACCCCTGGAAGGCATCCGCGCCCGTTTTGCTGCGGCGGGGGAAAGCTTTCCCGACATCCGGGCGGAGACCCGTTCCGGGGACACCCCCCAGGCGGACCGGCGGCGGCTTTTGATTAAGCCCCCGTCAATACTGGCCCTTACCCCGGAGAGCCTTGCGATCCTCCTCCTCAACCCAAAGGGGCGGGCCGTGCTGGGTACGGTGAAGTACGTGATCCTGGACGAAATCCACAATGTGATTGGAACCAAGCGGGGAAGCTATCTCTCCTGTCAGATCGACCGGCTGGCACTGATTGCCGGAGAGTTCCAGCGGGTAAGCCTTTCCGCCACGGTACGCCCCGCAAAAACGGCGGCGGAATTTTCCGGCGGCGGACGGCCCGTCAGAATCGCCGCGCCGGCAACGGAGAAGCGCATCGAATTCATCGTGGAATATCCGGAAGAAGAAATCGTTGACTGCATACTAAAACGGATCGCGGTCAACCGGACCACCCTGGTGTTTACCGGTTCCCGCAGGCGGGCGGAGCGTTTGAGTTTTCTTATCAATCAGCGGGCGGAACAAACCATTTCCTTTGCCCACCACGGTTCCCTCTCAAAGGAACTGCGGCAGACCGTGGAGCGGCGTCTGGCGGAGGGGACCCTGCCCTGTGTGGTGGCTACTTCTTCACTGGAACTGGGAATCGACATCGGCAGTGTGGACGAGGTGATCCTGGCGGGAAGCCCCGGTTCCGTCTCCCAGACATTGCAGCGGATCGGCCGCTCGGGTCATGGGGTGGGAAGGACAAGCCGGGGAAGGCTCTACCCCTATCACGGAATGGACCTGCTTCTGGCCGCCGCCCTTGCGGGTGCAATAAACGAAGAGAAGGGCGAACGGGAAATTGAAGAGTCCCGCCCCATCGAAAACCCCCTGGACATTCTGGCCCAGATCATCCTTGCCCTCTGCGTTGAAAAAAAACGGAACATCGACGAACTCTACGAAACCCTGCGGGGTTTCTACATTTTTCGCAGCCTGGGGCGGCCCAATTATGAACGGGTAGTAAGGATGCTCGCCGGGCTGGGCAGAAAGAGCAGGCTGCGGGAACTCAAGCCCCGGCTCTATTGGGATACCCTTACCGGGGAACTTTCCGCCGCAGAGGGGGCGCTGCTGCTCCTCTACTCATCCGGGGGAGTGATACCCAGCAGGGGGCTCTTTTCCCTGCGGCTTGCCGGCGGCTCAGGCGGCGGCGGAACCAAAATCGGCGAACTGGACGAGGAGTTTGTCTGGGAGCGGCGGATTGGGGACCGCTTCGATTTTGGCAGCCGTCCCTGGGAAATTGTTTCCATCGGAAGCGAAGCGGTGGAGGTGATTCCCCTGGACAAGGGCGCAGGCTACATCCCCTTCTGGAGGGCGGAAAGTGTTTTCCGCAGCGATCTTCTTTCCCGCAGGATCATGGATATTCTTGAAAAACACCAGGGGGTGGGCGTCCTGGAACCAACATCGCTTCCCGGCCTGACCGAAGCTTCGGCCGCCGCCCTTAACCGCTTTCTCGATTCCCAGAGCGCCGCCCAGGGCGGCTGTCCCCTGTCTGACAGCAACACTATTACTGTGGAGATCATCAGCGAAGCTTTGAAGTCCGCAAATTCCGGAAGCGCCATACAGGTTTTGATCCACAGTTTCCGGGGAGGGGCCTTGAACTATCCCCTCTCACTGGCGCTGGCCCAGGAGATTGAGGACCGGCTGGAAATTCGGGTGGAAACCTTCTGCGACGATAACGGGATACTCTTCTTCATCCCCTGCATTTCAGGAGAAACAGACCCCTCCGGCATTGAAAAACTTATCCGCAAAAGCCTTGAAGGCTTAAGCGATGATGTTCCGGAGGGAATGGATCGCAGCGGACTCCTGCGGGGGGAACGGCAGTTCAGGCGGCGGCTGGAATCTTCAAGCCGCTTCGGCGCAAGCTTCCGGGAAGCGGCGGAACGGAGCCTTGTCCTCCCCCGCTCCGGCTTTGGAAAGCGCAGCCCCCTGTGGCTCCTGCGGCAGCGATCCAAACGGCTCTTCGACGCCGTTTCACAGGAGGACGATTTTCCCGTCACCGCCGAAGCCTGGCGAAGCTGCCTGCAGGATCAGTTTGACATGGAAGGCTTCCGGGAGCTTGTTGAGGGCCTCAGAAACAGGAGGCTGCGGATCTGCTTCTTCCGCACCCGGACCGGCAGCCCCTTTTCCCGGAGCCTGGCCTGGCAGGAAATCAGTACCCTTATCTACGAATACGACGAGCGGCAAGACTTGCGGAGCAAGTCAGATTTGCGTAGCAAGTCAGACTTACGCAGCAAGTCAGACTTGCGCGGCAGGTCCGGGCGCGGCAAGTACAGCCCGCAGGGCGGTTCCCTTTCGGACAGGGTAATAGCGGAAGCCCTGGGTGACCCAAACCTGCGTCCAACAATACCCGCCGCCATTGCCGCGGATTTTACCGCCCGGCTGCGGCGGGAAATTCCCGGCTGGGCCCCGGAGGACGAACGGAACCTTGCCGAATGGGTAAAGGAACGGATTGCGATCCCCCTGGACGAATGGGAAACACTCCGGGCCGCCCTGCCCGCAGAACTGCGGGAAACATTGGCGCAGGACCCCTCCCTGGGAAACAGGATACGGATCATTACCCGCAGGGGGGCGGCAATTCCATCCGTGGTTCACCGGGATTGGGAAAAGTCCTGGCTTGGCGAATTCGCGGAACAGGACGGGAAGCCGCAAAACCCCATGGAGCAAAACTACGCTCAGGACAATGTGCTGCAGGAGACCCTGCAAGGCTGGCTCCGCTATGAGGGTCCCCTTTCCCTGTCCCGGATTGCCGATGTTTTCGGTATCGGCCGGGCCGGAGCGGAAGACGCGGTGAACGCCCTTGCATCGGGCACGGAAGATACCGCGGAGGATATCGTTCTTGATGTTGCGGTTTCCGGAAGCGCCGCCGGGCCTTGCCTTTCTGCGGAAAGTTTGAGCCGGGAGTCCGGTACTGATCTTGTCTGTGACCGGGAAAACCTGGACCTCCTCCTCCGCCTTACCCGCCGGGACGCCCGCCCGCCGGTTCAGGAAAAGCCCGCGTCCCTGCTGGTCCCCTTTATCGCACTGCGTCAGGGTCTTGCAGCGCACTCTGCTGCGCCGCCATGGAAATCCCTGGCCGGCATTTCCCTGCCGGTAAAAATTTGGGAGACCGATGTGTTTACCGGCCGCTGTAAAAACTATTCGCCGGAATTGCTGGACCGGGAAATAGGAGAAGGAAACCTTGTCTGGTACGGGGCGGGAAAGGAACGCGCCGGGTTTTGTAAAACCGAAGACCTGGATTTGGTTCTTGAACCGTCCGCAGAACCAAAAACAATTTTGAGCGGCCAAGGCTTCTTTGATCGCAAACGGGATTTCTGGGAGATACGGGACGCGGCGCAGCAAAACCCGGCGCAGCAAGCCGCAGCCGGGCAAAAGGGTACGCCCCAATCTGCGGCGCAGAGCAATAACCGCTTCTGCACGGAAGCGATCTGGCGCGAAGCGTGGCGGGGGAAACTTTCCGCCGATTCCTGGGAGCCCCTGCGCCGGGGCATTGAATTCGGTTTTGTGCCCGAGGAAACCGGCGTCCCCGATCTTGCAGGGGAAGCAAACCATTCCCCCCTGCGGAGCTACCGCCGTCTTCCCCGGGCCCTGCGGGACAAGTGGAAACAGGGCGCTCCGGTAAGCGGCAGATGGTTTTCCATCGACCTTAACGAAGATGGCGGCAGCAGTACCGATCCCATGGATGAAGAAGAACTCAGCCGGGACCGGATCAGGCTTCTCCTGGATCGCTGGGGCATCCTCTGCCGTCCCCTGCTGGAACGGGAAAGCCCCCTGCTTTCCTGGTCCCGTCTGCTCCCGGCGATGCGGCGGATGGAACTGGCAGGAGAACTTGTTGCGGGCCGTTTCTTTTCCGGCGTCAATTCCCTGCAATTCGCCTCACCAAAGATTCTGAAAGATCTTGAAGAAGCGGAATCCTTCAAAGAAATGTTCTGGATGAACGCAGCGGAAAGCGCAAGCCCCGCCGGGCTTGATATCGAAGGCCTGGACCCCAAACTCCCCGCCCGTTCAATAAACAACCGTCTCTATTACCGCGGGCAGGATTTAATCGCGGTCTCAACAAAAAACGGAAAGGCCCTGCAAATATTCACCGCAGTTGAAGACCCCGATCTAAGCGCCCTGATCGATCTGATAAAAATCCCCCGGCTGCGGAAGGTTCACCCCGAAAAGAAACTAGGCATCGAAACCATTAACGGTACATCGGCAGCCCGCAGTGATTATGCGAAAGCTTTCATCGATGCAGGCTTTGTGGAAGATCGGGGGAAGTTGTTTCTGTGGTGAGGGGCCGGGCAGAACCGCGCTTCGGCTTAGTATTTGCGTAACAAATCCAGAGGTTTTAACTTCCCCGCCTGCCGTGCGGGAATCCAGGATGCGATAATGGAACACAGGACCGTAAAGAGGCCGATTAGAAAAACGGTGGACCAGTCGATGATCACCGGGATAGTTTCAAGGTAATAGCCGGGGTCAAGGATTTTTACTTCACCCTGATGAAAGAGGGAGGAGAAAAAACTTAACACCCTTTCCAGACCACGGATAATGGGATTGATGAAATACCCAAGAAAGAGCCCCAGGGTAATACCGGCAACCGCCCCGGTAAGGCCCGTAAGGAAACTGCCCCAGAGGAAAATTCTCTCCGTGTCCCGGGGGCTTGCCCCTGCGGCTTTAAGCACCGCGATATCCCGCTGGCGCTCAATGACCAGCATGGAGGTGGCGGATGATACATTTACTGCGGCGACGATCACAATCAGGGCCATGATAAAAAGCAGCAGCTGCCGGGTAGATTCGTAGGAACTGTATTGGGACTTCTGGAGTTCCTTCCAGGTAAAGACGCCGTATCCCGCTTCAAGGGCGGAACCTATGCGGATCGC
Source organism: Spirochaetia bacterium (assembly GCA_025997875.1). Lineage (GTDB taxonomy): Bacteria > Spirochaetota > Spirochaetia > Treponematales > Breznakiellaceae > BNUT01. The sequence continues at coordinate 5,529 of BNVE01000067.1, forward strand.
CATTTTATCCGCATTACCGTAAGGGTCGTCAATTTTTACCGTAAGGTATGAAGAAGAAAGTTCCGGGGGCAGCACCCGTGTTCCCCCTTCCCAGGTGGTAATACACCAGAGGGAATCAAGTTCCCGGTAGCCTGAGGAGACGATACCACGGACCGTAAAAGCAGTTACCCGGGGAATATTTCTCCCGTCCTCTGTGGTACGGATGGTCATGATCCGTATCATATCGCCCACACCGGCGCCGATGTTCTCCGCCAGTTCCTGCCCCAGGACCACATCCCGCTCGGTCGCCGGATGGGATTCCCCCGCAAGGGTCACCAGGTATTGGGCGCTGCCCTCATCTTCCCAAAAGGAAGGGTCTATTCCCCGGATGGTGGCGCCGGTCTTTCCCTTCTTTCCCACCAGCACACCGGCGCCGCGCTGCTCGCTCCAGATGCCCCGTATGCCATCCAGTTTCCGGATAGCATCAATTCCCTTATCCGGTTTGCCGGGATCAAGAAAGTTATATACCTGAATATGCCCGGTCCCCAATTCAAGAAAGCGGTCGGTAATGCCCCGGATCATGCCGTCCGCCACGATGAGGGTAACCATGATGGGGATAAGGCTGAGGGCGATTCCCCCGGCGGCGCCCCGCAGATAGCGGCCGCCCTCATGGGCCCTGCCCAGGAGATAACGGATCGCGATGAAGAAGCCGGTTCCCGCCGCCCTCAATACCCCCGCCTTCATACCAGCACACCGCTTTCCAGGGTGTAACGGATTCCCGCACGGCAGGCGACATTCTCGTCGTGGGTTACCACAATAAGGGTCTTTCCCCATTTTTCAGCCTCCGCGTAGAGAAGCTCCGCAACCATGGCGCTGTTATCGGGATCAAGGTTGCCCGTGGGCTCGTCCGCCAGGATCATGTCGGGATCGTTCACCATGGACCGGGCCACCGCAACCCGCTGCCGCTCACCACCGGAAAGCTGGGAAGGAAAGTGCTGAAGGCGGTCATCAAGGCGCACATCGGAAAGCAGGGCCCGGGCTTTTTCCAGGGCGTCCTTTTTTTTCATCCCCGCAATGTAACCGGGGAGCATCACATTTTCCAGGGCGGTAAAATCTTTTAAAAGATAATGGAACTGAAAGATAAACCCCACCCGGCGGCTCCGGTACGCAGAAAGGGAACTTTCCGAAAGGCCGGTAATTTCCGTTTCCCCCACCGTTACTGTTCCCGAATCGGTGCGGTCAAGCCCCCCCAGAATATTAAGGAGGGTACTCTTCCCGCTGCCGCTTTGGCCGGTTACCGCCACCGCTTCCCCGCGGGAAATGTTCAGGCTTACCCCTTTTAAAATATGAAGGGTCTCCGTACCGGAGATGTAATTCTTTACGATGTTTTCAACCTGAATAAGAACTTCACTCATAACGCAAAACCTCCGCAGGTCTGGTGCGACTTACCTTTCCCGATGCAAACCATGCCGCCAGCAGGGCGGATAAAAAGCCAAACATAAAGATAATGAACACCTCATGGGGGATAATCCGTGAGGGAATTTCCTTAATGTAAAAAACCGCCGGCGAAAAGACGGCGAATTCTTCGGTAAGGGAAAAGGAACCGGAAAGATAATTGGCAAGCCCGATAAACGAGTTCACCAGGGTTTCCATGAGGGTAAAGAAAAAGGAAATGTGGGATGCGATCAGCAGCCCCAGGAGAAGCCCCAGGCCGGCGCCGAAAAGGCCGATGATAAGGCCGTCCCAGACAAAGACCAGCCGCACCGCCGTATCCGCGCCGCCAACCGCCCGCAGTAATCCTATTTCTTCCCGGCGTTCAAGGACCGCCCTCCGCTGGGCCTGGAATATGTTAAGCCCCACCACAATAAAGATAAGCCCCACCAGAAGAAACATGAACAGTTTTTCTGTGCGGAGCGCGCCGAAGAAGGCCCGGTTATAATCACGCCAGGTACTGAGTTTAATACCCCCAAGCCCCGCTTCTCCCGCAAAGCTCCTTTCGATCATCTCCAGAACATGCCTGTCCTGCCAGCGATCCCGGAGTTTGATCCCCAGGAACAGTTCCGGTCCCGCAAGGGCCTCCGCGCTCTCCAGGTTGACAAAACCCCAGCCCAGATCGTATTCATAAAAACCGGAACGGAAAATACCGCTTACCCTAAAGGTATTCACCGAAGCCAAGTCGTCTTCTGAGGAAGAATCTCCCCCGGCAAAAAGCCCCGCCACAGAAAAGAGCGAGACCTCGTCCCCCAGACGTACCGAAAGGGAGCGGGCCAATTCCGATCCCAGCAGGATGGCATGATCGTTTTTAAGATCAAAGCCGCCGCTTTCAAATTCAAGTTTTGCCGCCATCCCCGCGTCACGCAGCAGGGCGTCCGCCGGCAGGCCACGGATCAGCACCCCGTGCTGCCCGCCACGCCTTCCCCGGATAATCCCCTGGAATTCCCGGAAGGGCATAGCCGAAGCAATTCCCGGTAAAGCCATGATCCGGTCCGCCAGCAGGGGGGCCTGTTCCGGGCTGAATTCTTCCGCCCGTAAATGGTAGGAGGAAATCTCCAGGATGCTTTCGATAAACCCAAGCTGGAAGCCGTTCATCACCGCCAGTATGATTATCAGCGCCAATACGCCGGTGGCGATCCCAAGGATCGCCAGTATTGGTGAGGGAGAATTCTTGCGGCCCCGGCGCACATAGCGGACCGCCACAAAACCTATCCAGCCCAGGGAGCTTATTCTAGCGCTTTTCATTCCTGGCTCCCTGGGAAACAAGATCAGACTTCCCCGGCAGGGAGCTGAACCGGATCCGCTCTTCAGAAATTTTTCTGCCGTCCTCCCAGATCGCCCGGAGTATTACCACGCCATTCATATACAACTCTTCCACTTCCCTTTCATTTTCCCTGCGGACCACCCGTTCAAGGATTCCCTTAAGATAATTACGTTCCTCAATCCGGTCCCCCTCCCTGTTATAATCATATTCAATGCGCCGTTCTTCTTCCTTTGTCTTCCAGGTTACCGAGCTAAGCCGGTCGCCGGCCCAGACATTCACCAATTCCCCAATAAGGTTCCCCCCGTCATCCTCATGGGTTTCGCTTAAGATACGGCCCCGTTCATTGGTAGTATATATTACCTTATAACTACCCTTAATAAAAAGATCCTCCAGGAAATTTGATCCATAGGCTACCGCGGGGTTGACAAAATTTTCCTGCCCCGTTAAATCCAGAATCCGATGGGGGAACTTGAGCCGTACCAGGCGGCCTTCATCTTCCGCAAGCCTTTCGTGGTATACCCTTTCCACTGCCCGCAGCGACGCCGCCCTGCTATACCGGTAATAATCGGTATTGATATGCCGAAGCGCCTCTTCCGCCTCCGGAACAGGTGCGGGACCTTCGTCCAAGACTTCCTCTGGAAGTCCGGTTTCCAGAGGAAACCCGGCTTCCTGCGGAAGTCCGGCTTCCGAGGGGGGCTCTGTGGAAAGCCCGTTCTCCGCAAGGGGTCCGCCCTCTGCGGGAGGATCACCCTCCGCAGGGAGCTCCGCCGGGGATTTGGTACGAAGCCAGGTCTCCGCACGAATAAGGATGCCCTTATTATAACTGTAATCGATAATAAGCTCATCCCCCTCCTCAAAGAACTGATGTTCGGCAGTTATAAGGCTTTTCTCATCGTAGAGTTCGATGAACCCTATGGGGGCTTTTCCGGAAGGGGCGGACTGCGCAGTCTTATCCCCCGGAGAGGGTTCCCCGTTTTCGGCAAGTTCAGGATCATCCTCTTTTGAGGGAGGATCGATAACGGCAACCAGCCGGGCGACGCCCTTTTCATCCCGGAAAATCCACTGCCGCCGGGATTCTTTCCCGTTTTCAAAAAGGGTATGTACTTCTATGATCCAGGATGGCTTGTAGTATTTCCGCAGCAGGTCGGGGGGTTCCGCAGCAGAAGCCCTGCCCACGGACAGACTGTATTTATTCCGCAATGCGGCAAACCGGGAAGCCTTGGCTTCCAGGGCCATCCCGGCGGCGTTGGAAAGATACCATTCCTCCGTGCCGGCCTCGCCCCACGCAACCAGCAGCAGGAAAAGGAAAAGCAGCAGGAGGCGGAGCTGTTTAGTCAAGGCTTAAAAAGGCCCGGGTAAAGGTAAGGGGATTAAAGGGCCTTATATCTCCGTATTTTTCCCCCTCGCAGAGGTAAACCACGGGCAGCTTCAATTCCCCCATAAGGGAATAGACTACCCCGCCTTTTGCGCCGGAATCGTATTTGGTCAGGATTACCCCGTCCAGGGACACCGCCGCATTAAAGGTTTCCGCCTGGGCTAATGCGTTGCGTCCGGTGGTCGAGTCCAATACGAGCCACTTGATGTACCTGGTGTTGGAAGCCTTGGTTTCCACCACCCGATCTATTTTTTTGAGTTCCTCCACCAGGGCGGCTTTGGTGTGCATCCGCCCCGCCGTATCGGCGATGATAAGATCCCCCGCCCCTGCCTGGGCGGCTTCCACTGCGTCGTATACCACCGCCGCGGGGTCCCCCCCGTGCTGATGGGCAACCACCCGTACCCCAAGCCGTTCCCCGTGTATCTTGAGCTGATCGATGGCAGCCGCCCGGAAGGTATCCGCCGCCGCCAGAATGGGCTTACGCTTGTCCCGGTCCCGGTAAAGCCGGGCCAGCTTTGCGGCGGTGGTGGTTTTTCCCACACCGTTCACCCCCAATAACAGTATTACTGCGAGGGCATCTGGCAGCAGTACAGTATTACTACCGGCAATATTATTGGTTAACTGGGTTTCCAGCAGCCCCGCCAGTTTTTGGCGAAGTTCCCCGGGATCGGTTATTTTTTCTTTTCTGCAAATTTCCCGCAGCTCATCCACGGTCTTCATGGCTTCCGCCGCGCCAAAATCCCCTTCCACCAGAAGATCCGACAGATCTTCAAAGAGTTCTTCCGATACGGTTTTGCGGAGGCCAAAAAAATTTTTCAGACGGCCGGCAAAGTTATTTGCCGCCATTGGGTCCCTTCTTCATTGTATGATTTTCGGCAAATCAGAAGGATACATTTAGTATAACAGATGCGGGCCCTGCCCTTTTCCGCAGGAAACCCGTTTTGGCAATGTTTATTTAACTAAAGGAGGGCTGTCATCATCCGCAACATGGATATACCGGGCCATCTGGATTATTTCCACAAGGACCGCTACGCTGACCAGCCCTATTCCGCACATAGATGCAACCTGAAGCCGTCTGGCGTCATTGTACATGTCAAGGCTGATCGGGTTCCGGTTATAAGTATCCGTGTAGGTGGTGGAATAACCGTAGAGCATCCACGCGGCAATGCCGGTAATCCAGGTTCCGCCCCAGGACCGGTAATACCGGCGCCGGGCCTTTAACACGCGATCCTCCCCCGGGGGAGGGGGAATTCTGGTTTGGAGCTGCAGGGTATTACCCGCCTCCAGGGTACTTTTTTTTGGGAACAGATTCAAAAACAATGACGATTTCGGGTCCGTCCCCCGGGGGCTGCCCATGGGGGGAATGGGCTCATTGACCAGAAAAACCGCCTTGGATGTCCGGCCCTCGGGGGTTTCCGCAAATACATATTCAAGCTGATTCGCCGGAAGCTGCAGGGTAAGGGGAGCCTCCCCGGCATACAGGGCGCCCCGGTATACCGAAACCCCGGACTTGCCGGGGACGTTTATATTCATCGGTATCCGGTTAAGGGGCCTTAGGGTTGCGGTAATTTCGGTAAACTCACCACTTTTAAGCTCCGTCTCCGCCTGGGCCGGTTCGTAGTTTTCCGCAAAAACCTCCACCGTCACCTTTCCCGGGGGATAGTCCCGCCGGGGAATTTCCCCCCGGCCGATAAAGGATCGGTTGATCAGTACCATTGCGTCGGCGTTTTCCGTATGGACCGCAATTTCAGCGGCCTTGCCCCCGGAGACAGCCTCTTGCAGGCGGCCCGAGATTTCGTTAACCGCAATTGTGGTATCCTCGGTTGAAAAGATAAGACTGTCCTCGTAGACAAAGGAATTGGTGTACAGGGTATAAAGCCGCAGGCTTACGTAGATACGCTCATGGTATTCGCTTACGCTCCCCGCAAGAAACGCATCGACCTTCTCTTTTTTGCAGAACTGGTATTCGGCGCCCGCCGCAGGGGGATTGGGGAAGGCCCCCTCATTATTCCCCCCGCTCAGGACGAAGGCGGGCTCCTTTGCCACCAGGGGCTCCTGTTCGACGGCTTTCCTGAGGGCCTCCTCCAGTTTTTTAATATCCCCATCGATGGTTTTCAGGTTTTTCCGGTAGCGCCAGTCACTTTCCCCCCGAAAAAGGAGCTGGTCCCGTTCATCCCGTTTTGCCGCCAGGGCCTTTGCAGCGGTACTGCGGGTCTGGGACCAGGCGTAACCTTCGTACCAGGCATATTCCGGGGATATACGGATACGGTGATCCACGGCATTCAGGGAATTCACCAACTCCCGCTGGATCACATTACCAATAACTTGCCGGGAGAGGGGGAGAGAAGAAACATCAAAGGAAGTGATAGAAAGGGCCCATTCGCCGTTATTGATGGGCCGTTCATCGGGCTCCTCCTTTTTGCCCAGGGCAAACAATGAAGAAGCGAAGAGAAAAACAACCACAACGAAAAAGCCTCTCCTGTTACTCACCGCCCATTCCTAATTGGAAGCATTGCTCCGCCAGGCAAAACGCAGGTATTCTTCGATAAAGGGATCGATGTCACCGTCCATTACCGCCTGGATATTACCCATTTCGGTCTTTGTCCGGTAATCCTTTACCATTGTATAAGGCTGGAACACATAGGACCGGATCTGGTTTCCCCAGGAAATATCCTTTTTCTCCTGGGCAAATTTTTCATTCTCCTTTTCCTTTTCCTGCCGGTAATATTCGTAGATCCGGGATTTCAGGATGCTCATGCCGATGGCCCGGTTCATGGTCTGGCTCCGTTCACTCTGGCAGGCCACCACGATCCCCGTGGGCAGATGGGTAAAGCGGACGGCGCTGTCGGTCTTGTTTACGTGCTGGCCCCCGGCGCCCCCGGAACGGTAGGTGTCCACCCGGAGGTCCTCGGGGCGGATATCAACTTCGATGGTGTCGTCGATGACGGGGAAGAGGTACACCGAGGCAAAGGATGTATGCCGCCGGGCATTGGCGTCAAAGGGGGAAATACGCACCAGCCGGTGCACCCCGCTTTCGCCCTTAAGGTAACCGTAGGCGTAGTCCCCGTCGATACGGCAGGTGGCGGATTTGATCCCCCCCTCCGCTTCCAGGCGGTCAACCTCTTCCACCTTAAAGCCCCGGCGTTCCGCCCAGCGCAGGTACATGCGGTAGAGCATTTGGGACCAGTCGCAGGCTTCGGTACCCCCGGCCCCGGCGTGGACCGTCAGGAAGCAGCCGTTCTTGTCCACTTCCCCGCCCATAAGTTCATAGATGTTTTGTTTTTCGTACCGGGCGGAAAGGTCCTTAAGGGAAGCTTCGACCCCGGCGGTTTCGCTTTCGTCCCCGGCCTCAAGGGCCAGCTCATACAGGACCCCCAGGTCCTCAATTTCCGCATGAAGGGATTTCCAGGGCTCGTACCTGACTTTGAGGGCCTTGAGTTCCCCCATCAGTTTTTCCGCGGCAGGGGCATCGTTCCAGAAATCCGGCGCCCCTGCCCGCTCTTCAATTTCCGCTATCTTTTTCCCAATGGACGGACGCTCCCCATGAGGGTCCTCAAAGACGCCCCCAGGTTTCGTTAATACGGCCCTTCAATTCCTGAATAGGGTTTCCTAATTCTGATAACAGCATATTAATACTCCTCAACTATACCTTTAGAGTACAAAAAAGACGGGAAACTGTAAATAGCGGATAATATCAACGGGGAATTGTAACTGATTGAAGGTGTTTTACCCGGCGCCGGCAGCGCCGGGTTTTCACCTGTTATTTAGCGAACTTTTTTTGAAATAGCTTGAACTCATAACCCAAGCCAACCGATACCATTTGGGTACGGCGGTATAACGTGCCCTCGTTTGCAAGCACCACATTGCCTGTATCAATGGAATAACGGGCATTCACCATGAGCATTCCCGGTCCCAGACGCATACCAAAATCCGCCCCGGCCGTTAAGCCCAAAGGCAGGGGATCGAATTTATAGTCCTCTGTTCCGCCGCCGGGCATAGTCATGGGGCCCAGGGGCAGATTCAGATATACCCCGGCCAGGGGGGCAATCAGGAAACGGGCGCGGACCGGACGGAAAGTAGCCTTAACCACCACGGGGATCATCAGGGACACGTTTTGGTAAACATAATCGACTCGTGGATGCAAAGTGGGATCGCTCTCATCCTGTATATAATTCCGCATGGTTATGTAATCCATGGTAAATATTGCCTCTCCCTGGATGCCCAGGTACTTAAAGGGCTGGAACATGGCGTAACCCGCTACTTCAAAGGAGCTTCCCGCAGTTCTGTTTTCAAGATAGTGCGACTCCGGCGGAGGTTGGTAATACCGCCCCGAATAGCTGCCCCGGAAACCCACATACAGCCAGTATTGGGGAACCGGCCCAAGGTCTTGCTCGGCGACAGGCACATACTGGGGTTCCGCCATGGTGATGTTTCTCTGAATGGGGGCGTTAGCCATAAGCCGGTAGATCATGGTGAGGTTCCATTCGTTCATCTCGTTCAGGTCGGGATAGCCCATGCCTTCGGTAACCAGCATGGCGCCGGTACGGGTATTAAACAAAGACAGGGTGACGATATGGGTATCGGGGTCCTCCTCGTCATCTTCCAGTTCAACGGTGATATAAAAATCCGACTTATCACGCGCCTCTGCAGGATTATCGGGATAGAGGGCATTGGTCAGCTGGTAGCCGCCGCCCTTGACTTCTTCTGTGAGGTTGAAGTCAAAATATTCCCGCTCCCTCGCTGAACCGCCTACGGCAGGGGCGACATAGATATTAATATCCGAAAAATTACCCAAGTCGCCCTGATCTTCGGTTTGAGCGGAAAGAGGCATGGCCAAAGCCAAGAGCGTTAGGAAAACAACCCATCTTTTTAGCATATTATACCTGATTTTATTTTCCTCTCTTAAATTAACTGCTGTTTCAATTCTACACCCTTATTTTAATGCCGTCAATTTCTCCATTAAAAAAAGTTGTAAACCCGTTAAAGAATCTTTTTTATAAAAGATTCTTTATATAAAAATATTATAGTACGCCAATAAGAAAAAAACAACATAAAATCCATAATTTTCTGCAAATATAGCATTATTTATCCTTCGGATTTGACCCGCTTTAGCCGATCATTAACTAATGAAGGTAAAAGCGCCTTTATCGGCCCGGTTCCTTACAGCCCTTTCCCTCCTTGCCCTGTCTTTCCCTGCGGGGGGCTTTGCCCAGGAAACGGTTCCGGAAGGCGGGGTAATGGCGTCCTATATATCCCAACTTCAGGCAGAAGCGGACAATACCACGATCCGCCTTACCTGGAAGGACTCCCCGGATGTGCGGGGACCGGTCTATGTATACCGCTCAGATTCACCCATTATCCCGGATCAGCCCCTGTCGGGCCTGCAAAGGCCGGTTGCGGTGCCCTACGGGACAGAATCCTATACCGATGAGGTAGAAGGTCCCGGACCCTTTTACTATTTTATTGCCGCCAGCAGGTCCAGCGGGATACCGGGCACCAGGTTCCGGATCAACAATGTGTACAATACCATCTTGCTGGACAACACGGTTTCGGTAGTTATCAGCCCGCCGAAACCAGAACCAGAACCGGAGCCGGAGCCGGTGTATGTATATGTACCGGAACCGGAAAAAGAGGACCCGATCCTCTTTATATCCGACCTTCAGGTGGAGGTAAGGAACAATATGGTCCGCCTTACCTGGAAGGACTCCCCGGATGCCCAGGGGCCGGTCTATATATACCGCTCAAATTCACCCATTGATCCGGGCCGGTCCCTGGTGGGGCTGCCAAGACCCCTGGAAGTGCCCTACGGGGTTGAATCCTACATTGACGAGATAGAAAATTCCGGAACCTATTACTATTTTATTGCCGCCAGCAATGCCAGCGTGCAGCCGGGCAGCAGGCTCCGGACCGTTGATGTGCACAATATTATCATCCCCTTGGGTAATACGGTTTCGGTGACTACCAACTTTCAGTCTGATTTTCTGGACCTGGCCGGGGGGGCCAGCCCCTTTGGGTCGGATATCTATGCGCTCAGGGCGCTGGTAGAGGGTGAAGGGGTTAGCATCTCCTACCAGGTGAAGGATCCCTTCCGGAATACCGTGTTGTACCGCAGTGTCCAGCCCATACAGCAGACCACGGACCTTTTAAAGGCCGTTATTGTACAGTCCGGGATTGTTCCCCCCTTTATCGATTATCCGGTACCGGGGATTTCCTATTACTACGCGGTTATTTTTGAAGATGAATTGACCCGGGGCTCCGTAGGGATCTCCCCGGGAAATAACGCCACCATCCGGGCGGTGGAAATAAGCGCCGGCAATGGCCGGGTGGGGCTTCCCGGGCTTGGAAACGAAATGCGCGCCATGCCCCTGCCCCTGATGTCCCTGAACTACGCAGTCCCCGGGATCGACAGTTTTTTCGAATTATCCACCCCCATTCCCCTGGGACCCCAGGCGGCCCGGGCCATAGCGAATATCCGCAGACCCGAACCCAAGCCTGTACCCCTCAAGAAACCCCGTGCCTTTAGCCAGGATTTGGGGGAAGAAAGCGGCCTCTGGGAAGAACAGGGCCTTAAATCCATTGTACAGGGTCCTTTTGTGGGCCGTGACTGGCAGAAAGTCCGGACCGAACTGAACCGCTTTCTCTCCCTCCCCCGCGGCGGCATAACAACCGCCCGGGCCCGGTTCTACCTGGGGCAGAGCCTCTACTTTACCGGGGACTACCGGGAAGCGCTCCTGGAATTCCTTCTGATAAGGGACGAATTCCCCAGGGAAGCAAACGAGTGGATCGACGCGACTTTGACGCAGCTGATTAACTAATTTATCTTAATCTTCGCAGCAGGTTTTGTAACTCCGGGTTGGTCTGATTTTCCTTTGGGGCGGCGTTTTCTGTTTTCTGGTTCTGTAAAATAAGTTCATCCCCTACGGCGATACGGTCATAAAAGCCTGAACGGATCAGCGCGCCGGCGGCTACTTCCTCGTCGGCGTTTTCGATGATGAAGGTACCCACCACATCGTCGGGGGCATAGGAGAGGCCGATCCCCTCGTTCAGGATCGAGATCCGGCCTTTTTTTACCACATCGTAGACCAGTTCGGGCTTTACCCCGTCTACCCGGCCCTTGTCCATAAGGGCCTGGGCCTGGCGGCGCTGGATCAGTTCACTCCGGAAAGGCAGGGCGGCGGCAAGCTGTTCGAGCAGGCCCCGGCTGGCGTTCCGCAGCCGGTCCTGGCCGGTGCGGTAGGTAAAAAAGGTCCCCGCGGGGGAGCCGGTCCTTCCCACAAAAAGCTCGCCCTTGATGGAAAGGTCCCGTTCATTCTCGGCTACGGTGATGATCAGGAAGTAATCCGCCCCGGCTTCCCGGGCGGAACGGAAGGCCTGGGAAAAAGAGGGCTGCCGGAGTTCCGGGGGCCCCGCTGCGTTCATGGGGGAGATATTCCGGTCGTGGATCAGGAGTTCCCGGATCAAGGCGGCCCCCACCGCCCCGGCGTCGGCATGGTAAAAGCTCGATTGGGAAACCACGGAAAAAACCGCGATTTTCCAGTGAGCTTTGGCAGTATCAATGGGATTTACCTGCCAACGGCGGAACAGGGCATCCTGCAGCAGGGAATCGTAGACCTCCACCGCGTCATTCAGGCTCCGGTCGGCCAGTCCCCGTTCCTGCAAAAAGCGCAGTTCCTCAAGATAGCGGGCAGGGTAGCCCTGGAGCCGCAAAATTTCTGCGTATTCCCGCCGTTCCGGGGCATCACCGTGCAGTCTGAGCCCCCGGCGGTATTCAAAAAGGGCCTGATCCGCCAAATTACGCGCCCGGTAATCCCGGCCCCGTGCAAAATGCCAGGCCGCCCAGCGGGAGCGCTGGGGGTCTTCAATGGCGGTGGTGTTGATGAGCAGGTCCTCCAAACTGGAGCGGATAAACTCATCCTCGCCGTCAATGGACACCGCTTCCGTAAAGACCCTGATGGCATCGGCGCTGCGGCCCAATCTGGCAAGGGAAAGGCCCTTGAGGTACCAGGCCCCGGCGTCGTCCCGGTTCCGGGCGATAAGCTCGTCCGCAAGGCGGACCGCTTCCCCGTACTGGCCGCTGCGGTAGCGGAGGCTCGCCAGCAGGGACTGGGCCGGGGCGTAGCCGGGCCTGTGGTAGAGGGCCTCAGCGGCGTAACGGATAGCCTCGGCAATGCGCCCCGCCTGGGCGTCCAGGTAGGCGGCGTAGTAATAGACCCGGTAATCGTCGCTGTGCTGGGCCAGGGCCCGTTCCACAAAGGGCCGGGCGCCTTCCCCGTCCCCCAGGGCGCCCAGGACCAGGGCCAGGGAGAGGAGGAGCCTGCGGTCGTCGGGGTAGCGGCGCACCGCCTCCCGGAACCGGATCACCGCTTCGGCGGGACGGCCCCGGGCAACATCCAGTTCCGCAGAGGCAAAGAGGGCCTCCCGGTTATAGGGCTCCCGGCTGAGGATATCGGAAACCACCGTGGCGGCGGCGTCAAGCCGGCCCAGGGCGATCAGGGTGGAGGCTTCCAGGTTGGCAATCCCCATATTCCCCCGCGCCAGGGACCGGGCCTTCCGCACCCAGATAAGGGCTTCGTCAAATTCCCCCAGCTCGTAGTAACATTCCGCCAGGGCGGCGGTCCCCTCCGCATGGGCCGGGTTGAGCCGCAAACACTCGATAAATGACTCCGCCGCAGCGTACCAGTCCTCGGCCATCATGGAAGCGCGTCCCTGGTCGTAATAAACCGCCGCGCTGGAGGCGGTTTGGGCCTGAAGCGGCCCGACAACAACGGTGCTTATCAACAAAACGATAAAGACAAAGAAAAATAACCGCAAAGTCGAATAAGTCGAAGAAGAAGAAATAAATACTACTTTATCTTTTTCCTTCTTTACTTTTGCGACTTCTTCGACTTTGCGGTTGAAATATTCTTCCCGGCCCTTCATTCGTCATCCTTTTTACCCAGCACGATCTTTACCGCGTTGATCTTGTGGCCGTCCATGTCCTGGATGATGAAGTCGTTTCCGTTATAGACGGCTTTTTCGTATTTTACCGGAATTTTGCCGAAAAGGTCAAAAACGAAGCCTCCCAGGGTATCGAAATCTTCCACCGGAAGTTCAATGCCGGTTTCTTCGGAGAGGTCTTCCATGTTTACCCGGGCGTCGCAGAGCCAGGCGCCCTCCCCCAGTTTAAGTATATCCTCGGTTTCATGGTCGAATTCATCCTGAATGTCCCCGACGATCTCTTCAATGATGTCTTCCATGCAGACGATCCCGGAAACCCCGCCGTATTCGTCCACCACCACGGCGATATGAACCCGGCGGCGGCGCAGTTCCCGGAGCAGGCTGTCGATGCGCTTGGAGACGGGGACAAAGAAGGGCTTGCGGAGGAGTTTGGTCACGTCAAAGGGTTCCTCCCGGACCAGGGACTTGAGCACATCCTTTACGTAGAGGACCCCGATCACGTTATCGATGGTTTCCTTGTATACGGGAAAGCGGGAATGTTCGCTTTCGGCGATAAGGTCCAGAAGTTCCTCCCGGGAGGCGTCAACGGAAAGAAAAACCGTATCGGTCCGGGGTACCATGACCTCCTTGACGGTGGTGTCCGAAAGTTCCACCACCCCCTGGATCATCTCCCGCTGCTCCGATTCAAGGGACTTGATGGCTTTTTGGTTAATCTCCCCGTTCTTCTTGAAAATACGGGAGAGTCCCCCCGATACCCCTTCAAAAAATCCTGAACTCATAAGCCGTCCTCCCGCGGAGGACTCAAAATACGCTCCCCGGCTAAATCAGCCAATATTTTCTCCTGTAGGCAGAGCATGGGCTCCGTTTGGTTGTTGGTTTCATGATCCATGCCGTCTAAATGCAGAATACCATGGATCAGGAGACGGCGTAACTCCTCATCCCGGGGGATGTTGAAATAACGGGAATTTTCCGCAAGGGTGTCCAGGGAGATGACGATATCCCCGGGAAGGTAGCGGTTCCCCCCCTCTTCATCAGCCAGGGTCTCCCCCAAAGGAAAGGAGAGGACATCGGTGGCCTCGTCCTTTTGCCGGAACCGTTCATTAAGGGATTTGATGTAGGGATCGTTGCAGAGCAGTACCGATACATCCCAGCCGTCCCGGACTATCCTGTCCAGTACCTTGAGGATAAATTTTTTTAATGCCCCCTCCCATTCAGGTAAGGGAACCTCCTCGGCGTTTACTTCAACCCGGTTCATAGGGCCCCTTCCCGCTCGTCATTCCCGGCCGGCGCAGCGTCCTTGGCTGGCGTAACGTCCTTGGCCGGCACAGCGTCTTTGGCCAGCTTGGGATATTCGATCCGGGAATGGTAATAGCCGACCAGGACCCGGACAAAGGCCTTGCGTATGGTTTCCAGGTCCCGGAAGGTCAGTTCCGATTCGGCAAGCTGGCCGTGTTCGACCTTGGCGTCGATAAGTCCCTGGATGAATTTTTCCATTTTGGAAGCGGTGGGCTTGTTGAGGGTCCGCACTGCGGCTTCGGTCACGTCGGCGAGCATCACCACCGCCGATTCCCGGGACCGGGGGGGAGTCCCCGGATAGGTAAAGTCTTCGATGTTGACTGCGCCTTCCTGTTTAAGGGCCTTGGAGTAGAACCAGGTAATCACCGAGTTGCCGTGGTGCTCGGCAATGATGTCTATCACCTGCTGGGGAAGTCCCAGGCTGCGGGCCTTTTCCACCCCCAGCTTAACATGGCTGCGGATCACCGTGGCGGAAAGCCGGGGGGCCATGTCGTCGTGCTTGTTGTAGACGGTCTGGTTCTCCACAAAGTAGCCGGGCTGTTCCAGCTTGCCGATGTCGTGGTAATAAGCTCCCACCCGGGCCAGCAGGGGGTTGGCCCCGATGTCCTGGCAGGCCGATTCCGCAAGGTTCGCCACCATGATGGAATGGCTGTAGGTGCCGGAAGCGGCGGTAAAGAGCCGCCGCAATATGGGGGAGTTAAGGTCCGAAAGCTCAATAAGGCGAAAGGTGGTGGCGGCGTTCAGGGCATGTTCCAGGGGCGGCAGGAAGCCCAGGACCAGCATGCCCGAGGCAATGCCGTTAAAGGCGGCCCAGAAGAGCATACGGGGATAAGAAGCGGGGCCGGCGCAGCGGATCAAAAGGATGGCGATAAGCGCCACACAGTTGGCGCCGGCGATCAGGAGTCCCGCCTTGACCAGATCCATCCGCTTCTGGGCGCCCTGGAGGGAGTAGGAAGCCACTATCCCGGAAACCAGGGCAAAAATGTATGCCGAAATGTCAAAGGAGCCGGAGAGGAAGGCCCCCAGGGGAAGCACCATCGCCAGGACCAGGGCCAGCCGGGAGCCGATGAGGATCGAGGGGAGCATGATCACCAGGGCGGTGGGGAGCACCATGGATACCGGCATAGGTTCCACCCCCAGCGACAGGCCTTTGACAAAGACCGCCCCGATAAGGTATGCGGCGGTCAATACCGAAATCAGGTATATTTCCGCATTGGAGAGGACTTTACCGATGACCATCTCCCCGCAGAGGAAGAGGAGGAGCCCGTAGATCAGCAGAAGGATAAGGATAAGCCCCGCCACGCCCCGCAGGTCCCTGTTGGACAGGGGAAGATTCAGGGCCCGCAGTTCCTTCATGTTATCATCGGTGATGATAAATCCCTTTTTTATGACCCGTGCTCCCCGGTCGATATGCTTGATCACCGGTTCAACCTGCTCCAGGGTTTCCGCAACCCGTTGCCGGGTATCGTCGGAGGAGAAAAAGACATTTTCATTGATAAAGGGGGACAGCATTGCGGCGGCAATACGGGCAAAAGAAAAGGGGAAGGTCCCCCCGCCGACGATATAAGCGCTGATAGCTTCGCCCAATTTCTCCATGGTGATGATATTACTATAGGCAACCCGTTCCCGCTCTGTCCGGGAACCGGCGGCGGAAAGAAGCTCCACCACGTCGGGGTTGTACAGTTCCAGTTCCTCCCGGTGCAGGTTGAAAATGCCCCTTGAGAGGATATTTTCCAACACCGCAGAACCGTATTCCTGATAATGGGAACGGTAAGGGTCGGCAAAATAGGCGGCCAGGACGTCCGGGTCAAAGGAGACCGGGTATTCGGCCTGCATCGCCAGCTGAAAGGCGTCCGCGGAGGCGCCCTTGTCAAAAAGCCCCTGCGCAAAGGCGCAGAAACGGTTCCAGCTTTCCTGTATTTCCTCATTTGCGAAGCTTGAAACCCGGAATACCGCCGGAACCAGCCGCTTCTGGGCTTCGCCCCGGACCCGGGTGGCGTCATCGTCCACATAGGAAACTTCTTCCTCCGCAATGACATCCCGGTCGGCGACCCTGCCGGCCTCAAAGTCCCGGATATCCCCCGTAGGGCCGTCGGAGGAACCGGTATTTCCCACTATCAATATAGAAGAAACGATAAAGGCGGCAAAGGTGGCCGCGGCGGGTCCGGGCCGGAACCGGGGAAATTTCAAAATTTGGAGCAGAGCCGCCCACAATTTTCTGCCTGGTGAATTTTCAGGATCTTTTTTCACTGACATTATTATTGGCCTCGTAGGCTTGGATAATCTTCTTTATCAGGGGGTTCCGTACCACATCGACGGTGTGGAGGAAGGCGAAATGGATGCCCTCCACCCCTGAAAGGACGGAAACAGCGTGAAGAAGCCCGGAATCGACCCGTTTGGGCAGGTCAATCTGGGTGGTATCCCCGGTAATAACCGCCCGGGCGCTTTCTCCTATCCTGGTAAGAAACATTTTCATCTGTTCTTTGGTGGTATTCTGGGCTTCATCCAGAATGACGATGCAGTCGTTAAGGCTCCTCCCCCGCATATAGGCCAGGGGGGCAATCTCGATAGCCCGGGTATCCTCCATCCTCCGTATCACCTCATAGGGTATCAGGGATTCCATGGCGTCATAAAGGGGGCGCAGGTAGGGGTTTATCTTCTGGGCCAGATCCCCGGGCAGGAAACCCAGGCTTTCCCCGGCTTCCACCACCGGGCGGGTCAGCACCAGCTTCCGCATCTTCTTGGCAAGCACCAGCCGCAGGGCCTCCGCAATGGCCAGATAGGTCTTCCCCGTCCCCGCGGGCCCTATGCCAAAGCTGATATCGCAGGAGCGCATCCCCAAAATATAGGCCGCCTGGTTCCTGCTCCGGGGAAAGACCCGGTTAAAGCCATGGGGAATCTGTATGACTGCGTCCTGCGGACGCAGGGCGTCCCGTAAAGAATCTGAGGGAGGCGCCTCCTGCGGATGTTCCGGAGGTACAAAACTCCCCGTCAGGGCCTGAACATATTCGGGGGAAGGGTTATCCCCTTCTCTGACTGCGGTAATAAGGTTATCCATCATCTTTTTGAAGCGCCGCACCCCGGCTTCATCAACCCCTTCCAGACGTATCTCGTTTCCCCGGGTGGCAATACGCCCCCCCAGGGAGCCTTCGATAACCCGGAGGTTCCCGTCGTTGGCGCCGCACACCCCGGACAGCAAATCCCGGCTGTCCAGCACAATGGTTATACTGTCCTCCAAAGATACTCCTACGTGAAAAGCTTATAGCCCCCTTTATGGGACTGTCAACACTTCCGGGACGCGGCGGGGCCTTCACGGTGTTCGCTCCGCTTGTGGAATTCGCCTGCGGAGCAAGAACTCGCTCACGCGAGGGAGACTTCGCTTGTCTCCTTCGGCGAGGAATTCCAAATGGAGCTCACACCATGAAGGCCCCGCCGGGTCTCGCATTTTCAGGCAATGGCCGGAGGGTGGGGCTGGTTTAGCGCCGTAATTGCCTACTGCCATACCGTTTTTATGTATAAAAAATAGTATTTTTTGAATTTAATTTGTATATTTTTTCATACTTTTTGAGTATTTTACACTTTTCCCTCTTGACATAAGTTATTGCTATATAATAAAATAAGTAATATTATTTTTGGTTGGCATAATATTTGCTATTAGATAGATGAATAAGGAGTAAGTGTTTTGATGGGCGTTTCTTATACTGTATACCATTCATCCTCCATCCCCAACATTGCACGTAATTCCTTGGGGACAGCAATTCCACATTCAAACACAAACCATGAAGAATTTAAAGGAATTCCTGGGCTTATATGATTTTTTTACGCGAAATATGACTTTTATGCAAAAAATTCTGGACAATTAATTATTAATGTGGT
>BNVE01000068.1 GCA_025997875.1 Spirochaetia bacterium
GTGCCTTTTTCAATACAAACTTCTTGAAAAACATCATGCCATTTTTTGTACCCCATGGGACGCTCGGTGCTAAATCCTGTTACCCACATATCAGGGTTATTTGAAGGGGTAGATAGATAGGGAGCAAAGCATGGAAAAACAGTCCGTAATAAAAAACCAGTTTGAAGAAGGGGTACTGGACATAATTGATCGAAAATACCTTAAATATATGCCCATCCCCCTGGAGGGAGCCTCCCAGGATGTAGCCGCTGCGCTCCGTTCCCACGATTTGGCAACCATCGAGGCTGCCTTAAAGCCGGTCGCCCATACTGCTACGAATTTCATGTATATCTTGGGTATGGCCTGTTTGGTCATTGACCGGGAGCGCCTTTATGAAGGTACGGAATTTGGCTGGTCTTATCTCCGTTATGCAGAGCATCTTGTAGAAGAATTGAACATCCCGATTTCCACATTGAGCGAGGCCAAGGTATTAATGGAAATCTATTTTGAATTCCATACGCCATTAAAAAAGGCTGGATTTGTGATTGAGCGGAACGCCTCAAAGCTTCGGTATCTCCCTGAAGCATTGGAAAACCATAAAACCGAGGAAGTCTACAAGCGGATTGTTGAAAAAAACTTTAGGGACTTCCGGGATTGGGCGCAAAAAAAGGTATTAGCGCACCGAACCACTCCAGGCCCGGACACGCGGATAGATGTAAAAATTGACGGTGCAAAGCTGCTTGTCGACGGCAAGAACATTTTGAATTTTCCCAAAGGGGTATCCGAAAAGGTAAAGTCTATGGTTTCCGGGGATCTTAAAGAGACCTTCTCCATCCGGGAAGCCGGGAATGTCCCCTTTATCGTTGAAACCTATGGGGCCGGGGAACAAACGGCAATCTACAATTTTTTGAAAAAATACAGGTCTCAAAAATAGACAGGGTCGCCCATTACTGAACGGCCCCTACCCTACCCAAATTTCCGGTCAACAAAGCAAATAAAAGGATTTATACCGACCGGCAACTGTCCTATTCAACGGCCCTGTATTATTGACGAATACCGCAAGGGAAGTATCATGTGGCGCTGCGGGGATGGGAGCATAATCTATAACCGCTTCCGCCAAAAGAACGCTGTCCAGGGGGACCGCATATAGCGGGGCCTCCACGGTCAGTACCGCATCCGGGACAACAGCAACAACGCCGTCATACCCGGAAATTGCAATTTCCAGGGACGATCCCCCGGAAGGATGGAGGGGCCCAGCCGAAAGGCCGACCATCCCCACCAGAAGAATCAGAAGGGCAAAAAGAAACTTTCTCATGGCCTTCCTCCTCAAAAAGTATATTAAGCCGCACATGACGGCTTTTTTACTACTAAAACGGGATAACCCGCATTACCCGCATCACCTTGACTGCAACCGCCGCTATAACGATAACGGCAATCCCTATGACAATAGCCAAGAGGGTGTTACGCTGCCCTTTCACGGACTTATTTTCAACCTTTAACCGGGTGATCTCCGTTTCCCTATCGGATAGAACTTGATTATGGGCAAAATCATACTCATTGAATTTGCGATTTAGCAGGGTGTTTGTTTCCCGCTCCGCTGCAAGCTGCATATTCAGCATTTCCGCTCGTTCCTGTTGTGCTATCGCCCTACCCTGCAAGTTCAATACCTGGGCAGTAAGGTTTAACTTTTCGGCATCCCAATTTTCCGGGGTAACGGATGTAAGGGAAGTTTGCAGATCGGCAATATCCTGAACAATGCCCTTGCTTTCCTGCTCTATCACGGTGCCGGTAATGGCAAGGTCTGTCTGCTTTTGGGTAAGGTTCTCTTGAATAACCCGATATTCAGCCCCCAGGTGATCCGGGGGCGGCGTTACCGGGGCTGTGACGCACCCGGCAAATAATATGGCAATAAGGACGATTAAGGCCCGGCGCATAGCTATGTCAGCTTCTTGATTTCTGCGGCTGCTTTTGCGGCATCAGTTACAAAGGATTTAATGGCTTCAAATGTAGTAAAATACAACAGGATCAATCCGCCGAACAAAAAGGCGATAGTGGGGATAAAAAGAAGTATGTACACCTTCCAATCTGTCCCTGCTGCCAAGAAATTTTTGCAGAATACTACGGCTATAAAAGCCATAATAATTGACGCAAAAAAGCAGAGCGCCGATGCTATCCGCCGCATGGAAAGCGGCCCCTCTTTACCGTCCGCCTCGGGAGCTTCTCTCAAAAAACTAAGCATGATTTTCCTCCTATGCTAACTTGCTAACTTGATATATTTGGGGATAACATGACCAAACTTTTTAGGTTTGTTCTGATCCCTTACCTGTCTAAGCCAATCCCCTACCGGCATGAAAACATCGTCCCCCCGCTGTACCTGATACAGGGTTTCATAGTCTCCCCAGGGGTCATCCATGATAAGGTGGGTAATCTCCCCAGCATCCGTTGCCTGATAACCCACAAATGGGACAATGTGCCCTATCTCCCCGGATTTAATATCTTGGAAACGCCCGGACATGACCACGGATCCGCCATCATCTATGGCCTTCACAATGTCCTGGAGCGCAAGATCCCATTTTAGGACAACGGGCGGCCCATTCATGGCGGTAAGCCATAGATTGGTGCCCAGGCAAAGCAATTCATGTATTTGGTTCGGAGGCGTTTTGTGTTGCGGGTCTATCACGTCCCACCGGCGCTGCACCGTGGGGCTGCTGCGGATAAAATCGAGTAGATTATCTTCATCCTGTTTGTACTTCCCTGCAGGAAGGGGCCAATCAGCCGACACCAGCCCGGAAACTATACTGGTAACATTGCAGGATGATCCGGGCGAAAGCTCATTATTCCGCTGCGTGTAATAGGACTTTCCATCGGAATTATTTACGATACGCATTTACCCTTCCCCCTATTCCTTGCTAATTCTTGTTTTGAGAACTGTCATATATTTTTCGTTCTTCTCGATACACTCTCTGACAATTCCGGTACGCCAATCATCTTTTACTTGCTCAAAGTTTCTTAAATACTTTTTATAAATAGCTATCTTCTTTTCACAATTAAGCATTACTTCCCGGCTGATACGTTTAAGCCATAAATCAATACAGTCTATAAGCCGTGCGTGTACTTCCTCCCAAACCGGTAAGGCATCCCGGTTACATTGAATATCCCTTGAAACCGATGAGATAGAAACATATTCATCACGCATTTGCTCAAGAATCCGTTCCCGGTATGCATCATAGCTGTCAGGCATAAGCTCTGTGGTAAAATGGTTATTTGCCACACTTTCATAAAGAGGAAATCGGATTGACGAACTGATAGCAAGACGGGCTATCGTGCATATTTCTAATTCCGCAAATATATTTGATATATGAATTTTCATATTATTAGTAATCTGCCGCATTTGTTTCCGGCAAAGATCGTCAAGTTCATAATTTTTTTCATTCATGTCGTACATTGTGGACTGATTTTGGTGTTCGACTTTCAAAGGGCCCAGGGATCTAAGGTTAAGCTTTTTGACAAGAAAGAAAATGAGAAGGGTTGTAACCACAAGCAACGCCATTACTGACACGGTGATAATAAGGATTGTTGTTGGCGGCATTGATGTTAAATCGGCGTTGATTTGTCCCTGCATATTTATACCTCTTTATGGTAAATAACCCTGAAAGTTAAAAACTTCTCCTATTCCTTGACATTGGCTTAGTCATAAATTCACCTCCGGGCAAAAAAAACAGCCCACATTACGCCCATTTTTCATGGTGAATGTGGACTGTATTTTACAGTACCAAAAGTGTCCGGGACGTTATCTGACCCTCGTCCCGGACTTTGAAACCCATTGCGGCCCCTATACAAAGGCCATCTTAACTATAATAAATAAATTTTAGGCTGTCAAGCCTAGATTTTATTAAATTCTGGACATCCAGAATTTCAATTCCCCTCCGGGGGAACGGGCCAGTTGATGGCTTCGGGGTATCCCGGCTGTTCATCTATGTCGCTCAAAGCCCGCCGATAGTCGATCCAAGCCGCTTTTGTGGCCTCGTCCATGTCCTGCCAGCGTGCGGCATTGCATTTCCGATCAACTGTATCAGCGAAAAGCCGATCCTGCCTTGCCCTGGCAGCCGTAATGAGTTCTTCCCGCTTTTCAGCATCCGTCTTGCCCAAGACGATTTTGTTTCCGACAATGCGGGCAACACCTCCTGCCGCCGCCCAGTCCGCATTAGAAACCGTTTTTTCCGGCTCCACCCCGTCCAGATCGCCCATAGCCTTAATATCGGTATGGATGATCAGGACACCGTTTTTCCTTGCTAAATAAATCATTTTATCCTCCTATGATTTATGTAATGAATAGCCGGTTATAAAGGCCATCCATGCGTTCTACCGTATGATAGGCGTCGAATCGTTTAATGTAATTCCCACGCCATGATTGATAAGCGGTATAGGCATCGGAAAACCCCATCTTTCCCGCGTCTACCAGCTTTTTGAATTTCCGTAACTTACGGCGCATCCGTTTTCGTGAAGCAGGATCCGCCCGCGCTATAATTTTACCCGTTTCAGTTAGAGAATATATGCCTTTTAAGAATTTTACACCATCATTTAATTTTACAATTTTTGTTTTCTTCATGTTTATTTTTATTTTCAATGTTTCACACGCTTTCTTTATTTCCGAAAGGCAATAAAGCAAATAATCTCGATCTTCATGGATTAAGTACAAATCATCCATGTACCGACCATACCCGTAGACGTGCAGCCTCTCTGCAACATGGTCTACCGGGTTTGCATGGTAAATCGCCGATATTTGCGATACCTGACTGCCAAGCCCCAAAGATACGCCATCCCCAAAGGGTAGAATAAAGTCCTTCAGGACTTTCATAATTTTAGGATTAGGTAACTTCTGTTCGATGTTTTTTAATAAGATGGCATGATCAACGCTGTCAAAATACTTAGAAAAATCTATTGAAAGGCAATATCCCTTATATCCATATTCCCGGTAATACCTTGAAAGGTGTGTCTTGAACCGCGATATAGCAAAATGCAAACCTTTATTCTTCAAAGATGCTCCATTATCATAAATGAGAGGCCGGGAAAGAACCGGCACCAGTATCTGATCGCACATACATTTTTGAACTATTCGTTCAGAAATATGGACACTTTTAATATGTCGCAATCGCCCGCGTTCCATTAAATCAAATTCAACAAATCCATGAGAAACACTCACTCCTGTATTCAGTTTTCGTATAGTTTCGGCTATATTTACCAGGACATTCATTTCATACCGCTGCACAGATGCCTTCCATGATACTCCTTTTATTGACTTTTTATAGGCTTCAAAGAGATGATCGGGATCTGTCAAAAGGGAAAAATCATTGTATTGAGTATAAAACTGCTGTCTTTTCTGTTCCCGATCCGCTTTCCGGCGTTGGTAGCGGCTTTCTTTCCTCTCTGCGCTATTCATCCCTTGACTCCTTAGAAATATAAAACCTTGTACAGCCTCCCCTCCGGGCACATGGAGGGGTTATACGTTGCTAGGCTGCGTAGCGCCAATGGGTATGAAAATGGAATAACGCACAATCCCATCCATGCAAGAAGCGTCCACCCAGGCGCATCAAGGATATTTTTCTCCGGTTTCCCGGAAGGATGTACTCTCCTTCTGTGTTGGGGAAATCGGTCTAAAAGACCTACACTTTGTTTCCCTCACTGAATCGGGGGCCACGCCGCCTTCCGTATTACTCGCATTGTTGTAGTTGGCATTGCCATTGTTGTTGACATTCGCGAAGTTGGTCGCGCCAGCCGCTTGTATAGAGTACACCCTGATTAAAACCTTATTTCTTCTCCTCTCTTATTTTTTTTGCAAGATCATTGCTGGATTTTCTCCATCCCTTCAGGAGTTTCAATTCAAATTCGATGGAATTCACATAGGGCAAGAGCTTTTCCATTTTGACGGGGAGAACATCGGCACAATAGATCATCTCCTGCAAAAGCTGTTCACAATTCATGATCGCTCCGGTTTGATACCGCCGCCGCAATGCCAATTCATCCATCGTGGTAGGATAGATGGTATTGCCCGCCGTGATATTCAGCATCATGCTTTTTAGAATTCCCATTATGCTTTCCCGGAAATAAACTACCAGCCATTCCGGGTAACTCTCCTGCACGGTTATTTCCGCGTTTTCCTGCGTATGGGTTTGATGTATTTTGTTTTTGATCCCAAAATCCCGGAGCAAGATATTCGTAATATCTTCCCGTAATTTTCTCGCATTGTGGTAGAATTCCAGCTTTGATAGGCTGCGTTTATTCTTCAGGACACTCACCGAAAACTCCTTATAGAAATCTAAGCTACCCGCCCCACAGGGGGGCGGGAGGCAAGAGAATAGTGTTGCTTACGCAACACAGAAAGCGGGGGCCACGCCGCCTTCCGTATGACTCGCACCGCCGCAGGTGGCACCGCCACCGTAGTCGACATGCGCGAAGCTGGTCGCGCCAGCCGCCCAAGGGTCGCCTTCCCACCACCACCAGCGATCACCGTTAAACCGTTTGATGCGGTACTCACCGGATCGCTGGTAAATGGGGTACTGGACGTTGGTATTATACTGGTTGGAATCATCTCCGTAGGTTTTATACCCGAAAACTTCAAGCTCGGTCGGCAAAAACAACGTGAAGCTATTATAGGAATAATTACCTTTTACGCTATGCACTAACCGTATCGTATACAGGTAATCACCGCCCAGTTGCTGCTTCAGGGCCATAGCCAACGCCCCGCTTCCATCTCCGGCCGCACCTTCCAGCCACGCCCGTATTACGGTAGCCGGATAGCCGCCCGCATTATCGTTGGACGTTTTCATTTGCCCTTTGGCGATTACATGGCGGAACGTAAAGAGGATGTGATTTTTTGTGTTTTCAGTATCCCCATACCCTTTGTAGATATTGAAACCGGAAACCACGATCCGATTATTTTTATAGGTATCATTCCAGGCTTGCGGGGCTGCTGATCCTCCGGGAGGGGCCGCTACGCTGCTAAAATCGATTCCGTCAATGTAATCCCCTATCCGAATTCCCCGGAAATCGGGAATTCCCGTAGCGTCAATTTCGCCGTTATTGTTAAGCCGTCGCCTGATTTCCGCCATAGCCTGGGGGATATTAGCAACGCCGAAAACCTCTAAAAGATTCCGGCCCCGGCCTTCCACCATATCGGCATGGGAAGTAAGATCCAGCTTTGCGTCTATAATGGCCTGTTCCCGTTTTGCATCATCAATAGTCCGCCCGCTCATATCCCGAATAAGCACCTTGCCGGGAAGATCAATAGGCGAAAAGATGCTTTCCTGGAAAACCAGAGTATCCGCGCCGATGTCGCTTTCCTGCTCCATAAAGAACACTTTGCCCCGGTTTGCGGTTCCCGCCTTGACGTAGATAAATTTGTTGTCAAAAGCATCTGGGGTAGCGGTCGTAAATCCGGCGTAGCGGTTCCATGCGCCAGTCTGGACTTCCCAAAACCCGTTTTCTTTGGGGTTGGTCTGATCCTTCAGGAAAACCATCTGCCCTACAGAACAGGCCACACCGTCAATGGTCTGTATGCCGCCCGTAACTACGTTGATATTTGCCGTGGAAGCTGCCACGGGTTCCGCAGCAATGAGCATATACTTTGCCAATATGTTATTGGCATAGGGATATGCCAGATTTACGGCTGTCGCAAGGGCGGCCATTACCTGGGCGATATTGGAGAGGGCCGGAAAATTCTGCCCCACAATATCCATAGAAAGCCCGGTAGGAATTACCCCCCCGTTCACATCCCCGCTTTCATTCCCAAATTTGATCATGGGAAATTTTATTACATTGGCTTTATGGGTGCCGGTGTCGGTATGTTCAACAAGGAATTTTCCGACAATATCCGTCAAATAGCCGGGGTTAAAGGTTCTGTTAATATCCTCCGTCCACCCGCCATTATTCGCCCCGGCATACCGCGCTGTGATGTTTTTGATATTGTCCGCCGTTATTTTAACGGTCCCAGCAGGGACATCGATCTCTGTCAGTTTCACAAAATCCGTGTCCGCCTGGGGTGCAATAACCGATCCGTTGGTTCCCTTCTTTACGATGATTTCCAGCTTGATCCGCTTTTTGGTGTTGATCTCTTGAGTGGTTTCCGAACCGGAAGAAGGATCCCGAAATTTCCGGTTTTGGGCATCGTATTGTTCTTCTACACCACGAATCTGGATAATATCAATACGATCTTGGGTAGCATCCGCCGCCTCGATGGAAACCGGCTGGTGTACCTCGGTGTCAACCACATCAATACCGCTGCTCCCGCTATGGGCATATACGGAATCAATGCGCACATTCATCCCGCCCACCCCCCCGTAAGGACTTACTACTCCGCCAATGACCAGATCAAGCGTGGGGTTTGCTAAAACCCCCTGCATAGCAACGGCGATATTACCGATAGCCTGATCATGTGCGAAAGTGAAATCTACGGCTTTAACTATCTCGTTAGCAACCGTAACCGCTGTAGAAAATGTCATGATTTTCCTCCTATTCCTCTGTAGTTTTTGTGATAATTTCTATGTAAGGCGTTATTCCCCCCGCCCGTACAAGTTCCAAAAGTTCGGTATAGACACTTTCCGGCCTTACCACATCGTTCCCGAATAAATTTGCCTGTTCGATGTACGACATAACATCGTAATTCACGTCCATACCGTCATCATCATCTCCTTTTCCGGGGGCAAGCGGGGTATCGCCGCTTTCGATATACATATCATTGGCCGCCTCGATGCCTGCGTCTGGGGCTGCGCCTTCTTCCCCTGCCATGTGCGGGGATTGAATAACATCATCATTCAACGCCGCCTTTTCGACAAAACTCAAATTATCGGGGTTTACGGGATCGCTTCCATCGTTCCTACCTGCTGAAAAATGCCCGTACATACTGTAATCCCGCCGCCGTACTGGATCATCTTTTCCGGGGGCCATTGTCAGGGTATCCTTTGTGTAAAGCCCGCTGAACGATGCAATGAGCGTAAAGCTTGACCAATTCCCCTTTTTGAAAAGCCTCGTATAGTCCAGGTAGGCGATACTGTCATCAAGGGAGACAAAGGAAACCGTAATGCCGTTTACCGATCCATCGGTGAGTATGAAAAGCCGTCTTGCGTCCCATTCCTCGGAAGAAAAACTGCTAAAGGCCGGGCTGCTCACCCATTCCCCAAATTCCCCCTGGTCTGCTTTCCAGTAAAGCCCGCGATTATCTCGTATCTGCACCCAGATGTTTCCCTTTAGGAAGAAATGTACAAAATAGGTGGAATTGGGATCAACGTCCACACTTTGGCGGCATACCGCATTGGCGGTATTAAAGAGTATGCCGGTTCCCTCACTGAACCGGGCCTCGCCGCTGTAGTGGCAACCGATCATCTCCCATGTATTTTTTTCCTCAAAATCGCCGTCCAAAAAAAGATTTTCATCCTTACTGTTTGTGTCATTTACGATGAATACCTGATCGGTGTTAAAATAGGCTTTGAAGATGCCTAAAATGTCCCATTTGTCTCCCCAGAGGGTATCCCCGTTCCGATAAAACAAGAGGGCGTTGCGGTTTTTGTAGGATTCATCATCTTCCTCAAAAAGCCTTTCCAAGACGGAAAAATAAGAAAGCGTTTTTTCCAGCATCTCCCCAGTCTGGTTGTAAACATTTGAATTATTGCACCATTCATTCCGGGTAGCTTCTAGGCTATTAAATATCGTTTCTATCGCCCCAGTTTCTTCGGGATTGGCAAATAGGGCTTTGAAAATTTCATCCTCCTTGTTTACCAGAATAGAAAAAATAAAGCGGAGAAAATCCCCTACAGAGTTCTTTGTGCCGCTAGACATTGTTGATCTCCCTGATTTCAATATCTGCGCCTTCATAACGAGGAATCTGATCGCTTTGCAGATCGATGTTGTCCATCGGTATTTTTACATCCCGGACATAGGATAGTTTCATTACCCGTGTTATGGCTTCGGAAATGATCACGCTTGCGCCAATGGTTAGGCCATTGGTATAATCTGCCAGAATTGTACGGGTTTCTTCATCGGCTGCGCTAAGATCGGCCCGGTAGACGTATAGAATGACCTGATAATGCACCGGCACCGTAACGGGGGGAACAACACGGACATTCACACCAGGGGCCAGGTGTCCCCTGTGTGCCTCCGTCCCGTCACCCTCGATAGCCAGTTTTACCTCTGCGATAGTTTCCTCTGTAGCTGCGCCCGATCCATCGTCAACATAAATGCTCATGTTATAGACATTCCGCAAGGGCGGCTTGTGATTCTTTACGGATACTGATCTGACCATCGAAACGCCCAGGGCGGCATCCATGATCGCATAATCGTTTGTCCCGGAAAGCCCGTTGATGAAAATTTTGAACCGCTCGTCAAATTCGTTGTCTGTTTCCTGGTTTGTCCCGCCCGTTATTGCATCGTGGTTTACCACGGTAGCAATATCGGTCGGCAATACGGAATCAATCGTGCTGATTGTGTAAGAGGGGATATTAAAACGCGATCCCACCCCATCGGAAATAACGGGGATCTGGTTGGAATAAAGAGCGCCCGGTTCAATGTACCCCACGGCGGTAGTCATATATCCCTTACCGTCCCCGGAAACCTTAGTTCCGCTCGGGATGATGGTACGGGATGGGAGCAGATGTTCTCGTTGAAATTCTACAGCCCCACTTGCACGGGTCCCTAATTTTCTCTCAAATTTGAAAAGGGAATAGGGGACCAGCCGCAAATTATCATTGTACCCCTGACGAATGGCTACATAGATTCTTTCCGCAATACGGGCCACAGCATCTAAAAAGGTATGAATGATCGATCCAGGGTTAAAATCAGTAATTTTTTCCTGATTTGCGATCATGGCCCCTAATGCCTGCTGCATTATGTCATCATAACGCCTTATTTCTGCCATTTTTATATTTCCCCCTTAAAAGTGTCCTGGTTTCCATTTATGTCCGTATAGGTTACGGAGATAATCAAATTATCTTTTTTGCCCTGGAAGTTTATGTCCTCCACCCGGTCAATCCGGGGCTCCTGATAGGCTGTCTGTTCAATGCTCCCCAGGAGGAAACTATCAATGGCAAGAGGATCGCCTATAGCCGCCCGTATGCCGTAAGCCCCCAGGCGGATACGCTTTTCACTAGACGTTGTGAATCGGTTCCCCAAGGCTTGCGCAAGGTTCTCTTTTCCTGTAACAACCTGGAAATCACCTCCCGGTGAAACCGCAAAACCGCCTGTGTCCGTAAGGGCAATATCCCGCCCATAATTGTCCTGCATATCCGGGGAAGCATAAATCTTATTCCTTTGGCTGCTGCTGCTTTTAGTGAGTATGGGAATTCTAAGGTTCGTACCGGCCTCTACGTTATGCTCATTTTGAATCTTGTTATAATAGGCAATAAGTGGCCCCAGGGAAGGATCCCCCATATAAGTTTGCGCCAATTTATCAAAGGTGTTGGAACTTTGCATCTGAATCACCTTGTAATCGTAGACATAAGCAACAGTATCATTGCCGTCCTTGTCCACATAAACCACGCTTTCTACATTGGTTTGTTTTTCTTTGCAAAGAGCCGCCGCCCGGAACATTAAATCCAGCAATTTATTGAGGATAAGGACGATACTATCCTTCTTGTCATTGTCGGTTTCTATCATGGTGTGTCTCCTTCGTACCATTCAGCATGGAGCGAAATATCCGCAATAACCGGCTGCGAAAAATCATATTCAACAGGTTTATTTTCCTCATCCAGGTAATACCACCTGACAAAAAATGATCCGTCTTTCATGGGAACAATCGGATATACCACCAAGCCGCTATATTGGATATTTTGATCCTCCACCAATGACCCACCTTCACTGTTAAACAAAACGGTCTGGATGTTTATTTCCCATTTTGCATAGATGGTAGTGGGATAGTTTATCGGTGTGGAATTGAAAATGAATTCATCGGTGAGGGCTTGATCGCTACACCACCGGATAAAGGTATATCCCAGCCGCTCCGGGTCCGATGCGGGCTTTGTCGCATACCCGCCGATTTCAACCGTCTGGGAGGGCACCACTGATCCCCCGTTTGATTGGAAGGTTACGGGGTTAGATACCTGTGTCCATTTTGCATAGAGGGTAAAGCTGGACGTTACCACTGAATTAAAATCATACTCGTTAGTTAATCCTGCATCGGTACACCAGATACCGAAAAGGTAAAATTTCCGTGTTGGTATAGTCGGATAAATTGCTTTCCCTCCTACTTCCACCACCTGGGGGGGCACTGCCGATCCTCCATTACTGCTAAAAGATACGGTATAAATAACTTTCCACCGAGCATACAAAGTAATATCTCCGGTAAT
Organism: Spirochaetia bacterium; assembly: GCA_025997875.1. GTDB lineage: Bacteria > Spirochaetota > Spirochaetia > Treponematales > Breznakiellaceae > BNUT01. The sequence goes on from BNVE01000068.1 coordinate 12,312, forward strand.
GGGCGTTGAAAAATTGAATTCGTTTTCCGCCGTGGTATCCGTACACCAGAATTCAAATGAGTATCCGTTTCGTGCCAGATCCTGAACGGGCTTTGTTGCCGTTTCGCCGATGGCAATAGATTGCGCTTCTACCGCACTACCCCCCCGACTGTTGAAAGTTACCGTTGCCGTAGTCTGCGCCCATTTTGCGTAAAGGGTTAAACTCCCTGTAATTTCTGTGTCAAAATCGTACACCGTTGTAAGACCATGATCGGTATACCAATTATCAAAGGCATATTTTGTTTTTTTAGGATTATCCGGGCGTTCTGCCTTTTTGCTGTATGCTACCCTTTGGGCCGGGATATAGGATCCCCCATTTGTATTGAATGTAACCGGAAAAATATCATCCCTGAATTGTTTGCCCGATCCCTTTGTTTCCGTGTCGGCACCGTTTGCCAAGGCGCATATTTTATTCCCGGATGCAACAAGGGACTTTGAAGCATTATAAAGATTTGCACTTGAACCACCTGTAATAATACGCATAGGCTTATCAAAAACTTTATCAATAATCATAAGCGGATTGCCTGTTGCAAGAACATCGAAGGCTTTCTTGGTTGCGGTTATAGCAGATGTTACTTCATCAATCGCATCTCCTATAGTTTCCGTAACCGAAAAGACGGTCTGAAAAGCCTCTAGTACCTCTTGGCAACTGGTAAGCACTTTTGTTATGGAATCATTAAAAAGAGGCGGTAAAACCTTATCCGAATCTTCCATACCGATCATATCCAGGGAATAAACATAAGTATTGGGCTTGTCTTTTGCCCGTTTAATTTTCAGCTTTTTAATAACCACCCGCCAATAATTACGGGAAGGGGTTCCACCGGCCCCTCCAAGCTGCAATAAGCTCATTTTTGAAAGATCATAAAGATATATCTTTTTACCTGGTATTTTATCACCCTTTCCCCAATCGTTTATCAGTTTTTGAAGCTCAAAAATTTCCTTTTCTCCGGTAAGATATTTCGGAATAAATTTTCCATCCTTTCCCCGGTAAATGAGTTTTTTTTCTTCGTTTATCGTTGTTCCACTTATCTGAATAGGTATTGTATCATTACCATATTCGTCAAAAACCGAACCGCCCAAAGTTTTTGTTTCGGACACCCGCTGCAAAAAATCAAAATCCTCTGATTCCGGGGGGACTGCAAAGGAGAAATATTCATTTTTCCCTGTATTGGCATCGAGGAATTCAAACATATAGGCTTTGCGCCATAAGCGCATATTCATTATTGGCATTATGTTACTTTACCTTTCTCGGTAGTAGAGCCATTCACAGTATCGGGTGTAGTAAGAGCTATTCCTGATGGAACCTCCGCATTTTTTTTTATATGGTCATAATTATCACCATCTATAATTGCCCAAAAACGTTTTAGCCCTGCAAATGCTGGACCATCGGGAGGCATACCAGCAAGCGCCAGTATGTCAACTGCGTGTTTCGTACTCAAAGCGTCTGCATCAAGAGCCATCCTTTCCCCCTACTTTATAATTGGCGCTGATGAACTCATCGCCTGATTGTCAGCAGCAATCTGGGAAGCGCATAGCGTTATCATTCCCGTTCCAAAAGCGATTATTTGTCCTAATCCACCCGACATGGCATCCAATAATGTCATCTGAATCATAAACAATGGATTCGTAACAATGGTCTGTAGTGCAGAAAAATTAAGTCCCTCGGTCATCCAATACGGCGTAAGGGAACCGGAATTAAGATTGTTACCACCGCCATTAATCCCAACAGGGGATGTACTTTTAATATCCGTATTTGCGGATTTATATTCAGCAGTCCCGGTTACATCCACGGTAGACTTTCCCTTAAAAACTTCGTTTAAATTCTTGTCCGATTTAATATCTACGCCATTTTCTTTATCCACAGTAAAAACATTCCCATGAATAGTGACAGTAACCTTTTCCTTGCCTTTTTCCTCCTGATCTACCTCGATCTTTATTGTTTCACTCCCGTCCCCTGGGGCATTTTGAATTATCCGGGTTCCTGTCCGTATATCATGGGTAAACATCCACCCGCCATTATCTACGACTTTATCAATGTACTGGAATACTTCCTCCTTACCTTCCGGCGCATCCCGCAACTCGGCATGTCCGGGATCCTGACATGCAAAGACCGAACAAATGACTACCGCGCTGGACGGCTCCCCTGTCGGCATAACGCAAAGGACGTAGGTGTTAACCGGGGGCAAGTGCCGCCGCCCGGTTAATCCCTTGTTTTTGCTCGTAATGGATTTCCTGTCCTCAAGAGGCAATGTTACCCACTGGTCGCTTGCTACGCGAATATTGTCTATTGTCCTGCCATTTTCCATAAGCAGGTTTACCGTATTGTTTTGATAATTTACCTGACTGACCACGCCGAAAAACCCCGAAAGATTACCGTCATAGGGAGTTTCGACAGTCAGATGATTCTGTCCAGGATGTTTTTTACGGGAAATATTTACGATTATGTTATCCATGATTCATAGACGCTCCCACCGCCTTTCATTTCTTCATATTTTTTTGTGACTTCTTTTAGCTCCCCTACATATTGCCCTTCTTGATTGTATTCCGCGCCCCGTGTTACCGTTAAAATTGTTTCCGGGTTTCCCTCATAATTCCACCGGTGTTCTGCCCCTGTTATATAAAACTCTCCGCCAAGGAAGGATATTTTTTCCCCGGTTTCGGGCATGATTCTATTTATGGATGTGGAAAGCGTTATGGTTCCGTTATACATTTTTTCCAGATTCCCGAACCAATCCCTAAGACGCTCGCTTAATGTTTTTCTTTCAGATTGCAGATCTGCTACATCTTTATCGTCTTGTTTATAATTAAACCCGTTAATTGTCAGATAAAGCGGGCGAAAACCATACTTACCGAATTTTTCTACATCCATCACTACCGATGAATCACCCCTTATTTTCTCGATAGTTATCTGCTGATCCATGGTAAGCGGGTAACCGCGCAAATAGGCAAAAAATACTGTGTATACTTCGCTGTCAGACTGAGCAATGTCGAAGGATTTCAGCAAGGTTGGATCAATGGCAATGGGCAATTCATATTTTCCTTCTTCCCATCCGTGGGCAATTTTAAGCCACTTTTCCTTATCAAAGGGTGCTTGCCGGATCACTATTTCCGTTTTCCCCTTCCTCATGCGAGGAAATATTTCATAAAGCGGTTTTGCGCACACCCCTTCAATAAGATCAAAAAATGATTGTGTTCCCTTATAAACCCCCAAATTGCCCACCGGGTAGAACATCTTTTCTTCCGTGTCTATAAAGAATTTTTCCGGGGCCATCCAATTATCAATGTACTTGAACACATCAGGCATGGTTAATTTTCCATAGTTTTCGCTGATGTCAATAAATGCGTCATAGACCTTGTTTACTAAATCCGTAATGGCGGGAGGATCTTTGCTTTCCGTTATAATTTCAGTAGTAAACTTCAAATTCAGCGTCTTATCATTGGCAATATCCCCGGTCAGTAGCATGGCGTGTAAATCCATGGTCATCTTTAAGTCCGCTATAAGGCCGCCTATGGAATAACCGGTTACCGATATGACCCTCCGCGCTCCGGTGTCGCTCATCTGGACAACGTATTTTTTATTCTTGACTATGCCGGTAAAAGCCGCATCCGCTATTTGCCCGTCCTTATACCGCTCATAAATCAGAACGATGTCCAGCATTTCAATTTTATCAAAAAGAGGGTCGTTATAATCCCCTTCTTCATCCGGGTAAAAAGTAAGGCTAAAAGCCCCCTTGGGGTCGGTTACCGAGGATGAAAAAGAATAGGATTGCAGGACCTTCCTTGCCCCCATGCCAAAAGAGAGCTTGGGGTTCCCGTTTGGACCATCCCCAGGGCGGTAAATCATAACCACAGGGCGTGGTGCTTGATGCAATGTCTGCCTATTATCCACCTGAAACCCCTCAAAAAACAAAAAAGGGCAACCAAAGGCATAGAAAAGACACCCTTATAGGTGAATTTTCCATACTTTCGGTTGCCCTTTTTGGACATACCACATTATTTTCCCCTCGAAAGGGGGAAAAGTGTATATTTTTATCTTAATACAGGGGGTTGCTCTTGTCAATAACCGCTTGACTTTCCCCGGATATGGCCTATATTTAAGATGTGGTGCAAGCCGCAGGGGAAAGCGGGGTGCCGTTTAGGACGTAAGCTCCGGGGGCCGCAAGGCAGCATCGGGGCATCTCCCGCCCTATTTTTTAAGTATATGGCGATACCTCGCTGCGGGCGAGCCGTTAAATCGGTGCCGGACGTCTGGAAGGGTATCGCCTTATTTTGGGCTTGACAAGAATGCCGATCTAGACTATATTATAAGTGTCTGGCCCAGCCAGAGCCGACACGCAGAACGGAGATAAGCTGCCGTTTGGTCAACCTTGGTTGGCTGTATTGGTGGGATGGCTTCCACCCATGTCGGCTATTTTTATGTTTGATAGGTCAGTTTTTCCATTCATGCAAATATTTGCCAACAGTTCATCCTCATTTAAAACTTTTCCAGTCTTGTACATAGTGTTTCCACGTAGGGACTTATTCTTATCCCCAGTCAAAATTTCTTCAAAATAAAGCACCGTTCCATTATCCAGCAATTTTGCATAAATAATCCGATCCCCGCCATTCCGTTTTGCCCCAAAAATCGCATAATCCGGCTTTTCAATAATAGCTGGTATCTGCTCAATGTCCTCATCAGTTACGGGCAAATTTCCCCTACTCACTTCTGTCTTTTCGTCCCCATGATTTTTGATAACATGCTGAATGAAGTAATTGGAAACCTCGTGATCAAACCCTTCAATATCCAAGCCTACTTCTCTTGCATTTTTGATAATCCAAGGCTCTACTCTGCCGATTTTAACCTTTTCAAGCGGCTCTTGAGGCCGTTTTTTACCACTTTCAATTTGTTCATGCACTCTTTGGGCAATTTTCTGTACTGATTCCCTATAACCATCTAAATTGTCCATTTTGCCGTCCTTTTTTATGGGTATTCCCAGCTTAACATAGACGGTCTGCCGGTGTCCATTCTTGTTGGTTATCTCCTTCCTGGCAAGCTTTGAAATGTCCCGGTTTGCCTTCTGAAGGTCTGTTGGGAGGATGCGGATGCCTATTTTTATCATGGGGCATCCAGGTTAAACGTGAGTCCGATACTTCTAAAGCCTTCTTGTATAGCCCTAACAATCATTTCGTATTCTTGTTGGGTTATTTTATAAGTACCGTCAGACCCGTTTTCTTTAGAATTGCTTGTATATGTTCTATTTAAACTCGAAAAAATATTCCGTACATCTTGTGCTTGCCTGCCATTAATTGTTCCATCCTTTAATTCCTGTTTTAACAATGCTTCCATTTTACCTCTAAGAGACACGGCAGGTCTATTATATTCACCAGCATATATTTCCGGAAACTGCTCTCCTAGTCTTGCAGTTAAGGTAAGTGGCACTTCAGGTGAAATATTTCCAGTTGAAGGATTTTTCAGACTATCTAAATAAGCCCCCATTTTTGCAGCCGCACTCTCAAGTCTCCCTAATTCCGTATCATCAAAATGGATTTTTCCTGTTTTAATGCCTGTATCGGTGAGTTTATTTAGGATATTTTGGAGTTTTACGGAATCGGACTGGTTATTCGGATCTACTTTCAATGCGTTAATTTTTTCCTGGAATTCCGCGCTATTTGGATCCAAATTTAAAAGTTGCGCCGCCCCGGCATAATTCAGGCCGGTTATTTCTTTCAAAAACCCAATCTGCTCCATCGGGCCGCCGCCCATGCCTTTTACATTTTGTATTAAGGCTTTTGTCATATCAGTGTTTTTTAACCCCTGCTCCATAAGCTGGAAGGTATCAACAGCGGTTCCGGTGTATACTGCATCTTTCCCTAAAAGGTTTTTAAATTCTTTTTCACCCATACCTTTCAACATATCATTAGCGGTCTTAAAAACAATAGCATCCCCAACGCTATTAAGATCGGTCGAACTTGCAATAGACTGGTTTATCTTCGTAAGGCGATTCGCGCCCTGCTCCCCTGTCCATAAAGGGCCGAGTTTAGAAAGCATGGTCATATTACCGGCAATTTCATCCGCACCCCGGATAAAGCCGTTTTCGATTCCTTCTTCCATAATGCGCTGCATACCATTAAGGAATTCGTCAAACTGGCCCTTCCCCATGCCGGAGGCTTGAAGCCCGGCATAAGCCGTTTGTACCGCGTTTTCATCCCCGCCGTACCGTAAGGCTGTTCCCCCTAACCTCTGGATATTGGCTAGATTGGCCCCGGAAAAGCGCTCCCACATTACATCCTGCCGCCCCAGGGAAAGGGCCTGATCGCCGCTTAAATTGCCATAGGTTCCCCGTTTTTGGGCGGCTTCCATAAGATAGGCTTGATCATGACCGGTACCAAAGGCAGCATCAGTTGCCTTCCCAAACCATGCAATCGCCTCCGCTGAATTCTCATCAGCACTTTTCTTGTTTATGTCTGTACCAAATTGGGTATAAAACGATTCCATCCCGGGTAACGCATCTTTGTAGCGTTTTGAATAGGCAAGATTCTTTTCAAGATCCGCCCCTTCTGTCTCTCCAAAGAATTTTCCCAATGGCGCAAGTATCGGGGCAAGAGTGGCGGAAACCAATTTGCCCATTTCAGGGCCGCCCCCAAGCAAGTTAACAGCTATTCCGGCTAGGCCCGCTGCGCCCGTTCCGATAGCGGTTCCTTTTAACCCCCCTATCCCCTTGGTCTCCATTACATCGGCCCCAAGGTAATCGCCCTGCGCCCGCGCAAGCTGACCGCTCCTGCCTAATTCCAGTGAACTTATAATAGCCTTTGCGATGGGAATAGCCGCCATTGTCATTGCGGTATTACCTATTTGACTACCGGCACTATTCCTTCTTGCTTCACTTTCACCGGATTTTAGCTGCCCTTCCAAATACCGTTGGCCGGTAACCAGATTATTCCGAGTTTCCGATAATGCAAGTTGTTTTCTTAGATCGCCCTCGGCTACAGCGTCCGCCATATCAGCGGTAACTTTCTCTATCATTACGGCAAATAGATCCAGTTTTTCTTTTACATTATTTACATCAATAGCGCTGTTTTGTATCCTTGTCCCGTCCCGCATGATGCCGGCCGCCGGCATCTGCCCATAGAAAGAATTGATACCACGGGGGGATGGGGGCATAAGTTGGGAAGCAACCGGCATAGAAGAACCGCCAGCGCCCAGCATACGAGGCATATTCCGGCTTGCTTCATCGAGCCGTTTTATTGCCTGTGTAGCTCCATTTACTGTTGTAATGGCACTTGTAGCATCAGCATCTATTTTTAAGTTTATACGCTGCATTATATCCCCATATTAAAAAGGCGGCCCGATAACCGCGCCGCCCTAATTTCAATCAAGCTCCATACCGGCGATCCGTTCTTCACTGTAGCCAAGTTTACGGAACATATCGGCGCTGGGCGTTGATTCCTTTGCTTTCCGTTGATTCACCTCTGCGTACAATACGGATTCCTCCGTATAGGTATTCGCAAAGTTGAAGAATATATCCAGAAACGCCGGATCAAGCTCGCTTAGCGGGGCTGGCAACTCCCGAAAATACTCCATCGCCCACATCAGTTTCCACGCCCGGCTGTCCATCTCCTCCAGCGGGCGTTTTATCAGGCCGTTTAAGTTTTGCCTGCACCGTTTGACGAAAAGAATATGCCAAAGCATAGACTTCATTAATGAAGTCAGCATCCGGCATATCCCTCCATGAAAAGTTTTCGTTTTTCTTTTTGGCGTTTTCGTACCACCTCGGGCCGCTTTCAACGATAACGTCCAGGACAGCGCATTTGTAAATTGAATTTTCCGCATTGATGTCAAAGGAAGCAGCAGGGATACCCATGCGCCGCTGCGCCGTAATTATTCCGATGCGTTCAATATCCTTTTCTTTCGGAAATTTTACCGTGAATTCCCCCCGCGTCGTGGGGATTTTTTCCCGTACCGTTTTACCGTTTAAAAGCTGGAAGAAAAGATCGTCCGAATTTTCGGCATCTTCTTCTTCCCTGATTTCCTCGGTAACTTCCATTTCTTGCTCCTTTGGAAGCCGCCCCGTAAGGCGGCCCCGTTAAAAATTTTAGGTTTCTGCGGGGTAACTTGGCCCGTTGTTGTACCCGATGGATTCCAGGGTTACATCCCCCATGACATACCCTTTCCCGCTGGAAGAATCGCCATAGTTTGTGGAAATTGCCCAGGTCGTGGAGCCGATGATGGACCCGTGCTTTTCATCGTAAAAATCCAGGTACGGGATCTTTGTGGCCACCTTCGTATCGGCAAGCCGTTCATCGTCCGGGTTAAAGGACTTTAGGCAAAATTTCCCGCCGCCCCGGACAGAATCCAGGCCCGCGTCAATCAGATTTTTAGACGGCACAAATCCCCGGATGGTAGTGGTGGTCTGGATGCTGGTAGGGTCAAGGGAAGCGGGCAAAATCTCACCCAAAACCTCGGCCCGCTGGATGCCAATGCTCTTGCGGATATTGAAATCCGCTACAAAGCCCACGATCTGGGGGTTACTCCCGCTCTCATCATCCGTGTCAATCCGCACAACACAGTTAATGCCCTGCGCGAGAATATCCCCGGCAACATTATATTTTCCTGCCATTTTTTATGTCCCCCTTATGCGGCTTCCGCCGAACTATAGATCATGTTGTTCGATGTGATAAAGACAAAGTTGTTGGGTGCCCGCAGATACTTACTGTAGACAAGGTAGGTTTTATCACCGTCAAAACGTACTTTAATGTCGAAAACCAGATCGCCGCTGTCCGCCTTGGTAACATAGCCCAAGGTGTACCACTGCCGGGCCTTCCGCAGCAGGGTAGCAATGATCTCATTTTCAGAAGGCTCCGCATCCGTGCCGATCCTCCGGGAATATGCCTTGCGAATATCCCGATCCATGTAAAGGGCTTCCCGTACACAAGACCGCTCATTCAGCCCCAGGTTGTCATCCTGGTAGGTTGTCATGGCACGAATAACCACCAGCAATCCATCCTCATTGATACCGCACGGCATAATGCCGTTCTGTATCATAAGGTTAAGCTCGGACACCTTGTGTTTCTTTCCAAAGCTGTTGACTTTCAACTGCTTATTGGTAAGCGGATTGGACATTCCCATAGCCGCCTCCATGCCCGCTATTTTACACGCAAGCATGGCGGGATCGATGTTCTCCTTGGCCCCGGTGAGAGGATTATTGGCAACCGCATCATCCATCACCAAAGAGACATATTCAGAGTTAAGCTCTTTGGCCGCCGCAATCGCATCTTCCATGGGCGTATTTTTTGGAAGTCCAAAGATCCCCTGGCGCTCCCTTTTCTTTTCAGTCGTACACATGGAAGTGATGTGATTGGAAGCCAGAACCCGCACATCGTGATCCGTAGACGGCGTGGTGATGGATTGCACATCTTCTTCTTCCAGGGCCGAAAAAGCGGTAATCCAATCCTGTACCGTATAAGTCCCGGCTGATGCGCCGGAGAAGTACACGAAAGAATCGGTATCTTCGGGAACAATGAAATCCGTAGTGCTTACGATCTGCACTTCCCCGATGTACTGCATAGCGGCCAAAGTTTCGCAAAATGCGGTAAGGTCGCTGTTCAGGGTAAGTGGGGTCATAATATCTGTTGCGGAAATCGTATCCAGATCGTCGGTAGGGATGTTAGGACGTTCATCATCCAGCGTTGCCGTGAAAAGCCCGGTGTCATTCAGCCTTGCGGCAAGGGCATCCAGAGTATCATAATCTTCCCAGGTAAGGGTCATGCTCGCAGCGGCATCCCCGGTGGCGGCAATTACACACCGGTCTTTTAAGACTTGCAGGGTACAAGCCTCCCCTTCCCCAATGTATGTAACGGTCAAGGACTTTCGGGCAATGTTATCCTCTTTGATTTCGTTACCCTTGTAATTCAACAGGATCTGTTTTCCAACAGTAGTCCCCTCCTTGATCCAGATTTTAAGCTGGTTCATGTGGACACCGTAATCCCGGCTTTTTGCAGTAATAATGTCCGTTGCCCCGCTTTTCAGGGTAATAGAAGAACGTGTCCCCTGGTTTACCCGAAAAGCCCAAACCTGTTGGGGAACATAATCATTACTCCCGGTAAAGGCATTGGCAACCGCTTCCAAAAGCTGGCCGCCAACAAGGGCTTCCCTCGCTTCGGTAACATCGGCAAGGGGGATCATCGTCAAGGGCTTCCCGCCCGTGGATTGGCCCATAACCACCAGATTGTTTGAGATAGTGCCGGTTCCGCTGGGAACGGTATTCCTGCGGGAATAAACACCGGGCACCCAATGAACTGTCCGCTTTCCAGCGGATTCAAATACTGCACCACTAACACCCATTATTTTACCTCCTTACTTCGTTTTTTTGCCAAGGAGATCCGTTAAAGCGGTCTCCCATTCTTCCAAAGTTTTTACCGCTGTGCGATACTTCGCATTCAGCAGTACCCTTACGCCGCTGCTTTGCGGCTTTTCCTGCAAAAACCTTGTAAGGTTTAAGCGTTTCCCCGGCTTTGCGTTTTTGTCTTTCGCATTACCGTCTCCCTCCGGGGGTGTCCCTGCGGGAGCTGCCGGGGGCTGCTGTTGGGCAACTCCAGGAAGTTCTTCACTGGAAGCTACCGCTTCCGCCGATGGCTGTGATTTACCGGGCATAGTTTTTTCCTCCAGTTATAATTTCTCTATGCAGAGCCTCTAAATCGGTGTTAACCAAAATCTGTTCTACAGCGTAATTCACTTCAAAACGGATATTTGCACCGGCTAAGACAACTGCAAAATCTATGTTCCAGGCACCGCTTCGTTGGCCCCGTATAGATTCCTCATCAATTTTCAGATCGTTATATTCATATTTTTCAATAAGAATATTTCTCAAATTCCCCAAAACAAAAAGGTCAAGGTCGGAATAAATCTGATTTTTTACCTGTTCGTTTTCCGCCCAAATTTCAATGGACATACTATCGTGCCGGTATGTCCGTACAGACCATCCATAGACCATATCTTGTTTTTGCA
>BNVE01000069.1 GCA_025997875.1 Spirochaetia bacterium
AAAATCGGTCATTTTGGTTATATCGGCTTGCGTTACTTCCATTCCTTCTTCCCCGCCCAGTGAAGAATAGAAGTTTATCATAGAATTCTAAATGCTTTTGCCCTGACCGCGCAGGCTGATTTGCCTGCACGCAATGGGTTGCATTGAACGAACGCCCCCCTTGGGGTATACTGTAGCCACAAGGAGAATCTTATGGCACAAACAATTCTGGATCGTTTTAAGCTGGATGGAACAACCGCCCTGGTAACCGGCGGGGCCCAGGGGATAGGCCAGGCCTATTGCTTTGCCCTGGGGGAAGCGGGTGCGAAGATTGCGGTGGTTGATATCAACCTGTCCCTGGCGGAGGAAACCGCACAGGCCCTGGGCAAAAAAGGCATTGAGGCCATTGCGGTCAAGACCGATGTAACCAACGGTGATGATGTTGCAAAGATGGTCAAAACCGTGATTGACAAATGGGGAAAGCTGACCATCGCCGTGAATAACGCCGGCATGGGGGTCTGGCGGGACGCGCTGACCCAGGAATTTAGTGAGTGGCGGAAGATACTTTCCCTCAACCTGGATGCGGTTTTTCTCTGCGCCCAGAGCGAAGCGCGGGAGATGGCAAAAAGTGGCTATGGAAAAATTATCAATACCGCTTCCATGTCCGCCCACATTTCCAATACCCCCCAGAACCAAAGCGCCTATAACACTTCCAAAGCCGGGGTGCTGCATTTAACCCGGAGCCTTGCCGCCGAGTGGGCTCCAAAAAATATCATGGTGAACAGCATCAGTCCCGGATATACGAAAACCGCCCTGGTGGATAAGCTCCTGGAAACCCCGGAGGGAAAAACCATGCTGCCCAAGTGGCTGGAAAAGGTTCCCATGGGCCGGATGGCTACCACCGAGGATTTACAGGGAGCGGTGGTATACCTTGCCTCCCCCGCATCGGATTATGCGACAGGGACAGATATCATTGTCGACGGCGGGTACTGCTGCTGGTAATTCCGGATATGGACTTGAAAAGCTTTTCAACTAGGGTTAATACTATACAGGTATGACAGAAGCTCTTTCGCCTTACCGCCTCAGCAAAGCCCGGGAATTGTACAATATTTTCAATGTTTTTAATGCCCTTTCCTGGAACTTCCTGGTGGGAAGTATTGTCACCATCTTTGCCATGCGGCTCAACGCATCCTCCACCTACATCGGCCTCTTGAGCGCGGTAGTCTATATTGCCTTCTTTTTTCTTCCCCTGGGAAAACTCCTTGCCCGGCGCTTTTCCATCGTCGGGATTTTCAGCTTTGCCTGGACCTGGCGGGCCTTCTTTATGGCTACAGCGGTCTTTGCCCCCTTCGCCGCCGCCGCCGGGCGCCGGGACCTCGCCCTGGGACTTCTGCTCCTTGGGGTAAGCCTCTTCCACATCATCCGGGGGATCGGCATGATCGGCAATAACCCGATCTTGAGCTCCCTCTCCGCCGGGCCCGACCGGGGCGCCTATATGACCCAGATACAGATCATCAACAGCGCCACAGGAATGTTCTCGGGCTTCGCTATCGCCATGCTCCTGGGCCGGGAACCGCCCCTGTACCTCTATTCCATTATTTTTGCCGTGGGCATCGGCTGCGGAATTTTCAGCGGAACCCTGGTTAAAAAAATTCCCGAGCCCCCCATGGAAGAGAGCGGCAAAAAAATAAAATTCTTCACCATCTTTAAGGAAGCCCTGGCCAAACCCAGCCTGAGACAGTTCATGGGTATCCTCTTTCTGGTGGCCCTGATCTCCGGGGTATCCCGGGCCTTCCTCATCGTTTATTCCCGGGAAGTATTTAAGCAGAGCGACGGTATGGTTTCGCTCTACTCGGTCTTTGGCGGACTGGGCAACCTTATGATCGGGCTTATGATCAAATTCCTGGTGGACCGGATCGGTGCAAAGCCCATTTTCATCATCTGTGTGTTCACCGGCCTTGCCAGCATGATCCCCATCATCTTTCTTCCTGCCGGAGCAATAGACAGTTTTACTACGGGGATACTGTTTCTTACCTGTATATTTTTTGTGATGAATTTCGGCTTCCTGGGATCGGAGGGAATTGCCCAGACCTATTTTCTGGGACTCGTTCCCATGGACCTTATGCTGGACATGGGCATCCTCTACTTTTTTATCTTCGGTGTTGCCGGCGCCGGGGGCTCCTTTGCGGCGGGGCTGCTGCTGGATATTTTATCCGGCATCGGCCTGTCAAAAATCATTTCCTTTAAAATTTTATACGTTGTTTTGATCGGCTTAACCGTTTTTGTCCTGGTGCTTCAGCGGAAGCTTACCCCCCTGGGGGCCCTTCCCTTCCGGGGCGCCCTGGAAGTGATATTCTCCTTCCGGGACCTGCGGGCCATCTCCCTCCTTGACCGGCTGAACAAAACCAGCGATTCCCATGAGGAGGAACTTCTCCTGGGCGCCCTCCACGACACCCCGTCCCAGCTTGCCATCAAGGGGCTTTTGGTGCGGGCCCGTTCCCCCCGGCTTGCCATCAGGCTCGAATCCCTGCGGGCCATGGAAACCCTTAAAACCTTAAACGAGGACGCCGAAAAAGCCCTTATGACGGACCTGGTCAACAACCCCTTCACCACCGCCTATATCTCCGCCCGTATCCTGGGGAACCACGGGGTCTTCTCCGCCACCCCCCTGCTGCGGGAACTGGCCGCCTCCCGGGACTACATGCTTGCCGGGGAAGCGATGATCGCCCTGGCCCGCCTTGGGGACGAGGCCTTCCGTCCCCAGATCGAACAGATCATCCTTAAAACCAAAAATCCCCGGCTCAAGATTATGGGGGTGGAGGCCTTTGGAATTTATGCTTCCCCCAATTCACTCTCGGTGCTGCTGGACATCCTCCGTTCCGCCAATCCCCCGCCCTACCTCCGCGATGAAGTGATCCTCGCCATGGCGGCGATCCTGGACACACAAAATCTGTTCTACCCCGTTTTGGTGCGCTTTCTGGAAGCGGACCAAAAGTCCGCCGAGCCCCTGGCTGCCACCCTGGCCATGGACGAAGCGGAAGCGGCCTTTGAGTACTACAAATCCAACCTTGGCAGCCGCAGGCTGAACAAAAAGATCCCCGAACTGGCCCTTATCGCCGGTCACGCCAAAAATATCCAGGCCGCCGCCGCTGCCTATGTCCGTGACAAAAACGGCGCCCCCCTCTCCCGGTGGATACTGGAAATCCCCGAAGACCTGAGCCACTCCATTGGCCAAATGGTCCTTGCCGAAGCAGCCCTGGACGATGAACTCATCGGCCTCAACCGGCTGCAGCTCCTCATTGTACATTGGGCGGCCCATGAACTGCGGCTCTGGGTGAACAGGTTGAAATAAGCCCTGCAACCCGCGCATGCAGAATTACGATACATTATCAATAATGATTTCATTTATAGTATCTATAGCTTGTTTTACAAAACCAGGATTGCTTTTACGGTAATATGGTATTATTAATGCGGCCTGGTGTAAAGCATACGCACAAGCCCTATTCCATGTGTCCTCATTTATATCTAAAGTTTTTTGTAACTTATTTCTACTTTCTTTATCAAAAATTGCCCAAGCCGGTATTAGATCAAATGCCGGGTCACCAATCCCCGCGCTGCCAAAATCTATTATAGCCGCTATATGATTGTCTTTTATCAGAATATTTGGTTTAAGTAAATCCGCATGAATCCATACCGGTTTATTATTCCAAACTGATGTGTTTACAAGATTATTCCATATTTTTATTATTTTTGTATATTTTATTTCTTCTTTCGATGCATTTAGAGCATCAATCGTCATTTTATCCAATTCTAAAAGCGGCTTTCTGCCGGCTTTAGGAGCGTCTTTCAATAAACTAATTGTATGTAATTCATTTATAAAATTAGCCAGTTCAGATACTATATCCTGAATATCTACAATCTTGTTATTATCATATGGTTCTCCGTTTATCCAGTTATAAATCGCCCAATGAACCGGATATAAACTACATGGATTCCCTAATTTTATTGGCTGCGGAATTTCAAGGGTTATATGTTTTGAGATATACGGTAAAATTCTATACTCTTTTAATATTGAATCTTCATATTGTTTCGTTTTTGGAAAACGAATATAATGCCCATTACCCAGGCGGAAAATTGAATTAACAGTACCGATAGAATCAAATTCAAATATCGGCAATTCTTTAAATTCCGGGAATTGTTTTTTTATTAAATTTCTTACAATCTCTACGTTTATATCAAACTGATCGTTATGCAATATTTTCATTTTCCTTCATAAATTATAGTCTGTTTAAGGATTTTTGTCAATATTTTTTTATTTCAATTCCTAAAAAATATATTTTTTACAATTATGGCTATTATTAATATATAAATTATTATTATTGGTATTGCATAATGCCATCTTTTGGGTTTCCCATCTTTCCACATATCTTTTGCTTCTTCCTTACATTCATCCATTATTTCCTTAGGAATTAATTTTAATGAAAAATATATAAGAAATGGTAAAATTATTAAATCATCTTCGTTGATTTTTGTGGGGTGATATGTCATATGGTATTTCAAAACATGAATATTCCCTTTTCGTACATCAAAAAGGCATTTTCCGATATCAAGATTTTCAAATCCGATTTCTTTTACAATAATATCTCCTAATATTGATGTACCCAATGGTGCATTAGGCGAAAAAATCCAGCTTCCTACGGTGAAACTTTGTTTCTGAACATCATAAATTCGGCTCAACCCCAATTGTTGATTTTTTAAGTCTTCAAAAATATAGTAAAAATCAAGTCCGTCTTTTTCCTTTTGCTTATACTTTTGTATCCATTCTTTTTGCTTTGAAATATTATTATCCGTTTGGTGCAAATATCGTGCAAGCCTTTCATCTGTGCGTAATTTCACAATAAAATCAGCGTCCTTTTCTTCAACCAGTCTGAAATTTAAGCCGTATTTTTCCCCCATTCGTCTCACCCCCTTTTGTCAAGCTAATAAGATAATTTTTAATATATGCTACGGGATGGATCTATGGTCGGAAACAAATTATGGGCTGTTTTAAGCATGAATATCAAACGGTATCGTAATCGCCGGGGGTGGGCGCAGGCAAAATTAGCCGAAGAAGCCAATATTTCCACGAATTTTTTGAGTGATATAGAAACTGGCAAAAAATGGCCCTATCCTGAAACCCTTATGAACCTTAGTAAGGCGTTAAATATTGAAGTTTACGAGCTTTTCAAGCCGGAAGAGGCCGTACCAAGTGATATTGGAGTGATTTTGACCAGATATACCGAAGAAGCATCCCTAAAATTGACTCAAATGGTCAGCCTTTCCCTTGAAAACCTCCGAAAAGAATACCTCACCGAAGAAGGTTGAAGTTTATAGATATATTATCAGATAAAGATGTCATGCTACCCTTTATTTACCAAGTATAGTATAGTGATAGGTATGGAGGTCGTTATGTACGAGCAGGAAACTACTTTTTATGAGGCTAACAAGGTTCAACTCAGGCAAAAATATCTGGGAAAAGAACTTGTTATTGTCGGGGATAAAATCATTGGGGTTTATGATGATTTGGATACTGCGGTCGATGAAACAGAAAAAATCCGTCCCCTTGGAACATTCTGTGTGAAATCTGTTCCGGTCGATCCTGCTTGGGAAAATTGGGAAATTTTCAGTGTTTAGCTATGAGTGAGATAAAAACATACTATGCTTTTGAGCAAAGATATCCATTTCAGACCGAAAATTTGATTTCCGAGGTTGAAGTCTATCCCGACCCGGCCAAGAATCCTGATAAAAGTGCAAAAATTCGTGCAAAATGGGATACCGGGGCTAATCATACGATTATTTCCGTTGACCTTATGAAAAGGTTGAACCTTATACCCATTGATTCCGAGGTAATATCCGGTGTCGGAGGCAGTCAAGTCATTGATGTAGTAAGATTGGCGGTTAAACTCCCCAACGATCTATTCATATCAAGCAAACACATAGGGGTCTGTAGTATCAACTCGGCCCAAAAAATAGATATCCTTATAGGGATGGACATCATCCAACATGGTGACTTTCACATTTCTAATACCGGTGGAAAAACCCGGTTCAGCTTTGTAATACCGTCCCTTCCAAGCCCCTTCAGTCTGGCTGAGGAAGCTGACAAGTTAAATGAACAAACGAGGTAAACAAATATCTCTCGGTTCTGTTTGGTTTTACTTCTTCGGACTCGTGGAGCAGTTTCGTCGGATATTTCCCGCCGATATCTACACGTATATTATTCTAATCAGCGGCGTAGCATAATTCTTTATTAAAATACGAAAACTCTTAGCGCCATGGATGGCGCTCCCCCCGTCTTGGGACAAAAAAATTTCGTTTAACGTGAAAGGTTTACGACGTTTTTGCAGTTGCAAACTACAAAAATGTGCCGGAGAAAAAATGCACAAAGGCCGTAGGCCGACTGCGTTTTTTCATAGGCCAAGCCGCTACTGCAGCGCAGCGTATAGCGTATGTTAATGTGCAGTAAAAATGCTGCTACGTTAGCCGTGCGCCATGGACGGCGTACGGTCTCTTTTATAAAACAATCTGTTCATTTATATACTTTAAGTTTTCTATAAATTCGGGTTTTCTATTATTTCCACGTCCATTTACAATATATGAATAATGTAACGATCTATAAATTTTAAAACTAAATTTATCAGTTTTACAAGAATATGTTTTTGTTTCAAATATTACATTGTTTTTTTGTTGCTTTTGTATTTCTACAATACTTGAAGGAGGATAAATTTTTTGAATATGTTTAAATACGTCATCTCCCCAACAAATAATATTGAATACTGGTGAATTCAGAATATTCAATTGTTTTTCAAATAATTTTTTTGCTTGTTTAATACTAATTTTAACTAGTGCTGCTTTTCCCTTTATTATTTCAGATAAATCTGTCATATAAGCCCCTGAAATATTTAATAATTTACCATCTGAAATAGTTTCTTTTAATAGCTTATCACCTCTATGAGGAACACAATGAAAATTGCTAAATATTTTTTTAGGTAAACCCGCGGCTTTTATAGCATTTCCAGATCGATTTAAACCTAATAATATAATATTGTTTTTTAACTCATTTATGTGATTAAAAATAACGGTTTTTGGTCCATTATTACTATCTTCATCACATCCTTTGATATTAAAAGAGGAACTCAAAATTGCCCAGCTTGCCGTTTTAAAATTTGATAATTTATCAAATTGGTCTTTTGAGATTTGGTTATCAAAACCATTTTTCTTAACTTCAAGTATAGCCATAATACGCTCCGTAAAAATATTGAGTTTATTGGGACTTATTCGTTTTTTATACTAACATATTATTATTTTCATGTCAATAAATTTCGTGAAATAAAGAATATTTTCCTCGAACCGCATGGAGGCGGTGAGACTATTTAATAAATTTCTGCATTTTTATTGCATATAACATATTTTATACGCAATGCATGCATTCATCCCAATCCTGCGTTAAAACGAATTCATATTACACACATTTTCTGAGATATAAACGCAATTAATTGCATTCATATCTCAATGTTATGTAAACAAACAAAACTTCTTTATTCCTCCATGACCGCAACATTCCTGACAGCTATTAAATTCCAGAGAAAAGCGCCGGACCGCACAAGCGCGGCAGTGGTTGTAACATTAAACTAAACATCAAGCGTAACCCTTTGAAACAACACCCCCTGTCAGCCAAGGAGATAAGCGGGGGTAGCGTAATGGACCGCAGGGCCAAAAAGGCGCCGGCGCTTTTTTGGCACGAGGACCATGGAGCGCAGGGGGAGCCGCGGCGATCCACGCTTTCCCATTGTAAGCAGAGGCCCCGTGCCCAAAGGGAAATGCCCATGAGCTTACTTGACCGAAGCTGCGGAGCAGCAAGCGTGACCGAATGGGCATTTTTCTTTGGGCATGGGGCTTATGCCGCCAAGGCGCTCCCCCTCCTAGTTTTTACCCCCCATTTCGGCTAAACTGGCTTTGTTATGTGTTTTGGGGAAATTAAAAAGAGCCGTGGCCGTCCACACCTTTGGCGCGGTTTCGGGCTCTGTCTGACAGCTGTTTGTATTCTGCTCCTCAACTCCTGTTCCCAGCGTCTGGGATGGGGGATTCTGCTTTGGACCTCTGAGGATCCGGCGATTCCATCGGGGACGGTGCTGCCGGTGTATATCAGGTCCAATATTGATCGGGTGTGGGTAGTGGGGATTCCGGAGGCGTTCAGGACGGCGAAGAAGGGGCTCAACAAGTTTGAGGTGCCCCTGGCGCAGTTTGAATTTTCCGGGAGTAAAGGGAAGGCCGGGAAGCGGGCGAAGGAGTTCGCCCAATATGCCCTGCTTTATGCGGAGAACCTGCAGGACGGGCTGCCTATCCGGGAGGATGTGGATAACAGTTCCCGGCGGGTGTACCGGCTTAAGACCGGGGAGATTATCAAAGTGCTGGCCCAGGTGCAGGGGAATCCTCCGATCAGTACCACCGGGGACCCCCTGGTCGGGGACTGGTACCGGGTGATGGCGGAGGACGGCACCACGGGGTACTGTTTTTCCTACCGGCTTAAGCTCTTTGAACATGCCGGGGGGCCCCTGAGCGTGGTCCGGACGGATCAGGTTGAGGCGGAGGAGGACCCGGAATTGGACCGGCTGCTGGCTAAAACCTGGTCCCCCGAATCCTATGGGACCATGATCAATAACCAGCGTATCGATCTGGAAGAGCTTTCCCGGCACTGGCAGTTTTCTCCCGGCCAGGATACCGGGGTTGCCCGGATATTCGTGCCTAACCTGGACCAGACTTTTTCCTATACGGGGATTCGTTCCGCGGGGGACCAGGCATGGCGTTTTGAGGGGACCAATCTTCAGATGAGCCTGCGGTCCGATACGACCCTGTCGGTACAGTTCTCCGAACCGGGGGGGGCATTGCAGAGTATGCTTTTTGTGGCCCTTCCCGCAGAGGTGGATGACCTTATCATGCAGGAGACGGCCCGGCGGGAGGATCTTTTCAGCAATCTCTACAAACAGGGGCCCGATTATATCAGTAACAACTACGGAACCCTTTCCTTTAGCGGGGAGGGTAACTTTACCTGGACCGATAACCGGCTGCTTACACCCCAGGTGATCCCTGCGGCGGCGCTGGAAAGCGGTTCTATCACCATGGACCTCTACCTTTCCCCGGCAATCCGGGATCTGCACGAGGGGGCCTTCTCCCTTCACTTTGACGGGGTGAGCAAATCTGCGGGTACGGTGCGGTTCATGTATACCCTGGACGCCCAGGGCCTCCGCATTGAGTATGCGCCGGACACGAGCCTTGACGGGAACACCGTTGTCCGGCGGGCATCCTCCCCCACGGTGATCTACTTCTACCGGGCGCAGCAATAATGGCCTTTGTACAATTCTCCAAAGTATCCCTTGCATTCGGCGACCGGGATATTCTTAAAGAGGTAAGCCTCCACCTTGCCGCAGGTTCCCGCGCGGGCCTTGCGGGGGCGAACGGTTCGGGGAAGTCCACCTTGATGAAGGTGATCGCCGGCAAATTACTTGAGGATTCGGGGGAGCGGGCGATTCAGAAGGGGAGCCGCATCGTGTACCTGCCCCAGTCGGGGATTGTTCACCGGAGCAGTACCCTGCGGGAGGAAGCGGAAACCGCCTACGAGGCTATCCGGGACATGCTCCGCAAGATGGAAGAGATCGGCGGCCATCTGGAACAGACCAAAAGCGACGACGGCCGCACCGCGGGGCTGCTGGATGAATACCACCGGTTGCAGGAGACGGTTGAGAACTCCGGCTATTACCAGCGGGAGGCCAGTATCGCTACGGTCCTTTCGGGGCTCGGCTTCTCCGAAGATGATCTGAAACGGGACACCGGGGAATTCTCCGGGGGCTGGCAGATGCGTATCGCCCTGGCAAAGGTCCTGCTGGAACGGCCCGACATTCTGCTCCTGGATGAGCCCACCAACTACCTTGATATCGAAGCCCGGTCCTGGCTGGAAACCTGGCTTAAAAATTTTACCGGGGGCTACCTGCTGGTTTCCCATGACCGCTACTTTCTGGACGTTACGGTTAACGAAGTCTACGAACTTTTCCAGGGCAATTTGAAACGTTACGCGGGGAACTACAGCGCCTACGAAAAGGTCCGTGAAGTTGAGATCGAAAGCCTGATGAAGCGTTATGCGGAACAGCAGGAGGAGATCGCCAAATCCGAAGACCTGATCCGTCGTTTCCGCTACAAGGCCACCAAGGCCAATATGGTTCAGGAACGGATCAAGAAACTGGAAAAAATGGAACGGATTGAAATTCCCGAATCCCTCAAGAAGATCAGCATCACCTTTCCGCCGCCCCCCCACTCGGGCCGCATCGCCCTGACCCTGGACGGGATCGGCAAAAGTTACGGGCGCCGCCGGGTGCTCTCCGATGTGGACCTGCTTCTGGAATCCGCTGAACGGCTGGTGGTGGTGGGCCGCAACGGCGCGGGCAAGTCCACCCTGCTGCGGATCATCGCGGGCCGTGACCGGGACTTCGAGGGGAAGGTGAACTACGGCGCAGGTATCGCCGCGGGCTACTTCTCCCAGGACGCCGCCGAAACCATGACCGGCTCCGAACAGGTGATCGACTTTATGGAAGCGGAGGCCCCCACGGCCCTGATCCCCCGGGTGCGGGATATGCTGGGCGCATTCCTCTTCCGCGGCGACGATGTGCACAAACCTATCAGCGTCCTCTCCGGCGGCGAGAAGAGCCGCCTTGCCCTGCTGCGGATGCTCCTGAAACCCATGAACCTGCTGATCCTGGACGAGCCCACCAACCACCTGGACCTCCAGTCCAAGGATATTTTGCTGGATACCCTGAAGGCCTTTACGGGCACGATCATCTTTGTCTCCCATGACCGGGCCTTTATGGAGGCCCTCTCCACCAAAACCCTGGAGCTGAGCCTTACCAAGGCCCCCCACGGCAAGGGCACCCAGAGCGTGCACCGGCTGTTCTACGGCAACTACGCCTATTACCTGGACCGGCTTGAGCGGGAAGCGGCGGAGGCGGCGAACGGTGCCAGAGACGGCGGCGCGGCAGAAAAGGCGTTAGGCGCTGTTTCGGGTACGGCGGAAATAGCGCCCAACGCCGATCCGGCGGCGGCTGAAAAGGCGGCTGAGGCCGGGCCAAAAACGGCGTCCGGCACCTCCTTCGGGGTGTCTACCAAATCAAACCCCCAGGTGATTTTGATTAAGAAGTCCCCGGAAGCGGGAACCGGAATTGCGGCTCCTCCACCCGAAAGGACGGTTCCCGGCGCGGCCCTAAGCAGGGAAGCGGCAAAGCAGCGGCAGACCCTGATCCGCCGGCTTGAGCGGCAGGAGGCGGAGATACTCAAGGAGCTGGAGACCTGCGAGGCGGAAAAGAAAAGGCTGGAGGCGGAGATAAGCCGCCCGGAAGTTTACAGTAACGGGGAAAAGGCCAAGGCGGTGCAGGCAAAGCTGAACGAGGCGGCGGCGGCGGTGGAAGTGAAGACCCGGGAATGGGAAGCAAAAGCGGAAGAGTTGAATTCAATGTAGTATGTCCGAGAACAAGGTTATTAAGGAGGATGTATGGAACCTAAAATGGTGAGGCTTTCTGCGATCAAGCTGGCGGGGTATGTCATCAATACTACGGGCAGGGACGGGGAGAACTTCAAGGCGATTCCCCAATTTTGGGCGGACTATGTTTCCGACGGCAGGATGGAAAAACTCCATGGGGAAGGGTTTATCAAGTCCCACACCGAATACGGCGCGTGTTTCCCCGAAGACCCCGCAACCGGGGAATTTGAGTATATCATTGGAGTGGAAGTGAAGGATGGGGCGGCGGTTCCCCCGGCCTACCAGGTCCGGGAAATGCCCCCCGCCCTCTTTGCGGTCTTTTCCACCCCGCCGGCCGACGGCGCGGGTTTTTCCGCCGCCATCCAGGGAGTATGGCGCGACGTCTTTGCCGAATGGCTCCCCGGCGCGGCCTGCCAACCCGACCCCAAGGGGGTAAGCTTTGAGCTTTACGATGAGCGGTGCATGTCGGAAACTGCCAAGGTCTGTGATATTTATATACCGGTACTTAATCTTTAGCAGAACCGCTTTTCTTAAATGCAAGCCCGCCCTCTTTGCTGTCCGCCGGAGCTTTGTCCGCAGTAACGGTGTCGCCCTCTTTGATCTTCCCGGCAATGATGAGCTTGGCCAGGGGGTTTTCCAGTTCGCCCTGAATGGTCCGCTTTAAGGGCCGTGCGCCGAACAGGGGATCGTAGCCCCGCTCCGCCAAAAATTCTTTGGCAGCTTTACTGAGCTTCAAATCTATTTTGCGGTCCTCAAGACGGCTGATAAGGCGGGCGATCTGTATCTCCACGATCTTGCCGATCTCGTCCCGGCCCAGGCGGTTGAAGATCACCGTCTCGTCGATACGGTTCAGGAATTCCGGACGGAAGCTCTGCTTGAGGAGTTCCATCAGGGCATCCTTGATAGCTTCCGGTTTCCTGGCTTCCAGGATCAGGTCCGAACCCAGGTTGCTGGTCATGATGATGATCACGTTCTTGAAGTCCACCACCCGGCCCTGCCCGTCGGTCAGGCGGCCGTCGTCGAGTATCTGTAAAAATACGTTGAACACCTCCGGGTGGGCCTTTTCGATTTCGTCGAAGAGGATCACGCTGTAGGGCCGGCGGCGCACCGCTTCGGTCAGCTGGCCCCCCTGCTCGTAACCCACGTAGCCCGGGGGCGCGCCGATAAGGCGGCTCACCGAGTGCTTCTCGCCGTATTCGCTCATGTCGATCCGGGTAAGGGCCTTCTCGTCGTTGAATAAAAAATCCGCCAGTGTTTTTGCCAGTTCTGTTTTTCCCACTCCGGTGGGGCCCAGGAAGAGGAAGGAACCCAGGGGCTTGGCGGCGTCGGAGAGCCCCGCCTTGTTCCGCCGGATCGCGTCCGCCACGGCTTCCACGGCGGCGGATTGTCCCACCACCCGCTGCTCCAGAACTTTTTCCAGGTCCAGGTACTTTTGCAGTTCGCCGCTGAGCATCTTGGAAACGGGGATACCCGTCCAGGTGGCCACCACCTGGGCAATATCTTCTTCGCTCACCTCTTCCCGCAGCAGGGCCGGCGTGCCCTGCCCATCGGCTCCTCCCCGCTTTTTTTCCATAGTGTCCGTAAGGGCCTTGAGCTTCTGCTGGGCCTCAGGGATGCGGCCATGTTTTACTTCCGCAGCTTTGGACAGATTGCCCTCCCGCTCGTACCGGGTTTCTTCGATCTTGAGTTCTTCGATCTGCTGTTTAATCTCCCGGATCTTCTGGATGTCCTTTTTCTCACTATCCCAGCGGGCCTTCATGGCGTCCCGTTCCGCGGTAAGATCGGCAATTTCCTTTTCCAGTTTCACCAGCCGTTCTTTGGAGGCGGCGTCTTCTTCACGGGCCAGAGCCTGTTTCTCAATGGAAAGCTGTAAGAGTTTTCGTTCCAGCTTGTCCAGTTCCGTGGGCCGGGAATCCAGCTCCATCTTGAGCCGGCTCGCCGCTTCGTCCACCAGGTCGATGGCCTTGTCCGGCAAAAAGCGGCTGGTGATGTAGCGATCAGACAGTGTTGCTGCGGCCACCAGGGCCTCATCCTTGATCCGCACCCCGTGGTGTACCTCGTAGCGTTCCTGCAGGCCCCGCAGTATCGCTATGGTGTCCTCCACCGAAGGCTCCGCAGTGTAGACCTGCTGGAAACGCCGTTCCAGGGCGGCGTCCTTTTCGATGTGCTTGCGGTATTCGTCCAGGGTGGTGGCGCCGATGCAGCGCAGTTCCCCCCGGGCCAATGCGGGCTTGAGCAAATTGGATGCGTCGGTTGCCCCCTCGGCGGCTCCCGCCCCCACCAGGGTGTGGAGTTCGTCGATGAATAAAATGATCTTCCCGTCCGCAGCCTGGACCTCGTGGATCACCGCCTTGAGGCGCTCTTCAAATTCCCCCCGGAACTTCGCCCCGGCCACCAGGGCCCCCAGGTCCAGGGCCAGGAGCTTCTTGCCCTTAAGGCCCTCGGGCACATCCCCGGCAACAATGCGCCGGGCAAGCCCCTCGGCAATGGCGGTCTTACCCACACCGGGTTCGCCGATGAGGACCGGATTGTTCTTGGTGCGCCGGGAAAGGACCTGCATCACCCGGCGGATCTCCTCGTCCCGGCCGATTACGGGATCGAGCTTTTCCTGCCGGGCCAGGGCGGTCAGGTCCCGGCAGTATTTGTCCAGCACCTGGTACTTTTCTTCCGGGTTCTGATCGGTCACCCGGGTATTCCCCCGCACCTGCTTCAGCGCCCCCAGGATGGCGTTCTTGGTGACCCCCGCCTTTTTCAGAAGCTCCGCCGACTTCCCTTCCCCGGCGGCGATGGCGATAAGGATGTGCTCAGTGGAGACATATTCATCTTTTAAAGAAGCCGCTTCGGCTTCGGCCTTGGCGAGTATCTTGGATGCCGCAGAGGAAAAGTAAACCTGCGCCGCCTCCCCGTAAATTTTGGGGTTCGCCGCGGCCAGTTCCTCAACCTGGGCCGTAATTTGGGCTGCGTCCCCCCCTATCCGCTCGATGAGGGGCCGCACGATCCCCTCTTCCTGCCGCAGCAGGGCCAGGAGGATATGCTCGGTTTCTACCTGTGAATGATCGTCCTTTTGGGCGATGGCGGATGCCTCGTTCAGGGCATCCTGGGCTTTGATTGTCAACTTTTCGTAATCCATTTTTTATTTCCTTATGTTCAAGATACGAAAAGAAGATGACAAGGGCAAGCGCTTAGTATTAGACTGTTTTGCCGATGAGCCGGACACTCCCCCTCAAAGCGCCTTCCCCCCAAGACCGTTAAGCCCGCATTGGCAAAATATAGGTGATTGCACGACAAACGCATGAAGAATTTCATCGGCACTTTATCAGGTTCTGATTTTTCACACGAATGATACCCTTGAAAATGCATGAAAAATCCCGTATTATTGATTGCAGGGGCAAGAATGGGTACAAATCGTGAGTATAAAGACAGTGTATTTTCCTTTCTTTTCAGCGACCCCGACATATTGCGCGGCTTATACGGCGCTCTTGAAGGCGTTGCCCTGTCCCCTGACGTGCCCATCAGTATAAACACCCTGACCGATGTGTTTTTTAAGGACCAAATCAATGATCTTTCATTCACGGTGGATAACCGGCTGGTGGTTTTAATAGAGCACCAGTCTACCATCAATCCCAACATGCCCATCCGGCTGCTCATGTACATCGCCCGGGTGTACGAAAAGATCATAGACCGAAAAAAAATATTTGCCAGCAAATCAATCCCCCTGCCCTGGCCCGAATTTATCGTGCTCTATAACGGAACCGCTCCCTACCCTGACCAAAGGACCTTAAAATTGTCCGATACGTTTATAAAGCCGGGCGGCGCCGCAAGGCCGGTAGATTTGGAGCTCACCGTGAAAGTGTACAATATCAACACCGGCCATAACGAGGGGATACTGAAAAAGAGCGAAGAACTCAACGGGTACAGTGTCTTTGTTGATAAAGTCCGGGAATACACAAAAACCATTCCCGACAGCAAACACGCCTTTAGGGAAGCAATCAACGATTGTATAGAACACAACATACTGCGTGAATTTTTAGAATCACATGCTGCGGAGGTAATTAACATGTTATTAACCGAATGGAGTACCGAGGAATGGGGCGAGGTCCAGAGGGAAGAGGGCCGGGAAGAGGGCTGGGTAAAGGGCCGGGAAAAAACTCTTCATGAGGTTCTGGAGCTTTTGAAACAAGGATACAAGGCAGAACAGATTGAAGCAAAATTGTCCGCTAAAACAAAGGGTACGGAAACCGGGGGTAAATAATTGATCGGGTTCTGGAGTTTTCATGCGTTTGTCGTGTAGGTGATGCCACCTCTTTCACCCTTTTCATGCTATACTTACCTCTATAATGACCATTGAACAAACCGTTGAAATACCCGCCAGCGAAGCCGACGATGATGACGGACTGGGCTATGAGGGCGAATGTCCTTTGGACCACACGCCCAACGCCGAAACCGCCGCCGCTATCCGGGAGGGCAGGGCCATGATGCGTGGGGAAATCCCTGCTCATTGGTATAACTCCGTTGATGAAATGTGGGAAGATTTGCATACATAGCGTATATTGAGAACGATCATAGACCGCACCGGAACCCATTCCTATTTGTTCTAACTGCATCGTTCCTGCTTTTACGCTCCACGGGGCTCAAACGAACCCCGCCCCACAAACATTGTATATACAATTACCCAATCATACGGGCGCTGCGTTGCGCAGAAATACTGTGTGCATTTCTGTTCCACCCCGCACGCGTGGCCTTGAACTGCCTATCTGCCTGCGCCAACATGGTCTGTTTCATATTCGCAGATTTCTGCCCCTTATTCATGGTCTGTGTAATAATATTTCCAGTAGTTATAGCATCTTCAAGCTCTGCAAAAATTGCAAAAGGAGCTCTACCTTTCACCAGACCTATCCCAAGAGTAAGTTTTTTCATATCGCTGGTACGACCGAATAAATTGGGACTATTTATAATGTATATTCTATCCACTAGTTCTGCAAGATCTTTCTTAGCACCTCCTTCTATATACTTAAACCCATCCCTAATATTATTCACAATCACCGTCCATTCTGCATCTGTCAGATCGGCCAGATTGATAACCGCGGCATCCAGCGTAACAGAGACCTCTTTTGCGCCCACCCATTGCGCCGGGAATGTCTTTGCTTCCGGTGTTTTGATGCCCTGATCATTCAACAGAACGATAATTCTTGCAATAATGGCCGATTTCGCCGCCGAAACCTCCGCCAACGTCAAGTGAACGCCCGTCTCTACACCCGGCGTCCCGCCATTTTCAATCCAAATATTCATGCCGCCCGTGCCCATATAAGTTTTATACCACGCAAACGACGCATCATTGATCGCGCCGGTGATATTGGCCGATATCGTGGTTTTCTGCGCATCCGTCAGCGCCGCCCGGCTTTTCACAGTCCCCAGCGGAGAAGTCGCATTCATAACCGTATCCGCCTCCGGAATCCCCGGCCCCTCCGGCTCTCCTGGCGCCCCAGGTTCTCCCGGCGTTCCCGGGTTTTCGGTCGTGGGTGTAGTACCGCCGCCGTTTCCGGTATCGCATCCGGCAATAACCAGGGCGAACGCCAGCGCTATTGCCAATATTCCCATTATAATTGTCAATTTCCTTTTCATGTTCTTTACTCCTTGTTGGAATAGACTCCTATTCCTTATTGGAACAAAACCCTATTCCTTATTGGAATAGACTCCTATTCCTTGTTGGAACGAAACCCTATTCCTTATGGGAACAGGATTCAATTCCAATAGGCCTACGATACGGTAAGTAAGGTCTCCGCTTTGATTGTCCGCGGCTCCTTGAGGGGCGTTCCCCCCGCATAGTGGGTTACGATTTCCAGTTTGTATGTCCCCGCGTCCAATGCCGGTATCAAGGCCATCAGCTCGCTGCTTTTGTTGAGCCCCAGGTTCTCGCTTACCCGGGTGCGCGGGTTTCCCGCCGCTTCGCTCACAAACCACACGCCCACTTCGGGGCCGCTTCCTTCCACTTTGATTTTATTGCCCATGATATGCGCCATATTGCCGGGGGAGAGGGCGCTGTTCAGACTGTCCGTATGCACGTCGATGATTTCATCGATATAGGCGCCGTCCCCGGCAATGCCTTCGTTTTCGATTTGAACCTTGTGCAGCAGGTCCTTGAGGCGGTTCAGTGACCGGTAGGCGATGTGGAGGTTTTCCGCGCTGATATGATCGCTGCCGCCGTGGTAGGTGCCGCTTATCCGGCAATGGAGGGAGAAAAAGCCCCCGAACTGCACGGAAAAGCCGTCCAGCAGCTGGTAGACCACCTCGTTGATAAAGATGCGGGAATGTTCCAGCATATCTTCAAAGCTGCCGGTATAGCCGCCCCGGTTCTTTGCCGCCGCGCAGACATCCTCGATATTGAGGGGCGCTTCCGCCTTTGCCCGGGCCACATAGTCGCCGTCTCCTTTCCCCAGGTAGTTTGGGTAGAGTTTTGCCTCAATTTTGTGGAGGACTTCGTTGATTTCTTCAATTATTGCCATAAATCACCTCTTTTTGCGCCGCGTGAGCGGCGATGTTTAATCGGACATGAACGTATGCGTTCATGAGTACTCCTGGTATGTTTTTATGGGGTATTAATACCCCAAAATAGAGAGCAAGTTGGTCAAGAGGCAGGGTGGATAGTGGAGGAATACTAACTAATAGGAGATTGACACGCTGCTTTTCAGCTAGAGTATAATATAAGCCGGGAGCCGGGAGCCGGGAGCCGGGAGCCGGGAGCCGGGAGCCGGGGCAAAGGCAGAGCCTTAGCGGTTTCTGTCTTTATGTTTGTCGTTGCCTGAAACATGGGAATATTCTACCGGAAATCAAAATATTGTACAATAGGACCTAAAGCAATTCCATAAGACGGACTGTACGGACAAAAGGAAAAGACAGGAAAGAACGGGTCTGTGTGGTCCGTGGTTATTTCGAATGTGACGGCAGCTCATTGCCCCAGGCAGGTCCCCACCGCCATGGCCGTGTCGAGCATGTAGTGATTCTGCGGGACTGATTTTACCTTTCCCGCGGGAACGCTCAGATCAACCGCAGTAATACTGTCACCGACAAGGGCAACCATTTTGCCGTATTCACCCCGGGCAAGCAGGTCGGCGGCGGCGGTGCCCAGGCTCGTGGCCAGCACCCGGTCGGATGCGCTGGGGATGCCCCCCCGCTGTACATAGCCCAGGACCGTGGCCCTGGTTTCCATGTCGGTCTCCTCTTCAATTTCCCTGGCTATCCGGTAACCGATGGTGGGAACCACGGTCTGCTCGCGGTACTTCTTCCGTTCCTTTTTTTCCATTTTGGATTCCTCCACCGAAAGGGCCCCCTCGGCGACTACCACGATGGAAAAGTTTTTTCCGCTTGAGGCCCGCCCGTGCAGGTGCCGGCCGATCACTTTAATGTCGTAGGGAATTTCCGGAATCAGGATCACATCCCCGCCGCCGGCGACCCCGGCGTAGAGGGCGAGCCAGCCCGCCTTGTGGCCCATAAGTTCAATCACGATGACCCGGCTGTGGCTTTGGGCGGTGGAG
Source organism: Spirochaetia bacterium (assembly GCA_025997875.1). Taxonomy (GTDB): domain Bacteria; phylum Spirochaetota; class Spirochaetia; order Treponematales; family Breznakiellaceae; genus BNUT01. The sequence goes on from BNVE01000069.1 coordinate 19,072, forward strand.
TGGAGCCGGTCAATGGCTTCGGTTCCGATGGCAAGGGCCGAATGGAAACCGAAGGTCCGGTCGGTGCCGACGATATCGTTATCGATGGTCTTGGGGAGCCCCACCACATTGAGCCCCTCCTGGGAAAGGAGGTAGCCCGTGGTGTTGGTGCCGTTTCCCCCCAGGACCACCAGGCAGTCCAGGTTGAGCTTCCGGTAATTTTCCTTAATCGCCGAAACCTTGTCGGCAATTTCATATTCATTGCCCTGGTGCTTGAAGGGCTTCTCCCGGCTGGCCCCCAGGATGGTCCCGCCCCGGGTCAAAATACCGTAGACATCCGTGGGCCGGAGAATACGCCAGTTCTCGTCGATAAGCCCCCGGTAGCCATCGGCGATGCCCACAATGTTCATGTCATACCGGTCATAGGCGGCCCGGCATACCCCCCGGATCGCCGCATTCAGCCCCGGACAATCCCCCCCGGCGGTCAATATCCCAAAGGTCCTGGTAGCGCTCTGCCGAATCGTTCCCATGAGCTGTGCCTCCGCGGTAAGTATAATTCGCAATGTTTACCTTTGTATACAACGAATCTCTTTTCAATGGACCTGTTTTCCATTATAGTTAGGGTATATGTATCTTTCGCGGCGTCTCGGTTCTGTATTCCTGTTGATTGCTCTTTGCCTCATCCTCCCCTCCTTTCTCAAGGCCCAAACCGGTTCCGCCGGGAATCAGGAAAGCTGGCCCCTCCTTATCGGCGCCGATACGGGCCTCTACGGCCTTGACCGGAACGGCCGTTCCGTAAGCCTCTGGACCGGGGGGCAGGTGCGGAAAATCATCAGGGCAGGTTCTTCCTGGGCCATTCTGGGCAGCCAGGGGGTTCTGGTCTCCCCGGACCTCCGCCGCTGGGAGAGCCGCAATGCGGGGCTTCCGGTAAAAACGATCAAGGTTTATGAGGGGGGGAGAAAATCCTTTATCCCCACGGTGCAGGAGATAAAGGACCTTGAGATAAATCCCGCCAACCCGGAAATTTTTGTTTGCGCCACCAAGGACACGGTCTACCTTTCCCGCAACGGGGGCCGCTCCTGGGAAAGCCTGGGGACGCCCCCCTACCGCACCAACGGCATCAAGGCGGTTGCCTCGGCGTACCTGCCCGGGCCCACGCCGGAACTTACGGTCTTCCTTTCCCACAGTACCTACGGTATCCATTATATCACCCCCGGCAAACAGGGGGCCAAATGGACGGAGCTTAACACCGGTATTGAAAAGCTTGAAACCACGGGCAACGCCGACGAGACCGCCGACATCGCGGTGGTGCAAAGCGCCGCCAATGGCCCTGCGGAGATCTACGCGTCCCAAACCTTCCGGGGCAGAATCTACCGGCTTGACTGGAACAACAAACGGTTTATCACCCTCTGGTCCGACAACAGGGCCTTCGGCACTGCGGATTCTCTGGACCCGGGCCCAAGGGGAATCCGTTTTGTCCGTGAGGGGATGGTTTCAGAATTAGGCTACCCCGACAGTAATACTGCGGCCCCCGGCGCGCCCCAACTCAGGGACCGGGAAGACCTGCGCTGGATCGCCGGGGGCATCCAAAAAAATCTGGGACTCAAACCGAACTGTGTGGTCATTCAGGAAAATAACGGAGATGCGGCGCAAGAGGAATGGATGGCGGCGCAGGAGATAATAAGCTTGAGCGAACTCTGGCTTCTTGACGAGGCGCCTGCCGGCGCGGCAGCAGGCCACGAGGGGCTCTACCTCCCGGTGAACCACGCCATGGACAGCCGCAGCCTTAAGCCCTACCTGGACATCATCGCCGCGCGGAATCTGGATATGGTGGTCATCGACATGAAGGACGACTACGGCCGGCTGCGTTTTACCCCGAAGAATCCGGGTATTGCCAATAAGGGCCGGGTCTTTCGACCCCTGGACATTGACAGTTTTCTTGCGGACATGAAGAAACGGGGTATCTATACGGCGGCCCGGGTGGTGGTGTTCAAGGACCCGGAACTTGCCGCGAAGGAAGGGGGCAAGTACGCCGTCTGGGACGCCGCCGCAGGCAAGCCCTGGGTCGGCTACTATGACGTGAAACGCAAAAAAGTTCCCCCCGAAACCGATGAGCGCCGGACGGACCTCACAGAATTACTAAGCGCCGACGATCCCGCCTTTGAAATACTGCGGACCTATTACGATGAAAAGTGGGTGGACCCCTATTCGGAGGAAGTGTGGGATTATATCGCTGCGGTGGCCGGGGAACTCCACGAACGGGGCTTCGACGAAATTCAGTTTGACTATATCCGTTTTCCTACCGACGGGGACAACCTTTCCCGGGCCCGTTACCGCTGGCAGGACAGCGGCATGGACATGGAAAGCGCCATGGTTTCCTTTCTGCGCCACATCCGTTCCCGGCTGGCCGCCCCTATCTCCATTGACATCTACGGCGCAAACGGCTGGTACCGCACCGGCGCCCGCACCGGACAGGAGGTGGAACTCCTGGCCCCCTATGTCGATGTGATCTGCCCCATGTACTACCCCAGCCACTTCGAGCAGGACTTCCTCGCCCAGAACCCGCCGGAGCTTCGCCCCTACCGCATCTACTACCAGGGTACCCAGCGCACCAGCCGGATCGGCCGGGGGCAAATCATCGTCCGCCCCTATGTGCAGGCCTTCTACCTCAACGTCCTCTACGACCGCAAATACTACAACCCAGACTACGTCCGCCGCGAAGTGGAAGGCGTCCGCGATGCCGGCTCAGGGGGCCTTACCTACTGGAACAACTCCGGACGGTATGAAGACATACCAACACCGGGCGAGTAATGCCCGCCCACCTATGCACAAAGTTAATAACATTTATTGTACCGACAGGCTCTGAATTGCCTTGACCGATAAACCGGTTATGTCGCTGACCATGTTTACCGGCAGACCTTTAGCCAAAGCGTTTTTGGCAACTTCCTTAGCCTTTTCTTCCCGCCCTTCTTCTTCCCTGACTTTCAGGGCTTCAACGGTATTCCATTCTGTCATGAGCATATTAATTACCTCCGAGGCGTTAGCTTCTAAAAAATCCTTTAAAATATTGTTATTGGTACAATAGGTAATAGCCATCTCCATGGCTTTTTCTTTGTCGCCGGTCTCCTCCTGGTATTCACGTACCTTCTTGAGAGGCGCCCGGCGCCAATAATTTCTTCACTTCCCCTACTCCGCAAACACCTCTTTCAGATCGATCACACAGCCCGGCAGTACCGAGACGGGTACTGTTTCGGGACCGTCCACGCTGTCGGGGTTGGCGGGATCAAAAACACCGTAAGGGCTGGTAATGTACCGGGGCGACATATTGGACAGGTCCAGGATATGTACCTGTACGCTCTGCGAATCGGGGTCCACGGTCCAATACTCCCGCACCCCCGCCTTAAGGTATTTGTTGAATTTGTACACCAGATCGTGCTGGGTATTTGAGGGGGACAGAATTTCGATAATCAGATCCGGCGCGCCGTTACAGCCCCGCTTATCCAGTTTGGAAAGATCGCAAACCACCGTAATATCCGGCTCCAATACGGTATTGTCGCTTAAATCCTCTTTGGGGAAAAGCCTGACCCCAAAAGGGCCGGGAAAAACCTTGCCGGTTTTACCTTTCAGAAAATTTCCAATTTGAAGTAACAGCTGCATGGAAATATCCTGATGATAGGCCGCCGGCGGCTCCGCCGCATAAAGGACCCCGTCAATAATCTCCGCCCGGTAATCCTGATCCCATTGGAGCATATCGGCATAGGTGTATTGCTGTTTATCCTCATTTATTTCCGCAAGCCCAGTCATGCATCCCTCCGGTATCTATGCACCACCATAGGGTGATGCGGCGTCATGGCAATTTTCCTTCTAAACAAATATATAGTATAACCCCAAATTTTTCAAGATTTCCTGTCATAGGTGTCCTGTCATGGGCATAGGAGCGGGGCACGACAAACGCATGAAAGAAAAGTGATATACTTTTTCATAAGACCTTGGGAGGGGTTAAAGGAATGGAAGAGGTATTATCATTTCTTGAGGAGCTGGAAGACGACCGGCAGCAATGGAAAATAGT
>BNVE01000070.1 GCA_025997875.1 Spirochaetia bacterium
AAGATACGAAGGTACGTAAAATTCCAGGAAGACGCCGAGCGGCAGGATGAAGACCACGAACTACAAGAGGGCCTCTTTTAGAGGCCGCCTTTCAAGCCCCCACCTTTGGTGGGGGTTGTTGACTATTAGTGTTCTCCAACAATCATATCCTTTTTTGTTTAAGTGTAACCCATCGGAAGTATATTGACCTTGTAATACACCGTTATTCGATAATACTGAATTAATATCTAAATATTTTATATTTTCTTTCAAACAATATTCTTGCAACAATTGATTTAGTGTATTAATTTCATTATTTGGTCTTTCTGTACGTTTCTCTGTGACGTTTAAAGTTGATTGAACTATTACTTCGATCTCTTTTCCATGTAGAGCATCAATAATTTTTTTATAATTTTCAAATACTGTTTTCACATTATTATTATCATCATATATCCTTGAATGATGTAAACCTATATCATTGGTGCCTATCATTAAAAAAACTTTTTGAGGATGTGCCATATACACGTCCGATAATCTATATAAAATGCCAGTTGTAGTATCACCTCCTATACCATAATTTGCAACATTATATCCTTTTAACAATTGTTCCCAATTCCCACCTTCTGTAATTGAGTCCCCTAACATAATAATTTCAAATCCTTCTTTATCTGACCCAAGTGAATGTAATGCTTCAATTCTATAATTTACATATCTCTTTACTTGAGTTTCAAATTTTATTATGCCCAATTTATTTAAGAATCTTTGCGGGACTTTATCATGTATTGCAATATAACCAAAACAGCAGATTGTTATCACATTTGTAATAACTAAAAATTTTATCCAGAAATTTTTCTTCGCCATAACATTCCTCCGCAACGTCATTTTTGACGAAAGATTTCCAGAAATTTTCAGGAAAAATGTCGCCTAACTCCCTTTACCCGTACCGCCTTCATGCAACGCGTGCCCCGGTACTGTATCTATCCTCAAGCGGAAGCAACGCCCCGCCATAAGATGCCTGTATCAACCCTCGCCTATCTTCCGTACATCAACCGGCAAAGGCTCTATTCTTTCATTACCAATCAATGCCCTGCCATGCCGTTGAACTTTCAAAAGACTTTTGGCGTTCATCAATACCCCTTTTTTCTGGTTTGGGGCTAAATTCATAAAATCCTTACATAAATTGTCAAGTTCTTTATTGACCTCACTATTCATTGGCAAGTATCCTTATGATTGATATGAAATCATATTATAGAAATCATATCTATTTTGTCAATACGAAAATCTTGTTATGGCAGGATTTTTATGGTATTTTGGGGATAGAAGGGTAATTCATGGCGGTTTCTTCAATCAGCGCCCGGTTAAAGGCTATCAGAAAGGCTTTAGGGGTAAATCAAAGAGATTTTTGTAAGGGCATCTATCTAAGTCAAGGTTATTACGCCCAAATGGAAAGCGAAGTAAGGGAAATAAACAGCCGCATTATTGAGCTGATTTCCACCAAATACAAGGTGAATAAAGACTGGCTAAAAACCGGAAAGGGGGACATGTTCGGCGGGGAGCCGCCGGATACGGACCTGAACCAGCTTATCGAGATATACAAGGAACTGGACCCCCTTTTTAAGGAATACATATCCTTACAGATAAAACAGCTTTTAGCGGTCCAAAAGAAAGGCAAGGCTGAGGGTGGGACTTGACCATATATAGAAAATGCTATACATTGTATACGAGGTGATATGATGGCACAGGTTAATATCCGTATCGACGATACCCTGAAGGATCAGGCGGACAGCCTTTTTGAAGAGCTGGGGATGAATATGTCCACCGCCGTGAACGTCTTTATCCGGGAAGCTGTGCGTCAGCGGGGGATTCCCTTCGCAATTACTGTTGCCAGGGGCGAACCTGCATTTGGCGAGAAAAAATCTAAGGAAGAGATTAGGGTGGCCGCTGAAAAATGAGGATATATCTTGATAATTGCAGCTATAACAGGCCCTTTGATGAACAGGTTGATATTGTAGTACGATTGGAAGCTGAAGCAAAATTGTATATACAGGAACTGGTTAAAGAGAACCGGCTTGATTTGGTATGGTCCTCGGTTAATGAGTATGAAAATAATGACAATCCCTTTGATGAAAAACGGGAGCGGATCAGGACCTGGAAAGATTTGGCCGTGGAACAGTGTACATTGAATGAGACGATTTTGCTCAAAGCCGGTGAATTGATGGAGCGAAAACTGCGCGCAAAGGATGCGTTGCACATTGCAGCATCAATTTATGCCGGTTGTGATTATTTCATTACAACCGATAAAAAGATTCTCAATAAAAATATACCTGATATTGCGGTGGTGAATCCCATAACCTTTGTGGAGGAATATACCAATGAAAAGTGACGCATTGATTAAAAGTGACGGGATGCGGATTCTTGCGGATAACCTTGGAATAGTGGAGGCGGAGCGTTTTATTACCTTAATGTTACGGGAACCTTTTAATTACACTGAATGGCAGCGTACTTTATACGGTGATATGCCCCTAAAGGAACTGTACGCAAAAATCAAAGGGTTTGAGTCAGAAAACACACGATCCTGATATGATAATAAAGGAACAACCATGGCATACGTAAAAAACCTTTTTGACAAAAACTTTCTCGAATACGCCTCCTATGTAATCAAGGACCGGGCCATCCCCGATCTTGAGGACGGCCTTAAGCCGGTACAGCGGCGGATTCTCCACACCCTTTTCGAGATGGACGACGGCAAGTACCACAAGGTGGCCAACGTGGTGGGGGCCTGTATGAAGTACCATCCCCACGGGGACGCCTCCATCGGGTCGGCGCTGGTGGTGCTGGCGAACAAGGAATTCTTTATTGACCGGCAGGGGAACTTCGGGAACATCTATACCGGGGACGAGGCGTCGGCGGCACGGTATATCGAATGCCGGGTTACCGCCCTTGCGAAGGACATTTTCTACAACCCCAAGCTTACTGAGATGGTCGATTCCTACGATGGCCGTAACCGGGAGCCGGTGCTTTTTCCCGCGAAGATTCCCACGGTGCTGGTGATGGGCGCAGAGGGGATCGCCGTGGGGATGTCCACCAAGATTCTGCCCCACAACATCATTGAGGTGCTGGAAGCGGAAAAGGCCTGCCTTGCGGGAAAGAAGTTTCAGCTCTACCCGGACTTTCCCACCGGGGGGCTCGTGGATGTGTCGGACTACCGGGACGGGAACGGCAAGGTCCTGGTCCGGGCAAAGCTTGACACATCGGACCCCAAGCGGATCGTCATACGGGAGCTGCCCTTTGGCTCTACCACGGAAAGCCTTATCAACAGTGTGGAAACCGCCGCCAAGGCGGGGCGGATCAAGATACAGTCCATCAGCGATTTTACCACCGAGAACGTGGAGATCGAAGTCAAACTGGCCCGGGGGGTCTATTCCGAAGAAACCGTGGACGCCCTCTTTGCCTTTACCGAATGTGAGCAGTCCATCTCGGTAAACCTTTTGGTGATTCGGGACAATCTCCCGGCGATCATGACCGCCACCGAGGTGATCCAGCATCACGCAAAGGCGCTGGTGAAAATTCTTACCCGGGAACTGGAGCTGGAAAAGAAAGAGCTCCAGGACAAACTCCACCTGCGCACCCTGGAACGGATCTTTATCGAAGAGCGTATCTACAAGGGCATTGAAAAGATGAAGACCGCCAAGGGCGTGGAGGACGCGGTGATCTCCGGGTTCAAACCTTTCATGAAAGAAATAGGGCCCCGGGGGGTAAGCCCCGAAGATGTGGAACACCTTTTGCGCATCCCCATCCGGCGGATATCGCTTTACGACATCAACAAGGCCCGCACGGAGATGCAGGAGATCCAGGCCCGGATAAAGGTGATCAACGGACACCTGAAAAGCATCGTTGCCTACGCGACCGCTTATCTCGACGGGATCATCAACCGGGTTAAGGCTAACGAGGAAGTCGGCAGGGGAGAACGGAAGACAAAGGTCGGCGCATTCGACAAGGTTGATGTGAAGGAACTGGTCAGGAAGGAGCTGGAACTTAAATACGATACAAAAACCGGTTACCTGGGGACCGCCGTTGTGGGGGAAGTGGCGGCGGAAGTTTCCACCTTCGACCGGATTCTGACTATTCGGCAAAACGGAACCTGGTCCGTGGCGGACCTGCCGGAAAAGGCCTTTGTCGGCCCCGGCGCCTGGTGGATCGGGGTTGCGGATAAAGAAGCCCTTTCCGGCATTATTTTCACCATCATCTACAAGGAAAAAGACACCGGTTTTCCCTGCATCAAACGCTGCGTCATTGAAGGGTGGATCATGAACAAGGACTATTCCCTGGTACCCGAGGGGGCGACGGTGCTCCATGTGGACACTCGGGAGAAATTTAGCTTTACGGTCCGCTATGTTCCCAAGCCAAGGTTCAGGATATTCAAGGAAGATTTCAAGGCCCAGAATTTTCTGGTGAAGGGCCTTAAGGCCGGGGGCGTGCGGCTTGCGAAACGGGATGCCGCCGGGGTTGACGCGAAGTAGGCGGAGGGGAGAAGGATGGAAACGCTAAATAACAGTAATACTGCGGAAAGTGCCGGCGCCGGAGACAGCCTGGGGTTTGTTGCTGCGGAAAACAATGGTATCCTGATTGATACTACATCGGGTATTCCCGAATCCGAACAGCGGGAGATCCTTGACGGAATAGAAAATATCACCGCAAAGAACCGGCTCTCCCTTTCGGAGGAACAGAAGAACCTGTTCGTAAAGGGAAAGATCCGGGCGAAGCGGGGGGGCATTCGTTTCCCCCTCATCGTGAACATTGCGGCTGTTTTACTCCTCGCCGGCGCGTTTTTCATCCTTTATTCTTTGCATGACAAAGAGGTGGCGCAGATCCGGGAGGGGAGGGCGGTCTACAATTCCGCCGAGCGGGCGCTGATTCAGGAAATACGCCGGGAGACCGCACGGGAGCTTGAGGAAAAGGAAAGGGAAATTTCCCTTATCACGGGTAAGCTAAGCGGGGTCGATGCGGAACTGCAGGAACTCCATTCCAGCAATCAGGAGCTGACCGCGGAACAGCGTGAGACAGAGATGGAGTTACAGCGGCGCCAGGAGGAATACCGCAGCAGCCTTGGCTTGCTGCAGAACGAGCGGGCACAGCTCCTTGAAAGCTCCCGGGCCAGAGAGGCGGGTCTCCGCGCCCAGCTGGAGGAGCGGACCAGGGAACTTACCGCCGTTACGGAACAGGGCAACGCCGCACGCAATGAACTTGAACGGCTTTCAAGCGATCAGGAAAAGGCCGCCGCCATAGAGGCCCAACTCAGTGCCCGTTATGCGACGGCCGCAACACAGATCTTTATGGATAAACTCAGTGAAGCAAAAGATTCCCTTGCAAAAATGCGTGAATTCCTTAACACCCCTTCTTTTCAAAACATCCGTACCTTCCAGTCACGTAAGGAACTGTACCTTGCTTCCGTTGACACCCTCAAGGAGATGATCGATAAGACGGAAGAAAGTAAAGGGGCCCTGGCTTCCACATTACAGGCTCAAGCCGCAGAAAATGCGGAATACGAAAAGCAACTTGCCGATTTACAGGGTCAAAATGCCAGCCGTGAAGAAGAGGCCGCTAAATTGGGCCGGGATTTGAGGGCATCCCAAAACAGTTTAACCACACTACAAAAACAGCTTGAGGATCAACGGCAGACTCTGAATGAACGGAATGGTACCATCACTACCCTGCAATCCGAACGGTCTGCATTAACTCAGCGGATAACGGAGCAGGACAATAGGATTAACGAGCTTAACGGACAAATTACAACGCAGGAAGCGGATATTACCAAGCTTAACAGCGATCTTACTTCACTCAGGCAGGCGATACAGGCGCTGCAACCGCTTACCCAATAACGCATCACTTGGTTTTCATCACCTCTACCCCGTCCCACTCCGCCGGGGGCGGGCTTGTGACGTAGGCGGCGCAGCGGTTAAAGAGGCTGCGGGCGTTAAAGTCTTCCGGCAGCAGGGTAACAACTTCGCGGAATTTTTCGGCCCCTTCGCGGAAATTGCGGCGGTAGTAGAGCTCCATTGCCTGGTTATGAATGGCCCAGGCTTTTTCTTCGTTGGGGCTGAGACTGCGCTTGACGGTGTAAATTTTGACTCCCCGGGACTTGCCTTTGACCGCCACCGTATCAAGCAGGCGGTAATGAAGCGCCGCGCCGTCTGGGACCGCGCCGGTTCCTGTTGCGGCGCCGGCCGGGGCCGCAGAATCGGGCCGCTTTTTTTGCAGTTCGGCGTAGAGGGTTTCGGAGATTAGCAGCTCCGAGTGGTAGGTTTTGGTGAGCCCCTCCATGCGGGAGGCCAGGTTTACCATGTCCCCGATAACCGTGTAGTCCATCTTCCGTTCACTGCCGATGTTGCCCACGGTTACAATACCGAAGGCGATTCCGATGCCGATGTGGAATTCGCACTGGCCGGCGCTCCGCTGATAGGCGTTAAAGGTATCCAGGGCGTCGATCATATCCAGGCCGGAGAGGACCGACTGGAGGGCATCGTCCCCGTGTTTTACCGGGGCGCCCCAGAAGGCCATGATCGCGTCCCCGATGTATTTGTCTACGATACCGTTACGGTTCATGATGATGTCCACCTGGGCGGAAAAATAACGGTTCAGGGATTCTACCAGTTTATCCGGGGCATTGGAGAAGGACTCCGAAATGGTGGTAAAGCCCCGGATGTCGGAAAAGAGGATCGCCAGTTCCCGGTTGTCCCCCACCAGCATGGATTCGGGGGCGGCAAAAAACTTATCGATTAAATCCTTGGGAACGTACTTCTGGAAAATCTGACGGATACGCTGTTCCTTTTTTCCCGCAAGCACCGCCTGGAAGGCATAACGTTTGATTTCTTTCCAGGCCTTTTCCAGTTCACCGATCATCAGATTAAAAGTATGGGCAAGGGTTCCGGTTTCGTCCCGGTACTCAACTTCCACCCGGGAAGAAAGATCCGCAGAACCGATGATTTTGTTCATGGCCTTTACCACCCGGCCCAAAGGCCCGGTGAGGAACTGGGAAAAGAAGAAGAGCAGGGCCACTGCGACAAGGGAAGAAGAGATGAGCATGATAATGGTCTGGGCGGTGATGGCGTCCGCTTCCCGGTAAAACGCGGCCCGCTCTTCGGAAAGGATGATGTACCAGCCAAAGGGGGTAAAATAAAAGGCCCGGAAGACCCGGTCCCTGCCGCCGATGGCGGCCTGCAGGAGCCCTTCTGTTTCTTCATTCAGCATGGCAAGGAGGGGCGCCTGCTCCGCACTCAGGATTTCTACCGCGGAAGTTCCCATGGAGATATTTCCCGCATCGTCAAGGGCGAAGATAATTTCGGTATCGCTTAAAATAATGCTCTGGGCATAGGATTCTACCGCGCTCTTTGCGGCGGCCACCATATCGGGCCTGCCGGCATAGTCATTTTCCACCAGCAGGGACCATTGGTTTTCGGTATATTTTTTGAGTTCGCCGGTTTTAAAATCAAAGAATTGCCGGGTAACTTTGTTAATACCATTAAGGGCGGCAAAGTAGGACGCCGCCTGTGCAATACAAAGGGTTACAATGATCAGGGGAAGAACCACCAGAATGATTTTTAACCGAATCTTCATGAAATCAGTTTAAGCAAAAAAACGGAAAAATACAAGCCGCCTACTGACGGCAGCTATCTACTGATAGCTGTTGGTATCAGGCTACCGAAGAAGCGGCCTTTTTAATTTCGCTGATGTATCCTGTTTTAAGGCACATATTAAAGAGGTGTCTGGTCATGGATTCTTCAATGATCTTTTCATCCCCATCTCTGATGCGGGTCAGCCGGATCATATAACCTTCTTCGGATTCGCTCAGGATATCAATAAATTCGATGCAGCCGGCCCGGCATTTTACGTGGTAACGTTTCATAGTATTCCTCCAATACGGGTCACTCTATTATCGGAATATTCCCGTATCGGACTTAAGGGCTATTGCACTTCCCGGGCCAGTGACCTGCCTTTTTCGGTAAGAAAGTCCCCGATGCTTTCATAGGGGAGGATCACCTCGATGGAGTCATCTGAGTAAGGGGCTATCTCGTAGGGGTCCCAATGGAAACCGAGGCCTTCCGACGAGAGAAAGAAGTTGTCGGGGATGCTGATCGAATTTTCAAAGAAGCCCCCCTCCGTAAGGGGCGCCCCAGCCTTAAGCCCCCTTAGGCTTCGCAGAGCCTCTTCTGTCTGCTCAAGAATAAGCGGCCTTGCTGTTGTTTTGACGATATCATCAAGGGTAAGCCGCTTTGCCGCAGCGGGGTCGATGACAAAATAAGTTGTCCCATGATTACCATGGGCGCCCCCCGTGTATTCGTACCAGTTACGGTGGATAACCGCGAGCCCCGGCTGGTATATATCAGTCTCAAAGACCTCTTCGTATTCCCGGCTAAAGACCGATATTCCCCAGTCAGGGTTCCGCTCAAATTCTTCTTTCCCCTGCCGGAACTCCTTCTCCATATCGGTAATGAATTTATCCGCGTAGTCCTGCGGACTCATGCCGTCATAGAACAGTTCCCGGAAAAGTCTTTGTAGCCCATTAGTTGGGACATCGCCTGGATTGAGATCGATCAGCTTGAGCCGGATGTGCATGTTTGGCAGATCCCGTTCTGCAGGGCCATCCGCTTTCCCTTCATAGAGGGGGATAAGCCGGTCCCGGGTGTAGAACTGCAGGGACCCGGCGTTTTTGCCCGCCGGTTCCGGCGTAGTTTTACAGGCGATGATCAAAATAAGACAAATTGGTAACAGATATTTCTTCATAGTATAAATATGATGGAGAAAAAAGGAATTGTCAAATATACGAGTTTACGAAAATCTTTTTTTTGGGTATCATAAAAATATGGCCCATAAAAAAGAATGGTTCAATGACGAAAGTTTCTGGGAACAGTACGCCCCCATCATGTTTGACGCGAAACATTGGGGGGAGGTTCCCGGCGTGGCCGATGGCGTAACCCGGCTTGCCCGGCTCAAGCTCTACGGTGAAGGGCCGGCGGGGCTTATTCATCCGCTGTGGAACATGGCCGTGCCGGGCAATAAAAGCGTCCCCCGCATCCTGGACCTCTGCTGCGGTTTTGGGCGGCTGACCCTGGAATTTGCCCGCCGGGGTTTTGCTGCGACCGGGGTGGATATCACCGAAAGTTACCTTAAAACCGCCCGGGAAGACGCGATCTACGAAAACCTTGATATCGAATTTACCAAAGAGGATGTGCGGGATTTTAAACGGCCGGAATTTTTTGATGTGGCGGTGAATCTGTATATTTCCTTTGGGTACTTTGCGGACCCGATGGATGACAAAAAGTTTATCCAAAATGCCTATGATTCCCTCAAGGGCGGCGGGACCCTTATCATTGATACCTTGGGAAAAGAAATCGCCGTCCGGGATTTTGTTGCATCCGAGTGGTTTGAAAAGGCCGGTTTCTTTGTGCTTACCGAATACGAGGCCCTTGATTCCTGGGGCAGTTTGAAAAACCGCTGGATACTTATAAAGGACGGCAAGCAAATTGAACGGACCTTTACCCAGCGTTTATACTCCGCAGCGGAACTGCGGGCTCTTCTCTTTGAAGCGGGCTTTTCCCAGGTTGAAATTTACGGTGACTGGAACGAATCACCCTACGATCACCGGGCCGAGCGGCTTATTGTGGTAGGGCGGAAGAAATTTTAAAGTGGGATCTTCTTCAGTTTTGCTATCGCGCGGCGTTTGCGGGTTCCCCTGCTTTTACCTCTGCCATGACAAACCATGAAACAAGCATGCAGATTCCGGCGAAGATAAAAATACCCGGATAGCCGGCCAGATCAATAATGGCGCCGGTTATGGGAGGGGAAAGTATGGAGGCGCTTTGACTAAAGGTATAGTAGAGCCCGGTGTAGATTCCCATATTACCAAAGGCGGCCATCTGCCAGAGCATGGGGAAGGAGTTAACGATAACCCCGATATAGAAAGCGCCGAAGATAAACATGAGGATTAAAAAGATGCCGAGGGAATTCACAGAACTTAAACCCATGGCTTTTTCAATATGGCCCGAGAGGGGTATTAAAAACAGAATTACTGCGAGACAGAAAAGGCTTGTCCTGATATACCGGCGCCTGCCGATGCGGTGGGCAATATAGCCTGCGGGTACCGCCATAAGAACACTGGCAATGCCGCTCATCCCCTGGGCCATGGCGGCGTTCCCCCCGGAAACTCCCATGTATTCCACCAGGTAAAGCCCGAGGAAGGGTATGACCCCCTGAAAGCCGGTAAACCAGACAAAAAGGGCTATCAGGATACGGGCTACGCTGAAATCTTCGGATCTGAAAACCTGCATGATCGATTTTAATACGGGAACTTTTTTTTCTTCGGTTTCTTCTTTCTCCGGAAGTTTTTCCCTGACAAAGATAAACAGGATCAGTACCGCAGCAATAATGGCGATGGAAGTAATATTGAAGGGCAGGCTTTCCTTTACATCAAAAAGCCTGGCTAAAAGCAGGGTGGCCGCCACCGTCCCGATACCGGCCATGGTATTGATCACCCCGTTTGCCTCCGAGCGGTAATCCCCGGGAACGGTGTCGGGCATCAGGACGACTATGGGACCGCGAACCGAGGTTTTAAAAATGTTAAACAGAAAGATTATTACAATAAGGGCGAAAAGCGAGGAACCCGCCATGGGCGGGAACAGGCTGAAGAGGATCGCCGAAATGGGGAGCATAACGATAATAAAGGGCATACGGCGGCCGATCCGTGTCCGGGTACGATCCGACCAGATGGATACAAAAGAAATCAGGAACAGCTGGAGGATATTGTCCACCGTCATGATTGCGCCGACCGCCGCTTTGGAACCGATATAGCGCCCCAGGAACAGGGGGATATATGTATCGTAGAGGGGGTCCATCAGCCCCATATTGAAAAAGCCGAATCCTATCAGGAAGCTTAGTCCCAGGTACTTTCCAAATCCTTTTTTTAATTCCGGTACTTTTTTTTCGGCCATCGTTTATGTTAGCTGAACAAATCCCTGTTGTCAAACGCCATTTGCGTGATATAATGATATAAATTGTTAATTTGAGGAGATTCGTCATGGGTAAGTATGTGTTGGCATTGGATCAGGGTACTACCAGTTCGCGGGCCATTCTTTTTGACCGGGATCAGAATATGATCGGAGTTGAACAAAAGGAGTTTGTACAGCTCTACCCCAGGGAGGGCTGGGTCGAACACGATCCCATGGAAATCTATTCCTCCCAGTATGCGGTGATGATGGAACTTATTACCAAGTACGATGTGGCGATCCATGACATTGCCGCCATCGGCATTACCAACCAGCGGGAGACCACGATCCTCTGGGACAAAAAAACAGGCCGCCCCATTTACAACGCCATCGTGTGGCAGTGCCGGCGGACCTCGGAGATTGTGGACGCATTGGTAAAGCAGGACGGCATGGGGGATTATATCCGCAAGACCACCGGCCTGGTGCCGGACGCCTATTTTTCGGGGACCAAGATAAAGTGGATACTGGATCATGTGGAGGGTGCACGGGAAAGGGCCCGCAACGGGGAAATCCTCTTCGGTACTGTGGATACCTGGCTTATCTGGAAACTTACCAACGGCGCGGTCCACGTTACCGACTACACCAACGCCAGCCGTACCATGATCTACGATATTCACAAACTGGACTGGGACGATAAACTCCTTGCGGCCCTGGACATTCCCCGGGCAATGCTTCCGGAGGTAAAACCTTCAAGTACCGTATACGGATACGTCAACATCCAGGGAACCGAGATACCCATTTCCGGGGACGCTGGGGATCAGCAGTCGGCCCTGTTCGGCCAGTGCTGTTTTGAAAAGGGCGAAACCAAGAACACCTACGGTACCGGCTGCTTCCTTTTGATGAACACCGGGGACCAGGCCTTTGAAAGCAAAAACGGCCTTTTGACCACCATCGCCGCAAGCCTTCCCGGCAAGGTCCAGTATGTGCTTGAAGGTTCGGTCTTTGTGGGGGGCGCGGTGATCCAGTGGCTGCGGGACGAGATGCGGTTCATCACCGAAAGCGCCGATTCGGAATACTATGCGGGCAAGGTGAGCGACACCGGCGGGGTCTACCTGGTGCCCGCCTTTACGGGCCTGGGCGCGCCCTATTGGGACATGTATGCCCGGGGCTGCATCGTGGGCCTTACCCGGGGCACCAAGCGTTACCACATCATCCGCGCGGCGGAGGAATCCATCGCCTACCAGAGCCTGGATCTGGTGCGGGCCATGGAAAAGGATACGGGCTCAAAGCTGCCGGAACTTAAGGTGGACGGCGGCGCAAGCCGTGACAAATTCCTGATGCAGTTCCAGGCGGACATCATCAACGGGACGATCCGCCGCCCCGTGGTCCGGGAAACCACCGCTCTGGGGGCCGCCTACCTTGCGGGGATCGCCGTTGGTTTCTGGAAGGACCTTGGGGAAGTACGGGCCATGTGGAAATGCGACACCGCCTTTAGCCCCGCCATGGACGATACAAGGCGCAAAACCCTGATCGCCGGCTGGCATAAGGCCGTGGGCCGCAGCCGGGACTGGGCGGAATAATCCGCGGACCCTATTTTTCTTTGACCGCTTTTAAAGTAAGCCCTTCCCTGGACATGATGAAGCCGAAGGGGTGTTTGCCTGCGTTTTGTTCGTAAACTCCGTCGAGGAAGGCGTCGTCGTGGGAGGGGGAGTAGTGAATGGGAATGAGGTAGCGGACATGCGCTTCCCGTGCGTTTTCAATCGCCATGGAATAGGTGGAATGGCCAAAGCCCTGTGTCGGTACGGCGCGGCTCCAGTATTCCTCATCCGTATATTGGGTGTCGTGGATAAGCACATCCGAGCCATGGATAAAATTGATGACCCGGGAATCGCCGCCTGAGTGGGATTCTATATCCCATACACAGGCGACAGAGACACCGTCCTCGCAGTCAATAATTTTGTAGTACAGGACGCCCTGCTTGGGATGGGAAGGGACGTAAGCCCGCATCACATGAATTTCGTACAGGGGATCCTTCTTGTGCCAGGTCGGGTTTCCATCCTGGGAAATATAAAAAACATCCCCGTCTTTTACACTGTGGGGTTTGCAGGACGCTTTGAAATCGTGAAATTCCAGGGGAAATATGGGTGACTCTATGCTCTGCTGTAAAATCGATTCGACGGTTTTGTCCTCCGTCTGCATCCCAAAGAGATGCAGCATACAGGTCTTGAGGAAAAGGGGTTTGAAAAATTTGAAACCCTCAATATGGTCCGTGTGATAATGGGTAAAGAGTATGGGGAAGGTGGCGGAATATCCCCGGTCCGCAATTTTGACAATAAGGGATCTGCCCAGATCGATAATACCGGTACCCCCGTCAATCACCAGCGGAACCATGATCCCGTTTTTGTTCTTCTTCACAATTTCTACGCAGAGGGTATTCCCGCCGTATTTCATCATCTCTTTTCTCGCCGCCGTATGGGATCCCCGTACGCCATGGAAAATAATTTTCATCATCCTGTCACCCCTCCCCTTAAAACCGCGCTCCGGCGCCAATCATGGGCCTGATATACCCCTGCTGAGGAGTGTCCTTTATCGTAAGAATATGGTTGAATTCAAAACCGAGTTCCAGAAAGAAATGCCGTACCGGGTACCATAGGAAGGAAGCCCCGCCCCCGGCGGATACGTAGTAGGCCAGGAGCGTTTCTGAATCACTGCTGCCGTATTTGTAACGGTAGTCCGTCATCGATGAAATGCCGCCGCCCAGCCGCAGATTTACTGCCATGATCCGGTTGGGAAGCCGGCGCTGGTACAGAACATTGATATGCCCGCCCGAGATGTGGGAGGATGCCTCATACTCTCCATTGGAGCTATCCAGGTAATTCCAGAAAGGTTCAAGCTCCGCCCCCAGATAACCCCATGTCTTTTTTAAGGGGATCACGCTGAGCCGGGCATAGGCGCCCAGGGGATCAATGGCCTTGTCAAAGACTTCAAAAAATTTTCCGTAAAGGGGTATCATGGGGGCGTAGCCCAGGGATACGGCAAAATCCACTTTCCCTTCGTAATCCACCCGGAGGCCGCTCCGGAAGGTTTCCAACCCCCCGGGGCCCTTTATGTAAAGATCATAATTCCCGGCGGTAAGCTGGCCGGCGGTAAAGTTCAGCTCTATAGTCTGGGCGGATTCGTTCACCCGTATCTCCACGGGCAGAATGTCCTTCCGATTCCCCCGGCGCCGCAAAAAGGCCTCCGTCCCATCAATCAGGTTTTGCCCGGTCAGTGTTATGCGCCACAGGGTATCCTCGTTCAGGTCAAACTCTTTTGGGTTTAAGGTGAGTATTTCCGGCCGCAGGGCAATCTGTACATTGAAGTGTTCCCATGCGGGATCGCCCTGGGGCCGGTCCAAAAGATCGTACACCCGGATCCGGTAGCGGTACTTTCCCGATTCCAGGGATGTTTCAATATAGGCGTTCTCCGTGGATTCCCGGTATACCTCTGTATATGTTCCGCCATTCCCTTCTTTTTCGATACTGACCTCATACCGGCCAGCGTACTCCTCCGCTTCCCAGGAAATATGCTGAATCAATTTCAGCTCCGGCCCGTCCTTCTTCAGATAGGAATACCAATCCTGTGCAAAGATCGTCCCCTCCATGGCTATAAAGAGGATGGACAGGATGAAAAAAGTTTTAGAGCCCATATAAGGTCCCGGGATTGTGCCGCTTTGGATCATTGGGCAGCGGTATGTCAATAGTAAAACGATTTTGAGCGGCGGTTCCGTGCTGTATAACAGAGCCGTCATTCCCCACCCGTACCGCTTCCACCTGCCAGATAAAATTTCCCACATCAAGGGCACTCAGGTCCTTGATGGTATAGGATGGCTGCCGTAGCGGTTCTGTGCGGATAATTTCTTTCCGGTTTGCCGGCGTTTCCCCATTGTCCGGGAACAGGCTGAAGATATAGGCATTGGCCCCGCCGACGCTGCCCCAGGCAAAGTTGATCTCCCTGCCGGAGCGCAGCTGCTCCGGTCCGATAAGATAATTATTTTCCGGCCGCAGTTGTCCCGCCGCCGGGAGCAGTGTGACCGGCGGCGTGGCGGGCGCGGCAACGGGGAGCACCCGGAAGGTCCCGGGGGCCGCCGGGCTGATATCAAAGCCGTCCCTGTTTTCCCCCTGGACGGTCCAGTAATAGGTTCCCGGTTCAAGCCGGTTCAGCCGGATTTCCCTGCCGGGGTTATTGATGGTCATCACCGGGGTTCCCCGCAGAGGGTTGGCGTTCCGTGACAGGATAAAGCGGCTGGTTCCCATTGTTTCGGCGGTACTCCAGCGCACCAGGGTGGGCCGGTTGGCGGCGGTAAGCCCCTCAATAACCGTATTCTGCGGGGGGTAATCCAGGCTTATGGGCCGCAGGTTCTGCACCGTAAAAGAGGCGTTTGCCGTAAGTCCGGTCCGGCGGGACCGGAGCCTGTTCTCCTCCGCCACGGCCTGCACGGTCCAGAAGTAATCGCCGTTTCCGTAGCGGCTCCAGTCCATGGCCGGTATCATCTCCCGGCTCACTGTCGTTTCAAAGAGGGGCTGGTTCGCATTTCCCGCCGTCCCCCGGTACAGGCGGAACAGATAAGACCCGGCGCCGCTTACCTCGCGCCAGCGGAATTCCAGGCTGTTGTTTCCCCTGACAAAGAGACGGCTCCCCGAAGGGGGGCTTTCAATGACCGGCTGGGGAAAGGCGGAAACCACCGAGAGCTGTTTTGCCGCCGATTGAAAGCGCTGCCCCGGTATAAGGGCGCCGTTATCCCCTACGGCGGCGATTCGCCAGTACCAGGTTCCCGGAGGAAGCCGCTTTCCCGCTATGCTGTCCCCTGTTGCCGGCTCGTTGATCACCGGGGAAGAAAAGTCCCGGGAAGCGGAAACCTGGAACCGCATCTTGTTGGGGATGGTGCTCTTCCAGGTAAACCGGGTTTCGGTAAGGATGTTTTCCGCGATGGTATAATTGTCCGGGGGGAAGATGGTCCGTTGTGTTTCTTCGTTCTGCGCGGAGGAAAATCCGTAGGCCGCCGCAACGGGAGAATTGTTCCCCTCAAGATCCGTCTGGTACACCGTCCAGTAATACTGTCCCTGATTCAGTACGGCCCTTGAAGGCCGGTAAGCGTAGAAGTTGTCATACACCGTTTCACTGATAACAGGATTACTGAGATCCCGGTTAGGGGAAATTTGAACGGTATAGGTATCCGCCTCTTCTTCAAACTTCCATGAAAAATAAATGTCCTGGGCGCCGGCGATGGTATTGACCTGCCCCCCGTTTGGGGGGAGGGAAAGGACAGGGGCGGTCAGTACATCGGCCTGTTCAATATCAAAGTAGCTGACCATGGCTGCCGCCATGTTTCCCTCATAATCACCGGAAAAAACCGGCCGCACCCGCCAGTACCAGTGCCCCGGATTCAGCTTTGAATAGATCAGGGAAGTTCCCTGTACCTGGGTCTGCAAGGCGGGAGCCCGGAAGTCCGGATTGTCCGCCGCTTCCAGCAGATAAGACACGGCGTCCCCGGTTTCTGTCCACTGGAACCGCACCGCGCTCTGCCGGGTCCGGTAGCGGTAGATGTAACCTTCCGCCGGGGTAATAAGCGCCGGAGCCGGGGCATTAACAATGGTAAACTTTCCCGTAATGGCATTCGCCGAGGAAGCGGAATCGGGATACACCTTCCACCACCAGGTTCCGCTTTCCAGGTTAACAGTAATACTGTCTTCGGCAATATCCCGGTTAAAGGCAGGGCGGGTAAAAGCCCGGTCCGCGGCAATTTCGATCCGGGTTCTTTCGTTTCCGCCGTAATTCATCCGGTTCCAGACAAAGGGGACAGCCAGGGTTCCCCGCGCCGGGTTAAGGTACCGCGCATCGGGCCGGGGGGAGCTGACCGCCGCCAGGGGTTCCGTTCCCGCCGTACCTTCGCTGTCAAGGGAAAAGGCCGAACCTGCGTCCGCTTCCCAGGTTCCCGCAGCGCCGCTCACCGTGGCGGAGCCCTCGCTTACCAGCAGGGTAAGGTTTCCATTGCCCTCCGCGGCGCCGGCGTTTACCACCGCCCCGGCGGCGACCGTTACATTGGTGTTACCCGAAGAAAGGATGATCCCCGATCCGCTTCCCGCAGCGGTATTAACGCTCACCGCCCCCTGGGTTAAATCGATCCGGGGGACGGCGTCATCCCGGGAAATCCTGACCAGGGTGTTATCCGCAAGGTCGATTATTTCCCCTGCGCCAAAGGTTACGGTAGCCCCTGAATATTCCGCCGTGCGGATAAGGTCCCCGTTATATACCATGGAATGCTTTTGCAGCCGGTCCCAGAGCACCCGGTCAATAAAACGCCGCTGGGCCGCCTTTTCTTTCCAGGTGATGGTCCCCACCGGTATATCGTTAAGCCGGGTAAGGCTGCGGTACATATCGTTGCGGAAGAGAAAGAGAAAAAACAATATTCCTGCGATGCAGATAAAGAGAACTGCAAAATCAGGCAGGCCGGGACCGGGAACCTGATCGCGCGGGGGGAGCGCAGTGGTTCCGTTCCCGGGGTTCCTATTCTTTGGAACCGAGTTTGTATTTTTTTTCTTCCGCATTGATATCCACCTTGGTCAAATCCGGAGGGGTAATACCCAGCATGTTCCGCACTTCCGCCAGGGTCCATGGCCGTGGCTGCTTTCCCCTTGTTATTTTTAAGTTGATCACCGCAAAAAGCCGTATTGGTTTTTCCTTGCCCTTTACCTGCACCGGGGGCATTTCTTCGGTAATGATATATTTGCCGATCAGGCGCCAGGTGTTTTCGGTAATAAGGATGTCCGTTCCCAGGGGCTTGTTCAGGGATTCTGTCCGGCTTGCCAGGTTTACCGGGTCCCCGATAACCGTATACTCCATCCGCTCATTGGAACCAATCTGGCCTGCGGTTACCTCCCCGGAATTGATGCCGCAGCCGATGCGGATATGGGGGTTCCCGGGATCATTCGCCTTCCGGGTCCGGTTCATTTCCAGAAGGGCCACCCGCATCATCAGGGCCGTGCGGACACAGTTAAGGGCGTCATGTTCGGGGCTCCCGGAGGTATAGGCCGTTCCCCAATGGGCCATCACCGCGTCCCCGACAAATTTGTCCACCACCCCGTTGGTCTTTCCCACACATTCCACCATGCGGGTAAGGTACTCGTTAAGCCAGGCAACGATTTTGTTGGAAGCGTTTTTGCCAAAGGCCCGGGTAAAATTTTCGCTGATCGAGGTAAATTCCCGAATATCCGAAAAGAAGATGGTGGCGTTCTTGAGGGTACCCCCGGTGCGGATTTCGCCCCGCATGGCCCGCACGGCGATTTCCCGGTTGGTAAAGCGGCCGAAAACACCCAGGGCATTGCTCATCCGGCGGAAACTTGAGGTAAGGACCCCGATTTCGTCCCTGGCGCCGCTCTTTAAGTCCAGCTCAAATTCCCCGGCTTCGATCTTTTCCGCAGCGGCGGTAAGGTTTTTAAGGGGCACGCTGATGGACTTGCTGAAAAACCAGATTAAAATAATTGATGCAAAAAGCACCACTGCGGTAAGGTAGATATTCCGCCGGGTAGTGGCGGCGATCCCCTCAAAGACCACATCGTATTCAACATTGGTAATTACCGCAGCGTTTGCGACGGAAATTTTTTGAAAGGCCCCGAAGTACTGCTTCCCGTCCCGGTCGGTATAGAGGGTCTGCAAATTCTGATCCCTGCTTTCCCGCAGCATTTCTACGAAGGGCTGATGGGACGCGTTTACCCCGGCCCGTACCAGTTCGTAGTCCGGGTGAGTCAGGATATCCCCGGCGTCGTTTATCATAAAGGAAACGTTCGTCCCATTGCCAAAACTGTCATTCAAAAAATCGGAAGAAAAAAGGATGATCGCCGCCTCACTGCCGCCCCCCTCGTCCCAGGGGTAGAGCAGGGCCAGAAGGGGAACATGGAACATCGGCGCGGCGTTAACCAGGATCTCCTCCCCCCGCCGGCACCGGTCCAGGGCATCCTGCTCCAGTTCAAGAAAGGTTCCCGTCAGGGATGTTTCCAGTTCGTTGGACAGAAAGAAGCGGTTGTTGATTATTTCCCGCCCGTTGGAAATGACAATGGCGGCAATGTCCTGGTTTCGTTCAAAGAAGAAGGCCGCAGCCTGCCGGGAAAGGGCTGCCGAGGAACCGGCGGCGTTCAGGGTGTCCAGGAGCACCAGCGCGCTTGACCGCACCGTGGAAAGGCTCCGTTCCGCCTCCGACGCGGATCGCTGATTGGCGGTAAAGTTATTTTCCTCCGCCGTCACCCGCACATCGGAGGAAACCATCACCGACACCAGAAAGCTGATGGCCCCCAAAGAGAGGAGCAGCAGGGTGGTGATAATGGTTACCAGCTTGAAGCCGATGGGGTATTTAACTCTGGCAGCAGGGGCTGTTTTGGTCCCGGCCGCCTTTACCGCTCTGCCTTTATTGTCCGCCACTTATTTCTCCGCCTTACTCCGTAGTATACCGGTAAAGCTAAAATATTTAAAGGGGGCAGGAGCGTTTTTTTCGCAATTCCAACTGTTGGCGCTTTTTCCGCCGCCGGAGCCTTACGGAGCAGGCGTGTTGCCGGAAATAGTCCCGCCGGGCTGGCTAAACGTACCGCCGGGAAACACAAACACCCCGCCGCTACTGCCGGGGTCGCCGGTGGCGGTGTTGCCGGTGATGGAACCGTCGTTCATGGTGAAGCTGCCGTTCCTGGTAATCTTGGCGCCGGCGGCCCCCCCCACAAACACCCCGCCGCCCTTGCCGCTGCCGTAGGGGGTCTCGTCGGGATCGGTGATGGGTTTTGAGGGGTCGTTGTTGGCGTAATTATCGCGGATAAGCGCAGTTCCGTTCATGGTAAAGCTGCCGCCTTCCACATACACCCCGCCGCCGTTGCCATTGGGGCCTTGGGGGCCGCTGCCCATGAGGCCGCTGCCGTTCCTATCCCCGGCCTGGTTGCCGCTGATAAGGGCGGTTCCGCTCATGGTAAAACTGCCGGCTCTCATATATACCCCGCCGCCCCATCCATTGCGAATGATGGAGTCGCCGGGGTCCTGGGCAGCCATATTCCCGGTAATGGAACCGCCGGTCATGGTAAATGTGCCTTCTTCCACTATAGCCACCCCAGCGCCCGCTTGGGCAAGATTACCGGTAATGGAACCGCCGGTCATGGTAAAACTGCCGCCTTCCATAGCCACCCCGGCGCCATACCAGGCAAGATTATCGGTGATGGAGCCGCCGTTCATGGTAAACTCACCGTCGATCATAAGCACCCCGGCGCCCGATTCGGACCAATTATGGGCAATGGAACCGCCGTTCATGGTAAAGCTATCGTTGACAATTATCACCCCCATGGAGTTATTCCCCCCAATGGAACCGTCGTTCATGGTAAAACCGCCGCTGAACAGAACTACCCCGTAGCCCTCGTTGGAATTATCGCTGATGGAACCGCCGTTCATGGTAAAACTGCCGCTCCGGATAAACACCCCGGAACTGGATTTGGCGGGAGTACCAATGATGGAACCGCCGTTCATGGTAAAAGCGCCGCCCTCTACATACACCCCGCTGCCCACATTGTTGATATCACTGTTGAAATTGAGGTTCCTGTCATTGGTATTACCCCTCAGGGTTACCGCACTGCCGCTCATGGTAAAATTTCCCTGTACTGTAATCAGGGGGGCATGGGCAGTCAGGCCGCTTCCTTCATAATTGCCGTCAAGGGTAAGGCTGTTGGGGCCCCTCAGTTCCAGGGACCAGCCGCTTGCCACGGTAAAGAGGCTATCCGTGAACGGGGCAGGGGTGTTTCTTCGGGTTATGGTCTTCCCCCCGCTATCGGCTATTAGTTTGATGTTTTTGCTGATGGTATATCCCGTTGCCCCGGTTTCCGGCAGATCGATATCCCGCAGCAGGGTAATTTCCGGCCTTCCCGCCGCCAGAGCCCACTGGTTTGCAAAGTCAAGGGCGTCCCTGAGGGAAGCAAAATCGACGCCCCAGAGCCGCGCCTTTGCCAAAGCGGGATCTACCGACGGGGGCAGTACCACCCCCGGGGGCGGTCCCGCCAGGTCCGCTTCCTCGCCCGGGTTTTCGCCCGGGACTGAGGGCCCCCCGTCCTTTTTCGCGGCAAGTTCGGCCTGCCGTTTGGCAAATTCTTCAAGGGAAAGGTTGAAATACTCACAGCCGCCGATAAGGCCCGCGCTCAGGCCGCACAGAAGGACGAGAGGCAGTAACAGGCGGCTTATGGATACGGTCTTTTTCATGGTAAACCTCATTTTTACGGCTTGATATCGTCCGGCGTATTGCCGGAAACAGTCCCGCTGCCCTGGCTAAAGGTACCGCTGTTTCTATACACCCCGCCTCCTTCGCCACTGCCGATGCCGTCATCATTGGCCCTGTTTCCGGTGATGGAGGAAGTACCGCTCATGGTGAGGCTGCCGGCATCTACATACACCCCGCCCCCGTCGGCGTTGGCCTTGTTTTCGGTGATGGAGCCGCCGCTCATGGTGAAGGTATTGCCATCTACATACACCCCGCCCCCGTCGGCGTTGGCAGAATTCTCATGAATTGTCCCCGAGCTAAAAGTAACCGGTCCATAGACGCAAAGGCCGCCGCCTGAATTGTTTGTCTTGTTATGGTGAATGTTCGCCGTACCTTTGATTTCCGCAAGGTTCACTGACGCATCTACGAAAATTCCACCGCCAACGCGGATAGCGTAATTGTACCGGATCTCTCCCCCGCTCATGATAAAGCTGCTGTCTCCAATAAGCACCCCAGCGCCGGACAGTGCGTGATAAATAGTGTGGGTCGGCAAAGCAGTACCCCCGATGATTCCCCCGGACATGGTGAAAGTGTCGCCGGTGAAAAATACCTGCCCGCCGGCGCTGTAGTCGCCGGAAATGGAGCTGGCAGGATTGCTGGACGCCACATTGTCGGCGAGGGTTCCCCCGCTCATGGTTAAGAAGCCCCCGATTTCCCCGGTGGCGGCCTGCTTGGCGAAGATTCCGCCGCCCTGGGTATATGACCTGTTATGGTGAATGTACGCCGTATTTTCGATACTGATACGGTTAGCTGTGCCTGTACCGTCGCCATTGCTGTCATTGACGCCCATGTAGATTCCGCCGCCGTTCCCGGCAGCGAAATTGTTCCGGATTTCTCCCCCGGTCATGGTAAAAGCGCCGCCCTTATCCACGTAGACCCCGCCGCCATCTTTGGCATGAGCGGTATTAATAACAGCGGCTGTGGGGAAGGTATCGCCCCCGATAATCCCCGCAGTCATCCGGAAGCTGCCCCCGTCGAGAAAGACCTGCCCGCCATCACCGTAATTAGTATCAACCGTATTACCGGAGATAGTTCCTCCGCTCATGGTAAAGCTGCTGTCAGCCACATACGCCCCGCCGCCGGCTTTAAGGCACTTATTCCCGGTAATGAAACCGGCCTGCATGGAAAACACGCCGCCATTTACAACCACTCCGCCGCCGGCCACGGCCTCATTC
>BNVE01000071.1 GCA_025997875.1 Spirochaetia bacterium
TTTTTTTTTTCAAAGAGAAAACGGGAAAGGGAGTAATGGGGGGGGGATGGGGTTTAAGAGTGGGCTTCTCCCGTCCGCAGCCTGCAAGGGCCAGCGCCGCAATAAAGGCGATAAGGAACCTTAGTTTAAGCCCTGAACGGGGGGGGGGGGTAAATGATACTGTAGAACGCCGCTTCTTGTCAAGTAGTCTTTTCATACAATTTCTCCTTTTTATGCATTTAAAAGGAATAAAGACATTAAGACCTTTAAGTACACACCTAAATATTATCACATTAATAATTTATTATCAAGGATTTTTTGCATAAAAGTCATATTTCGCGTAAAAAAATCATATAAGCAACCATTCCAAATTTAACCACGGCTCAATTAAATGGAATTGAATTTTAATTTTTACTTGACTTTCCCCATTAACAGGATATACTGGTATACAAGTCCAAAAGCATGTTAGTGGGGACCGTATGAAGGCGTTGGGTATCGTATCAAAATCCGGGTCAAAAAAGAGGCCGGGGGAGCTCAAGCGGGTCTGGCAGCAGAATTATCAGCTTTGGCTCATTATCCTTATTCCTTTTGCCTGGCTTATCCTGTTTAAATATTGGCCCATGTACGGGGCGCAAATTGCCTTCCGCAGTTACCGCGCTATTGACGGCGTTTGGGGGAGCAAATGGGTTGGGTTTGCCAACTTCACCAAGCTTTTCCGCAACTATATGTTTCCCCGGATCATCAAAAATACCCTGATCGTCAGCTTCTATCAGCTTTTGGTCAGTTTCCCCTTTCCCATCATATTGGCCCTGGCCCTGCACAACAGTCTGCACTCAAAGTTCAAAAAATCGGTCCAGATGATAACCTATATGCCCCACTTTATATCAACCGTCGTATTGGTTGGTATGATCATGCAGTTTGCCAACCCCCATGTGGGGCTTATCAACAAGTTGATTGTGGCGCTGGGCGGAACCGCCCAGGATTTTATGGCATCCCGGACAGGGTTCTATCACATGTACGTCTGGTCAAATGTCTGGCAGAACTGCGGTTGGGGTACCATTATCTACCTGGCCGCCCTGTCCAGTGTCAACATGGACCTCCACGAGGCCGCCATGATAGACGGCGCCGGCCGCTTCAAGCGGATGCTCTACATCGATATCCCCTGTATTATCCCAACCGCCATTGTTCTGCTTATTATGGATGCGGGCCGTATCATGGCCATTGGGTTTGAAAAGGCCTTCCTGATGCAGAATTTGATGAATATCAGTTCTTCGGAGATCATTTCCACTTATGCCTACAAGGTTGGTCTTGCCCAGGCGGCGGCGGATTTTTCCTATTCCACCACCATCAGCCTCTTCAATTCGATAGTCAACATGATATTGATAATGATAGTGAATTCGATTGCCGCCAAATGGGGCGAGACGAGTTTATGGTAGGCGGGGTGAATTCGTGATGAAGGTGAAAACAGGCATTAAAGTCGGGCAGTCAAAGGGTGACCGGGTCTTTTATGCGGTAAATGATACCCTGTTGTTTTTGGCATTCCTGGTGGTCCTCTATCCCCTGGTGTACATAGTCAGTTCGTCATTCAGTTCCGGCAGCGCCGTTTCAACGGGCCGGGTGGTTTTGTGGCCGGTGGATTTTTCCCTTGAAGGATACAAGACGGCGTTTGAGTATCCGATGATTGTGTCCGGGTTTCAAAATACCTTCTTTTACATGATAGCCGGTACGCTTATCAATCTGGTGATGACGGTTCTTGCCGCCTATCCCCTTTCCCGGCCAAAGATGAAATTCCGGGGCATTCTCATGTTCCTGTTCACCTTTACCATGATCTTCTCCGGGGGCCTGATCCCCGATTACATGCTCATGCAGAAGCTGCACATGGTGAATACCCGGTGGGCCATGCTCATGCCCGGCGCAATCGGGGTGTTCAACCTTATCATCTGCCGCACCTTTTTTCAGAGCAACATCCCCGAGGAGCTCTATGAATCCGCCTCCATGGACGGTTGTAACCATATCCGTTTTCTTGCCAATGTGGTACTTCCCCTGTCAAAGCCTATTCTTGCGGTGCTTACCCTCTACTATGCGGTAGGTCATTGGAACGCCTATTTTAACGCCTTTATCTACCTTTCCGACCGGGCCAAATTCCCGCTCCAGATTATCCTGCGGGAAATTCTGGTCATGAATATGATTGATCCTTCGTCGGTGTTCGACCCGGAGTTGGCGGCCTCCAAATACGGTCTGGCGGATCTTCTCAAGTACGCGCTTATTGTGGTGTCCACCGTTCCTTTCATGATCGCCTATCCCTTTGTGGCAAAGCATTTTGTTAAAGGCGCCTTAAGCGGCGCGGTAAAGGGTTAAGTTAAACCGCTCACAAATTTTCAGGAGGAAAATATGAAACGAATTGTTATCATCACGGTTTGCGCCGCCCTGGCTTTTACGGCTTTGGGCTGCGGCAAGAAAGCGGAAAGCCCGGCGGCCTCCGGCGCCCAGGCCCTAAGCGGTATGGCGCCGGGGACGCTGCCCGTTACCAAGGACCCGGTTACCCTGAAGATCTTTTATCAACAGGAACCCCAGGTTCTCGATTTTGTGGATAACAAGCTGACCAAGTACCTTGAAAAGCAGACCGGTGTCAAAATTGAATGGGACCTGGTGCTTTCCCGGGATAAGACCACCAAGCTCAACCTGCTTTTGGCCACCGGGCAGAATCTCCCGGATGTTTTCATGGGCGGTATGGACACCTCCCTGGTGGTAGCCTATGCCGACCAGGGTGCATTTGTCCCCCTGGATAACTACATCGCCAATTCTTCCAAGTGGTTCAAGGACGTGGTGGCCCAATTCCCCGAACTTACCAAAATGATGACCACCCCTGACGGCCACATTTATGCCCTGCCCAATATCGCCGATGCGGAGCCGAATAATCTTTCCTCCCGTATGTGGATGAACAAGGTTTGGCTGGACAAGCTTGGGCTCCAGGTTCCCACCACCACCGAGGAATTCCGTACTGTTCTGCGGGCCTTTAAGACCCGTGATCCCAACGGAAACGGCAGGGCCGATGAAATTCCCCTTATGGGCGGCGCTACCGGCGGATGGGGTACCATGGTGGATACTTTTATCATGAACGCCTTCATGCAATATCCCCAGGAGTACTATGCTACTGCCGGTATTCGGTTCAATGTTTCCCAGGGCAAGGTTGTCCCGATCTATAACCAGGATGGGTACAAGGAAGGGATTAGCTTTTTGAACGAGCTGGTAAAGGAAGGCCTGCTTGACGCCGCTTCCTATACCCAGGATACTGCCCAGCTTAAGCAGATCTTCGAGACCCCCAATATTGCCATTCTGGGAACCATAGCGGCGGGTGGTCCGAACACGATTGCCGACATGGCCAACAGCCGGCGTTACCGGGATTATGTGGTGGTGCCGCCCATCAAAGGGCCCAAGGGCGTCCAGTACGCCGCTTACAAGGCTTACGGCTTCTTTAACAACCCCAATTGCTGGGTCATCAGCAGCACCTGCAAGGACCCCGAAGCGGCCTTCCGCCTTGGCGATTATTTCTTCTCATCAGAAATTTCCATGTTCGGCCGTTTGGGCGAACCCGGTACGGACTATATCCCCAACCCGGTGGGCAAGAAAGCGGTTGACGGCGGGGATGCCCTCTTTGAAGCCGTTCTGGTATACGGCTCGGAGCAGAAGTCCCATTGGCAGAACCGCAACCCCTACTACAACTTTTTTGACAACAAGGGTGTAGCCAGCGCCGATCCCTTCACCCTCCAGGACCTGCTTTACAACGCCATGCTGCAATACAAGCCCTATGCTCCTCCCCGGGAGAGTGTTCTTCCCCCGCTTATCTACACCATAGATGAAGCCAGGGAGCTTAACGACATCAACACGGCCCTGCTCCAGTATGTGGACGAGACCCGCGTGCGGTGGATCACTTCCGGCGGCATTGACCGGGATTGGGACGCTTACCTTAAGGAACTGGATACCATCGGCCTTAAGCGGGTGGTTGAAATTACCCAAGCCGCCTACGATCGTTTTGCGAACGCAAAATAAAAAAATCTAATTAAAAGGGCAGCCGTAATAATGGCTGCCCTTTGAGTTTGATTAAGCTGCCTTCTTTACAAATTCATTCTTGTTAATCGTCGCCGCATAAATACTGTTCAGCAATCCCAAAAAGGCCGAGAGGGAAAAGAGTATTTCAATGCCGGTGGACTGCCAGATATAGCCGCCTAAAAGGGCGATAAGAATCGAGATGACGTGGTTTACCGAGATGCCGGTACTTAAGGTGGCGGTGATCTCCTCCTGGCTGTCCGCAATTGCCTGCACGTACACGTTGCTTGCCATGCTGGCCAGGGAGATGATCGAATCCAAAACGTAGTTTACACAAACCACGATAAAGGCGATGTGGATCGGGAAGATCCGGTGGGCAAAGCCGTAGAGCAGGCAGACCACGATGAGGATTAGGGTGTCGGCGACCATGACGAACTTGAAGCCCAGCTTGTCGATGAGCTTTCCCATGAAGGGACTAAAGACGGTCCCAAAGACCGCGCAGATACCCAGGAGCATTGCAATGATCGAAGTGTCCGCCCCGTACTGGAGGATCAGCACGTATGGCGCAAAGGTGAGAAATATCTGCTTGCGGGCGCCGTAGAAAACTTCCAGCATGTAGTATTTGCGAAATTTACGGGCAAAGTAAAAACGCCGCCGTTTTACCTTTGCCGTTGATTCCTGCATGGCAAGAACCGTAAGGAAGGCGCCGAGCATCAGGGCCACCGAAACGGCAAACACAATCCTGAAGGGGAAGATATCGCTGCGGGCAAAGCCCAGCCGGGAAAGGACGAAGAAGTAGCCGGTGACCACCACAAAGCCCACGATATTGCCGATGTGGCTGAGGGCGCTGGTGATCCCCAGGGACGCGCCCCCCTTGCCTTCCGCCGCAAGGTTAAGGGAGATGGTGGTCCGCACCGGCATGATCACGTGTTCCCCGGCGCTGAATACCACCATAAAGAGAACCACCATGGCCTTGCCGGGACTGCCGCCGCCGATGCACCCCGAGAGGAGGAGCCCCGCCAAGCCTGCGGTCATCACCCCAAAACCGATTTTGAAAACCCGTGTTTCGGTGAACCGGTACATTGCAGCCAGGATCAGCATCACCAGAAGGCCGGGGATTTCCCGGAAAAATTCCACGATCCCCCGTTCAAATTTGGTGATGTGGACAATTTCCGCCAGATAGTTATCCTGAATACCCCGGTACAGGCCGTAGCTGATGCCGAAAAGGGCCAGAACGCTCAGGAAACGTCCCGGCCTGGCGCCGTCTTTGTAGATACCCTTAAGAGGAGAAACTTTAAGCAGGGACATTCCCCTATCTTACCGGAAACCGGTGTGTGTTCCAAGGGCTCAACAGCTTTCAACAGCTTTTGCCGCTTTTTAAGAAATATACTCCATTTTTCGTAGAAAATCCAACTGAGCTTAACAAAAACAGCAAAATGTATTATAATAATATTACTTTTTTTATCGAGGTGTATATGAAATCCGGAATATTAGGGGGGCTTTTTTTGGCTTCCATGGCGCTAAGGGCCTTTGCGGCGGACCCTTCGATTTTTACCTGGAAAACCGGTGTTTTTGAGGTGAACATGCTGGTGGAAACCCGGAGCGCCGGGCGTCCAACCATCCTTTTGGGGACCACCCCTGCCCAAATCGCGCAGTATTTTCCCGATGGGACCTATCAGTCGGAGGTCAATACTTTCCTGGTCCGGGGCAACGGTCATACGGTGGTGGTGGATACCGGCTTTGGGGGCGCCATTTTTGAAAACATGAAGCAGCTGGGGGTAAAACCTGAAGATGTGGATGCGGTGCTCATTACCCACATGCACGGGGACCACATCGGCGGCCTTCAGAAAGACGGCAAACCCCTCTTCCCCAAGGCCAGGGTCTACCTTGCCAAACAGGAACGGGATTACTGGGTGGATACCGCAGCCAACGCCGGGGCCCGCAGCGCCCTTGCCCCCTACGGCGCGAAAGTAGAAACCTTCCTCCCCGGCAGCATAAGCGGCGGAGCGGAAATCCTCCCGGGAATCCGTGCGGCAGCGGCCTTTGGGCATACCCCGGGGCACACGGTGTTTTTGCTGGAATCCAACGGGGAAAAGCTCCTTATCTGGGGCGATTTAATGCACGTCCAGGGCATCCAGTTCCCCCTGCCGGATACATCCGTCTCCTATGACACAGACCCCATTGCCGCCGCCGCATCCCGCAGACAGATCCTGGACTATGCCGCCAAAAACAAGGTCCCCATCGCCGGAATGCACCTGGTTTACCCCGCCATAGGCCAGGTAGAGTCCGCCGGCGCCGGATACCGCTTCGTCCCGGCAAAATAACGGGGAATTAAGCGCTTCCCCAAAACAAATCTACCATGCAGGCAGATAGCATGCATTGCCCACAAAAGCGGGCGGGGATACGGGGCATTCCCGGTGCGAACCAAGTTGAAGTAAAAGGCAAATTGCTCGGTCGGGTAAGAATGAAGGTAATTGACGATGTAACGGGCAGTTCCAAAATCTGACATTTTGGAACTGCCTCATTTAATCGTCGTAAATCTGCGAAACGCGGTTTGTTATTTTACCGGCTATTAGAAAATGCCATGAAAGTTCCCCCTACCACGTTAGACGACCTTCTTGATAGCCAAGCTTAGCGTAGGGAATAGGCAGGTTAATGAATTCAACAATGACAATGTATTAACATGTATGCTATACTTACAATGAGGAGATTAAAATGCCGTTATTACAGGTAAGGGATTGTCCTGAGGATATTTACGAAAAAATAAACATGTTTGCCAAAAAAGAACACCGGACCATAGCGCAGCAAACCATTGTTTTATTGGAGAAAGCCTTTGGACAGGAAGAATCCAATAAGGAACGGGTAAGACGGATTTTGGAAGAAATCAAGAACACGGAAGTTCCGGAAGCGGCCAAGGCCGTTGATTATGTTAAACTTATCCGGGAAGACAGAAATAGATAAAACCAGAGGTTAAAATCATGGTAGCGGTGCTTGATGTCTGCGGCGCAATGGAAGTGCTCATGAAAAACCCCAAGGGGGAAAAATTTAACACCCTGTTGCAAACCGCCTCATTGCGGCTTGCGCCGGATCTGTATGTTTCAGAATTATCAAACACCCTTTGGAAATATTACCGGGCAAAGCTTTTGACTTTTGATGAATGCAATCAATATATAGAACGAGGAATCAATTTAATTGATATCTTCATCAATTCAAAAGAAATCTGGAAAGAAGCCTTTGCGGAGGGTATAAAAAACAATCATCCCGTATACGATATGTATTATGCGGTAATAGCCCGCAGGAACAGCGGCATATTGGTAACCAATGACGGCGATCTGGCTAAAATATGCAAGAAAAACAGTATCGGCTATATTTTCTGATAAACCCATGATCCAAATTTTCGGTACCCCAAAATGCAAAGACACCCAAAAGGCCCTCCGCTTTTTCAAGGAGCGGCGGGTGGAAGTACAGTTCCGTGATTTAACCGTAAAGCCCCCCAGCCCCGGTGAACTGGACGATATGGCGGCTGTCCTGTCGGGCAGCTTGGCCCTTGCGCATAACCCGGCCCTGGGCGGCGCTAATGCCGGCTTTGAAGCCCTGCTTGATATGAACAGCGCCGCTGCGAAAGAACGGGGTCTTTCTTACATGGACTACGATGCCCGGGAAGAACTCCTCGCCAATCCCCGGCTTTACAAAACACCTTTGGTACGGGAAGGGAAAGGCAGCGCCGCAAAAGTAATTGCAGGCTTCGACGAAAAAGCCTTAAAAGCCATGCTGCCCTGATTATCATTCCCCCACCGCCTTATTCCTTCCGGTGGTTATGGATGTATATTCCTCTGCATTGATTGGACTTATGCTTTGCTATACGCCTTGTTTGGGGTATACTAGGGATAGGGAAACGGCGCCTGGCGCCTTTTGGGACCCAATAAAAGAGGTTTGTTATGTCGTCAAGCGCATTGGATTATAATTTATACGAGGATCAGCACTATACCTATGCGGATATGCTGGAATGGGATGAGGATCTTCGGGCCGAAATTATTGATGGGGAAGTCTATTTAATGTCCCCTCCCGCCAGATTCCACCAGGAAATCAACTCGGAACTGCATGGTCAGTTATGGGCGTTTTTGAAAGGGAAGCCCTGTAAACTATACCCGGTCCCCTTCGGGGTCAGGCTGTTTCCCAAAGAGGATCTGAGTGATGATACCGTGGTAGAACCTGATATTGTGGTTGTCTGCGATCATTCCAAACTGGATGATCGTGGCTGCAAGGGTGCGCCGGATTTGGTTATTGAAATTTTATCCCCCTCTAATACCCAGCGCGACCGAATTGTGAAATTTCGGAAATATCTCGCCGCAGGGGTGCGGGAATATTGGATTGTGGACCCTAATCAAAAGACCGTGGAGATTCATATTTTAAAAGCCGGTCAATATGTGACTACGGTGTATGATGCAACCGAAGAAGCGCCTGTTTCGGTTCTGCCGGGCTGTAAAATTAAGCTCCAGGATGTGTTTTCGGTACCACAGCCTTAGATTTAAGGGGAAAAGCAGACTTTAGACCGCTTTCCCAAAGACCCTCTTGTATATTTTCCTTCTTTTCGCTAGTCTATTCATTATAAAACTATCGATATGGGGGTTCATATGAAAGTAGCAATTAACGGGTTCGGCCGCATCGGCCGGCTGGTGTTTCAGGCTCTTGTGGGACAGGGGCTTCTTGGGAAGGACAAGATTGACGTGGTAGCGGTGGTGGATATTTCCACCGATGCGAAGTACTTCGCCTATCAGCTTAAATACGATTCCACCCAGGGCCAGATGAAAGCGGATATCGGCACCGAGGGGGAAGATGTTCTGGTGGTAAACGGCCATAAAATCAAGTGCCTTTCCGGTAAGGGGCTTAGCCCGGCGCAGCTGCCCTGGAAAGACCTGGGGATCGACTATGTAATCGAGTCCACCGGTATCTATACCAACGAAAAAGCCTACGGCCACATCGAAGGCGGGGCCAAAAAGGTCATTATTTCCGCCCCCGGCAAGTCCGCGGATGAGTCCAAGCCCATCAAAACCATTGTTATGGGCGTTAACAACGAAGAATATGACCCTGCTAAGCACCATGTGGTGTCCAACGCCAGCTGCACCACCAACTGTCTGGCGCCCCTGGTTCATGTTATCCTTAAGGAAGGCATCGGGATTGAGACCGGTCTTATGACCACCATCCATTCCTATACGGCGACCCAGAAGACCGTGGACGGCGTTTCCCAGAAAGACTGGCGGGGTGGCCGGGCTGCGGCGGTCAATATCATTCCCTCCACCACCGGCGCCGCCAAGGCGGTTGGGGAAGTGCTTCCCTCCACCAAGGGCAAGCTCACCGGTATGAGTTTCCGGGTTCCCACCCCCACAGGCTCCGTGGTGGACCTGACCTTTAGGGCGACCAGGGATACTTCCATTGAAGAAATCGACGGGGCCCTGAAAAAGGCCTCCCAGAGCTACCTGAAGGGTATCTTGTCCTATGCGGACGAGGAAATTGTCTCCACCGACATCATCCACAACTCCAACACCTCGATTTACGACAGCCTTGCCACCCTGCAGAACAACCTGAAGGGCGAAAAGCGTTTCTTCAAGGTGGTTTCCTGGTACGACAACGAGTGGGGCTACTCCAACAAGGTGGTGGATCTGCTCAAGTACATTGATTCAAAGAAATAAGCCGGTATTATCGGTATGAACGAAAGGCCCCGACCCGCTAAGGGCGGGGCTTTTTTACTTCAAGGAAGGAAGAAGAGGAAGAGAAACCACAAGAAACCGAAGGTTTCAGGACACGGAGTTAACACGGAGGACACAGAGGAAGAAAGGGATTGATAATTTTTTTCTCCTAATTTTCTCTGTGAACTCTGTGTTCTTCCCTCTGTGTACTCTGTGGTAAAAATATTAGGTTCGGAGGTTTAAGATGATTAAGACAGTAAAAAGCGCAGACCTTAAGGGCAAGCGGGTCATCATGCGGGTGGATTTTAACGTGCCCATGAAGGACGGGGTGGTGCAGGACGATACCCGGATCACTGCGGCGATTCCCACCATCAAATACATCCTGGACCAGGGAGTTAAAACCCTGACTCTGATGAGCCACCTGGGGGACCCCTCCAAGGACTCCAAAAAGGCCAGGGAAAAGGCTGAAAAAGACGGTAAGACCTTTGACGAGGCCAAATATATCGCGGGCAAGCACCGGATGAAGCCTGTGGCGGAATACCTGGCGCAAAAGCTGGGCAAGCCCGTGGTCTTTGCCGGGGAAGACGGGGATTACGGCAAGAAGGCCTTTATCGACGGCCAGAGTGAGGGCACGGTGATCATGCTGGAAAACACCCGGTTCCACAAGGAAGAGACCGCCAAGGAGGCGGCCGACCGGGACAAGCTGGCGAAGGAGCTGGCGTCCTACGGCGACATCTTCGTGAACGACGCCTTTGGCACCGCCCACCGGGATCACGCTTCCACCGCTTCCATTGCCAAGTTTGTGCCGGTTTCGGTGGCGGGCTTCCTGATGGAAAAAGAGGTGAACTATCTGGAACCCATCGTCACCAATCCCCAGAAACCGCTGGTTGCCATCATCGGCGGGGCCAAGGTTTCCTCCAAGATTGCGGTGCTGGAAAGCCTGCTGAAAAACGCCAGCGCCTTGGTGATCGGCGGGGGCATGGCCTATACTTTCCTCAAGGCCCAGGGCCACAAAATTGGTAAATCCCTGGTTGAGGATGATCAGCTTGATACCGCAAGGAGTATCCTTGAGGCCGGGAAAAAACAGGGAGTGGAAATTGTTCTGCCGGTGGATCAGGTGGGCGCAGAAGCCTTTGACGCCAATGCGAAGCCCGTAGCGGTTGATAGTCCGGACCTTCCCGACAATCTTATGGGCCTGGACGTGGGCCCCAAGACCGTAGCCAAGTACAGGGAAGTACTTGCCAGGGCCAAGACCATCGTGTGGAACGGCCCGGTTGGTGTTTTTGAATTCGACGCCTTTGCCAAGGGCACCGAACAGGTGGCCCATCTGGTAGCGGACGCCACCGGCCGGGGAACCATCACCGTGGTAGGCGGCGGCGACTCCGTGGCGGCGGTGAACAAATTCGGCCTGGCCTCCAAAATGAGCCACGTCTCCACCGGCGGCGGCGCATCCCTGGAACTGCTGGAAGGCAAGAAGCTGCCGGGCATCGAAGTTACCCGGGGGTAGAGAAAAAAAAGGAACCGAAGGTTCCAGGGCACAGAGGTTTCACAGAGAACACAGAGGGGAATTAAAATTTTATTCTCCTTCTTCTCTGTGAACTCTGTGTCTTCTCTCTGTGTCCTCTGTGGTTAATATTATTATTTTGAATATGTTTATTAAGGAGAAATTATGAGCAGAAATTATTACATTGCGGGAAACTGGAAGATGCACAAGACCCGCTCCGAGGCGGCGGAATTGGCCAAAGCCCTGGTTACCCAGCTGAAGGACGGGAAACACAAGTACCTGGTGGCGCCCAGCTTTACGGCCCTTGAGACCGTGGCCGCTATCGTGAAGGGAACCAACATTCTGTTGGGGGCCCAGGACGTGGCGTCCGAGGAGCAGGGAGCCCATACCGGGGAAGTTTCGGTATTGCAGCTGAAGGACCTGGGGGTCCAGGCGGTGATCCTGGGGCACAGCGAAAGGCGGCATGTGTATAAAGAAGATGATGAGCTGATCAACAAGAAGGTAAAGCTGGCCCTTAAGCACGGCTTTGAGGTGATCCTCTGCGTGGGGGAATTGCTGGAAGAACGGGAAGCGGGCAAGGCCGAAGCGGTCTGCGAAACCCAGACCGTGAAGGGCCTTGAGGGAGTATCGGCGGCGGAGCTGTCCAAAATTACCATAGCATATGAGCCGGTGTGGGCCATCGGGACCGGCAAGACCGCCACCCCGGAAGACGCCGACGCCATCCACGCGTATATCCGCAAGGTGATAGGGAAACTCTACGGCGCTGACGCTGCGGCGAAGATCATCATCCAGTACGGCGGGTCCGTAAAGGCCGACAATGCGGCGCAGCTGATGGCCAAGGAAAACATCGACGGCGCACTGGTCGGCGGCGCGGCCCTCAAGGCCGACACCTTTGTGCCGATTGCGAAGTTTGGTTAAAGCTAAACTTTACAACGGTAATGGGGAGTGGGTAATGGGTAGTATTTCTGAAACAACAAAATTACCCACTGTTCGTTCCTCATTACCGATTATTGGTTATCATGCCCGATATTAAAAAAAAACTAAGCGGCAACTTTGCTGTTATTCTCTTTTCCGCGGCCGCCCTGGTGGTACTGTTTGTATCGATCTATACCGGTTTTCTGGTAAATTCCATTTCCAAATATCTGGAAGAAAGTATTGAAGAACGGATCCTTTCCGCAAGCCGGGCGCTTACCCATTTGGTTACGGAGGAAGAACTGGGGGAACTGCTTGTTCCCGGGGATATAGAGAAACCCCTCTTTAGGGATATACGGAACCGGCTTTTTGCCTTTGGAGATGAACACCGGGTACTCTATGCCTATTATTTCCGGATAAACGATCAGGGTGAAATTCAATACATTGCGGATAATGATCCGGACAACAGAACGGATGTGAACCTTGCGAGCCCCCCGGAGCCGGTTGCGGAACCGGAGATTCTGCAGGTCTTCACAGAGGGCCGGGCTGTGGTTACCGGAGTGGGGCAGTATACAACAGGCTACGAGGGGCTGATTACTGCCTACGCGCCGATGTTTAACAGGGCCGGAGAGATAATCGCCCTGGCGGGGATAGATATTCCCGATGACCAGCTCCTTCTGGCCCGGAATAACAGCCGTGTTCTTTCAGTAATACTGCTCATATCTATCATTTTTATTATTGTAGAAGGGTTCATAAGCTTTTTTGTTTACAACAAAAAAGAGGCGGCCTTTGAGCGGCGCTTCAAACAGCAAGAGCTGATGTCGGAGCTGGCCCGGAGTTTTATTTCCGCCAGGGACACCTCTTCCCTGATCAACGATGCCTTAAAAATTACCGGGGAATTTATGGGGGCTACCCGGCTGCTTATCGGAATTGCGGAAACCGATTCCGCGTCAAGCGATGCGGCCTATGTCTGGTGCGCCGACAGTAACATTGCTGCTGCGCCGGTTACCGAGGGGCTCGACGATATTATCAACAGTTTTCCGCTGATCCAGCCCCAATTCGGGGATATTCCCATCATCTGCTGTAATGATGTCCGGCAGGACAAGCGGTACAGCGTTATGGAATCCGTGAAGGTAAAATCATTTATTATGGCCCCCCTTTATGTGGACGGCAAGTTCTGGGCGGTGATGAGTATTGAAGAATGCCTGCAGTACCGGACCTGGACCGACAGCGACCGGCAGCTGGTAAACGCCGTGAGCAGCGTTATTGCGGGGGCGGCTATCCGGGACCTGCGGGAACGGGAACGGAACGCCGCCCTGGAACAGGCTGAAAAGGCAAGCCGGGCCAAGGGGGATTTCCTTGCCAACATGAGTCACGAGATGCGTACCCCCATGAACGCCATCATCGGCATGACCGCCATCGGGAAGGCCGCCCCGGATATAGAAAAAAAGGAATACTGTCTGGGAAAAATTGAAGAAGCCTCCGCCCATTTGCTGGGGGTTATCAACGATATTCTTGACATGTCAAAAATTGAAGCCAACAAGTTTGAACTTTCCATAATGGAATTCAATTTTGAGAAGATGATCCAAAAAGCATCCAGCGTGATCAACTTCCGGGTTGAAGAGAAGCATCAGACTTTTACCATTACTATTGATAAGGATATTCCCCCTGTGTTAATCGGGGATGACCTGCGGTTTTCTCAGGTGATCACCAACCTCCTTTCCAATGCGGTAAAATTTACCCCCGAGCATGGAACCATAGAACTTGAAGCTGTTCTGGAAGAGAATGGCGCAAAGGGATCAACAGACTCCCCGGATTCCTCCGGGGCCTGTACCATCCGGGTGAGCGTTACCGATTCGGGCATTGGCATAAGTCCGGAGCAGCAGGCCCGGCTCTTTTCTTCCTTCCAGCAGGCCGATTCAAGCACCTCCCGGAAATTCGGCGGCACCGGCCTGGGGCTTGCCATTTCCAAACGGATTGTAGAAATGATGAAGGGCTTTATCTGGGTGGAATCCGAGCCGGGCAAGGGTTCTGTCTTTACCTTTACGGCGCCCCTCAAAATCGGGAAGGGGTCTTTGGACAGCCCCGGTACGGCTCAGGATGGGGCGGGTGAAAATTCCGGGGCCGCTGCGAATGATCAGGCGGCGCCGGCGGACAACTTTGCGGGGTACCGTATCCTTCTGGTGGAGGATGTGGAAATCAACCGGGAGATTGTGCTTTCCCTGCTGGAACCGACGAAGATTTCGGTTGAATGTGCGGAAAACGGCGATCTGGCGGTGAGGATCTTCAACGCCTCCCCGGATGCCTTCAACATGATCTTTATGGATATCCAGATGCCTGAAATGGACGGCTATGAGGCTACCCGGGCTATCCGGGCTTCCCCGGCGCCCAATGCGAAGACCATCCCCATTATCGCCATGACGGCCAATGTGTTTAAAGAGGATGTTGAAAAGTGCCTTGCGGCGGGGATGAACGGCCATGTGGGGAAGCCCCTGAATCTTGAGGATGTATTGATCCAGTTACGGAAGTATCTGCCGATAAAATAGGCAGAGGAGAATGGAAGTGTTTGTTTTTTTGCAGCAGCTGATCGATGGCGTCTCCCTGGGCGGCGTTTATGCCCTTATCGCCCTGGGCTATACCATGATCTACGGGGTGATCATGGTTATCAACTTTGCCCATGGGGACCTCCTGATGATTGGAGCCTACGCCGCCTGTTTTATCCTTTCCGCTCTGGGGCTTTCCCCCGCTTCGGTGGTCCTGGCCTTCCTTTTTGCCATGGCCCTTGGGGGAATTCTGGGTACCCTCATTGAGCGCCTCGCCTTCCGGCCCCTCTGGGGCGCTCCCCGGCTCAATTCCCTGGTGGTTGCCGTCGCTGTTTCCATGATCCTGCAGAACGCCGCCCGGGTTCTGCCCTTTATGGGAAGCGCTCCCCGGCAGTTTCCCCGGCCCGCGGAACACCTGATTTCCTTTGGGATTTTTTCAGTTTCCAATATCCGGCTTGCGGTGATCCTGGTTTCCGCCGCGCTGATGATCCTCTTCACTGTTGTTATGAGATGCAGCAAATGGGGAAAGGCCATCCGGGCGCTTACCTGGGACCGGAGCGCCTACGGCCTTATGGGTATTCCGGTGAATGTTGTTGTTTCCTTTACCTTTGCCCTGGGCTCCGCGCTGGCCGCCGCGGGGGGGATACTCTATGCCTTTGTCCATCCCCAGCTGAGCCCCGCCATGGGCGCCATGCCGGGGCTTAAGGCCCTTGCCGCCGCCATGCTGGGGGGCATCGGCTCTGTTCCGGGGGCCATGCTGGGGGGCCTGATCCTGGGCGTGGCGGAAGCCCTGGCCGGGGCCTTTATTTCCCCCGCTTATGTTGAGGGTATCCCCTTTACCATCCTGATCATCGTTCTTTTGATCAGCCCTTCGGGGCTTTTGGGGAAGAACCGGCGCGGGGGGAACATAAATGCTTAACCGAAGCCGCAGACCGGAGGCCTCCGGGAATATGGCGGTCCGGGGCAGCCTGGCCCGGAAAAGCCTGTTCCGCAATCTGGGGATCAGCGCCCTGGGGCTTATCGCCGCAGTGGGAATCCCCGCTCTGCTGATCCGCTCCGGCCTTATCAATCCATCTGCCGCCCGGCTTATTACCATGGCCGGGGTGAACGCGATCCTCGCGGTAAGCATCCATGTGATCACCGGGATTACGGGGCTCCTTTCCCTGGGGCAGGCTGCCTTTATGGGGATTGGGGCCTACGGTTTTGTGTTCTTTGCCGCAGACCTGGGGCTGCCCCTGAGCCTCAGCGTGGTTTTGGCAAGCCTTTTGACCGCCGGCCTGGGATGCCTTTTGGGAATTCCCGCGCTAAAGCTTTCCGGGGATTACCTTGCCATGGTGACCCTGGGCTTTGGTGAAATTGTCCGCATCCTCCTTGCCGGATGCGCCGGGGGCAGGCAATTTGAAAAGTCCCTTGCCCCATACCCGGCCCTTTCCTTTCTTACCGTTACGGCGGTTCTTGCGCTCATGTTAGTATTACTGCGGATTTTTCTTAAATCTTCCCATGGCCGGACCCTTGCCGCGATACGGGAAGATGAGATCGCCTCCAATTCCTACGGCATCCCCATATTCCGCTACAAGCTGGGGGCCTTTGTCATTGCCGCCTTTATTGCCGGTCTGGGGGGCTGTCTGTATGCTCTTGTCACGGGCTTTATTGAACCCGGCATGGCTTCCTTTACAAAAAGCCTGGACTACCTGATTTATGCGGTTTTTGGGGGCTTAGGTTCCCTCACCGGCGCGGTGACCGCCTCCTACGCATTAACCTTCCTGCCGGAAATTTTCAAGGCGGCCTTTAGCGGCAACAGTGTTACTGTGTTCCGTATCCTTGGCGAATGCCGCATCCTTATCTATGCACTTATTCTGATAATTGTCATGATCTCCCGGCCAAAAGGCCTTTTGGGGCGGAGAGAATTTTCCCTTGTCTCTCTGGCGGGGCGGCTTTTTGACCTCCGCAGGCAGGAACGCCGGAGCTCCGGCGAACGCCGTATGTCGGAAGAGCGCCGCAGCAGTTCCGACCGCCGGCAGAACAATACATCCCATTGGGACAATGAACGCCGCCGGCTGCCGGATCGCCGCAGAAACGCCGACCGCCGCAGCAATACCGATCGCCGCCGGAGGGACGAACCCCTGATCGGAGAGGACCGCCGTCACAACGACCGCCGGCAAAACCAGGGGGACCGGCGGCAGGATCAGGACGGGGAGCGGCGGGGGAATCCGGAACTTTCAGCGCTTCCCCCGGAGGGGCGGCAGAATCCGGAGGACCGGGGCGGCAGTTCCGGTAAAAAAGATGACGGCCCCGGTGAGAAATAAATTCTCACCCGGTTACTTCTTTCGTACCGGCTCCTCCGGAGGAGAACCCCGGCTTTCGGCCTCGGCGCAGGTCCCCGGAATTTCTTCAATAAGGGGTATAAAACGTTTGTGGATCACATCGAGTAATCCCTTGTCGGTAAGTTTGATCTCCGGGGAAACCGCCAGGGCCATGAGGGTGAGGAAAGTCAGGGGCTCCGCGTGGTTCAGCTGCATGACCTTTGCGGCGTCAAGCAGGGAAGCAAACTTTTTCGACAGGGTTT
Organism: Spirochaetia bacterium; assembly: GCA_025997875.1. GTDB lineage: Bacteria > Spirochaetota > Spirochaetia > Treponematales > Breznakiellaceae > BNUT01. The sequence continues at coordinate 17,239 of BNVE01000071.1, forward strand.
CCAGCTTGTCGGCGCAGAGGATGCCCGCAATGGGCAGGGCTATGGCGCAGAGTTCCTTCCCCGCCAGATATGCGGAGACCCCGCCTCCCATCGCAATGACCTTATTCGCCGCCAGAACCGCGTCATCATCGTTGGAACTGTAGACCACCAGATTGTGGCAGTCGTGGGCATAGGTGCTAGCCATGGCCCCCTGAAATTTTTCGAGGTTGGCAAGAAGCGCTATGCTTCTTCCGGCCTTGCCGGTATGACGCTCAAAGACCGCCATCTTTACCAGCTCGCCCTGAACGAGGACGCCCTTTTCAATATTGCAGCGCCGTAAAACACCTTTGGTGCGGGAGGTCTTGCCGTCCTGTTCGATGGCGTTTACCAGCGCCGACGCAGCGCGGGGGGTATTGATGGCAGCGCCAGGGGTATTGATGGCGGCGCAATCCATTCCTCCCGCGCCCCCGGCGGGGATGACAAAGTCCGCTGCGGACAGGGGCCGTATCTTCATGGTGGTATAGGCTTCCAGGGGAAATTTATTGACCGCAACCGGGGCCAGCATACGGCCCCCTTCCGCCGCAAGCTTTCCCCGGACAAACACCTTTTCTACCGCCGCCTCTTCCAGGCCGGACAGGAGGAGCATATCCGCCTGCCGTCCCGGGGCTATGGCCCCGCTGCGGTACAGCCGCAGCCGGTCCGCGGGATTGATCGTCACATACCGGATCGCCTTTTGGGCCGGCAGCCCCAGGGCTATTGCTTTGCGGACCAGGGAATTGAGGTGACCCCGGGAGGCCAGCCGGGTGAGGGGCACATCATCGGTGACCAGGGTGATGCGGTTTTGCACGGGGCAGGCGGCGAGGAACTGCATCAGCTCCTTTGAAAGAAAGCGTTCCTGTATCTGTATCCACATACCATAGCGGAGTTTTTCCCGGGCTGTATCGCTGTCCATGTAGGTATGATCGCAGTCAATGCCGGAGGCGGCAAAGGCCTGCAGTTCCCTGCCCCTGAGCAGGGGGGCGTGGCCGTCGAGGAGGACCCCCGCCTGTTTCGCGGCGGCGATGATCCCCATCAGCTTTTTGTCCCCCGCGATAACCCCGTTAAAATCCATCACTTCCCCCAGGCCCAGCACGCCGGGGTAGCCCAGCATTTCGGCCACATCGCCGCCGTCAATTTCCACCGCGGAGGTCTCGAAGCCCGGGGCGGAGGGTATGGTCGAGGGGGCCATCACATGCACTTCCAGGGGCAGGTTCCGGGACATTTCGCAGAGCATCCGTACCCCCGCCTTGCCCAGCACATTGCCGATCTCGTGGGGGTCCGCCGCAACCGTGGTGGTTCCCAGGGGAACCACCGCCTCGGCAAAAGCCGCCGGGGTCATCATGCTGCTTTCGATGTGCATGTGGCTGTCAATAAAACCGGGAACCGCGAACATCCCCCCGGCGTCAATGGTTTCTGCGGCGGAATGTTCGCTCTTGAAAGGACCAACGTAGACGAATGTGCCGCCGGCGATTCCTATGTCTGCGGGATAGATTTCTTCGGTAAGTACATTTACCAGCTGCACATTGCGAATGGCCAGATCAAAGGGGCTCTCACCCATGGCTGCCGAGATTATATCCCTTTCCATGGGGTAATTTTACCGGGCTCTGCACAAAATGGATAGATATCAAGTATACTCTTATCCCTAAGGAGCCGGTATGACCAGGGAAGAACTGAAAGCCCGTGCGATTGAAACAATCGACCAAAATGCGGAAAAGATACGGGCCATTGGCAACGAAATATTCAACAACCCCGAACTGGGGTTCAAGGAACGCAAAACATCCCGCCTGGTTGCGGATACCCTTAAGGGGCTTGGGCTGAACTGCGAGGAGGGGCTCGCCATCACCGGCGTCAAGGCGGCGGCCGGGAACAATCCGGGGCCCCGGATTATGGTGATGGGCGAACTGGACGCGGTGGTCTGTCCCCTGCACCCCCGGGCCGATTCCGATACCGGCGCGGCCCACTCCTGCGGGCACAACTCCCAGATCGCCGCCATGCTGGGGGCCGCCATGGCCCTTGTGCCCCTGATGGATCGGCTGGGGGGGCAGGCGGTATTTGCCGCAGTTCCGGCGGAGGAATATGTGGAGCTGGAGTACCGTGAACGGCTCCGGCAGGAGGGGAAGATAGTCTTTTTTGGGGGCAAGCAGGAATTCATCCGCCTGGGGGTTTTGGACGATGTGGACATGGGCCTGATGATCCATTCCCACGCCGGCCTTAGGGAGCGCAAATTCCTGCTCTCCTGCGACAGCTCCGGTTTTCTGGGCAAGATCGTCCACTTTATCGGGAAGGAGGCCCACGCCGGGGCTGAACCCTGGAACGGCGTCAATGCCCTGAACGCGGCGGCCCTGGCCATCATGGGGATCAACGCCCTGCGGGAAACCTTCAAGGACGGCGACCGCATACGGGTGCATCCCATTATCACCAAGGGGGGCGACATGGTGAACATCGTCCCCGCGGATGTGCGGATGGAGACCTATGTCCGGGGCCGCAGCATAGCGGCTGTAACCGATGCTTCGGCAAAGGTGAACCGGGCAATCCAGGGGGCGGCCCTGTCCGTCGGCACCCAAGTGGAGATCATCGAAACCCCCGGCTATCTGCCCCTGATCCAAAACCCCGAACTGAACCGCCTCTTCGGCCTCAACGGGGAAGCCCTTCTTGGCCCCGAAGGGAATCTTCTGGGCTGCGAACTGATGGGCGCCACCGACGCGGGGGACATCAGTTCCGTGATGCCCTTCATGCACGTCTCCACCGGGGGCTACTCCGGAACGGCCCACAGCAAGGACTTTGCCCTCTGCGATGAAGAGATGGCCTACCTGCTGCCCGCAAAAGCCTTCGCCATGACCCTGATCGATCTGCTCTGGGACAATGGGGCGGCGGCCCGGCAGATCAAGGCCGCCTACCGGCCGCAGTTTGCCGCCAAAGCAGACTATGTTGCATTCTGGCAGGGCTTTAACCGGAGGATACCGGCCCGGGACGAAGGGTAAAAGGAGCTGCACATGGCATTCAGGGCGGCGGTGATAACCGCCAGTGACCGGTCATACCGGGGTGAGCGGAAAGACGAAAGCGGCCCCCTGGTTGCGGAGATGCTCAAGGCGGCGGGCTACCGGATAGTTTCCTGTGACATCCTCCCCGACGAGCGGCAGATGCTGGCGGAAAAGATGAAGGCCATCTGCGACAACAACGAGGCGGACCTTATCGTGATCACCGGGGGCACCGGCTTCTCCCCCCGGGACTATACCCCGGAGGCCACCATGGACATAGCCGAGCGGGCGGTCCCCGGAATCCCCGAAGCCATGCGGGCCTGCAGCTTGCAGAAAACCAACCGCGCCATCCTGAGCCGCTCCGTTGCCGCCATCCGCAAACAAACCCTGATCGTCAATTTACCCGGCAGCCCCAAAGCCGCAAAGGAAAACCTGGAATGCGTCCTGGGAGCCCTGGAACACGGTCTCCAGATACTCACCGGTGTACCGGAATAGATGTATAATTGGGAGGTAATAATATGCCTAAGGACCAAAAAGAAAAATTGACCCACTTTGACCATAAGGGTAACGCGATCATGGTGGATGTTTCGGAAAAGGATATCACCGGCCGCTTTGCCGCTGCGGAGGGTACAATTAAGGTGAATGAAAAGGTGATGGCGGCGATCCTCAGCGGCGCCGCCGCCAAGGGCGATGTGCTGGGGGTGGCCCGGATTGCGGGGATCATGGGGACCAAAAAAAATTCTGACCTTATCCCCCTCTGCCATATAGTCCCCCTGAGCGCCTGTACCCTTGATTTTGAGACCGACCGGGAAACCCTGAGCATCAGGGCGATCTGCACCGCCAAAACCGACGGGAAGACCGGGGTAGAGATGGAAGCCCTTACCGGGGTGAGCATCGCGCTGCTCACCATCTACGATATGTGTAAGGCCATGGACCGGGGCATGGTGATTTCCAATATCCGGCTCCTTGAAAAAAGCGGCGGCCGCAGCGGCCATTACCGGGCAAGTCCCGGTAGTATTACTGAGGGGAAAATATGAAGGGAACAGTTTTGGCGGTCTGCGTCAGCGATATCCGGGGGATACATAAAACTGAGGTAAACGGCCGGATACGGATTGTGGAAGGCTTTGGTATTGAAGGGGATGCCCACGGCGGCAACTGGCACCGGCAGATCAGCCTTCTCTCCCGGGAAAAAATAGAGGACTTTAACCGGCTGAGCGCTTCTGTAAACAACGGCGATTTCGGCGAGAACATCATAGTTTCCGGCATCGACCTCCGCAGCCTCCCTGTGGGTACTCAGCTCAAATTCAACGACGCCCTCCTTGAAGTAACCCAAATAGGCAAGGAGTGTCACAGCCACTGCGAAATCTTCAAGCGGGCAGGGGACTGCATCATGCCCCGGGAAGGCATCTTCGCCAGGGTCATCACCGGCGGCAGTATTGGTAAAGGCGACACTGTTCACACAGACAACACGGACAGAGGAAGAATAAAAACCACAGACCTCACAGACAACACGGACAAAAGATAGGATAGGAAAGCAGGAGTCCGTGTGGTCAGTGGTTAAATTTGGAATAGCTGTTTTGCTGCTGCGGGTCACGCAATTCCTTACATAAAAATCTTACCGAAGGGAACGGATTCTTCAGGTTAAAAATCTTACCATGGTGTAGCCCGGAGAACCCTCTCAAGAGGATTTGAAAGTATCCGCGAGAGCGAACAGAGAATC
>BNVE01000072.1 GCA_025997875.1 Spirochaetia bacterium
CGTAGGCCCGCAGTTCCGTTTTCAGCGCCGCAACGCTCCCGGCTCCCGTGTACCGGGTAACCAGCGCGTCGTAGGCGTCTCCTGCCGCTTTCCGCTCCGCTACCGACAAGTTAACATTTCCCGCCGCCAGCGCGTATGCACGCAGCTGCTCACGGTCTTCCGCCGGTATCTCCATTTCCCGCTCCACCGCTGCCGTAAACTTCTGTATCGCCTCGTTCTGCTTCCGGTCCAGCGGAACCTCCTGCCCTTCCTCCAGCACCGTCCGCGCCGTATCTTCCTGCTGCGCCAGGTACCCGTTCATCCGGCTTATCGCGTCCAGCGTACTATCCCCATCCGCTTCCGCCCCGCTCTGCTTAAATACTTCGTAGGTAAACTTACTTACCGCTTCTTCGTAGCTTACCACCCCGTCCGCACCGTTCAGGACCGCCTGCAGGCTCTTTTGGAAGTAATTGTATTCAAGCGTTGCCTGCCCAGCGGGTTTCCTCCCGTAATACAGTTCAAGCGTTGCCTGCTTCTGCACCAGGTCCGCGCGTGCTTCGGCCCACTGCGCATACGCCGATTGTTCGGTCAGCGCTAAATTTTGTTTGTTTGCGCCTTTCCCGTTCCTCACACTCGCTATCAGAGCTTTTGCATCCCCCAGGTCCCGCACCCTCACATAGTAGGTACCGGCGACTATCCCCGCCGCCGCCGCGGCTATAAAAAACGGCGCCGCAGCCCCAGACCCAATAAACGGAATGCACAGTATCGCTACCGCCGCGGCGGTAGCTGCCGCCGCAACGCCCGTAAATATGTCCCCGGTCAGCTTGTCGCTGCTTATCTGCGACTGCATCTGCTCCATTACCGTATCCAGCGCCCGCTTTTCCAGCTCGTTTCGCTCCCAGTTCCCCAGGTCAAGCCGCGCAAGGCTGGTGTCCCGGTACAGAAGATACTTCGCCAGGTCCCCCTCGCCGCCGCCGGCCATCACCCGCTGGTATGCCGCAGCCAGCTCCGCTTTCCGCGCGTTTTCATATGCCCCGCCCACGTCAAACCCGTGCAGTTTCGAGCTTCTTATCGCGTCGCTTACATCCTGGTCATTCCCCCGCGGGTCATATTCCCTCGGGGCTATCCACCCCTTCCCCTTTGCCGCTCCATCCATTTTCAGGTACAGCGACGCCAGCCCAAGTTCGGTCAGATAGTTCTGCCCCTTCCCGCTCCCGTTCATGATCCCCGTTAGCCATGCCAGCGCGTCCACCGCCGCATGGGACTTTTGGTTCTCTTCATCGTCCACCAGTTTGAACAGCACCCCGTCTTCGCTGGTTTCAGGATCATCGGTAAAATAGTGTTTCAGCGTTGTCTGATCCGGCGTCGTTCCCCCCGCCGCAAGGGATATCGTGTAGGCGCCGTCCGCGTTCCTCGTTATCTGTACCATCTCAAACACCGCCGCGTTATAGTTAAAGTCCTCATCCAGCGTGTCCGTTACCAGCGCCGATAATTTGATCTGATCTTCCCGCTCCGCCTCGCGGACCAGCTGCTTCATCCGCTCCGTCTCTCGCATCGCTTCAAACGCCGCCGCTCGCCCGGTGTAATAATTCCTGCTCGCCGTTTTATATGCCGCCAGCGCATCAGTATACCCGCTGTCCGCTTCCCCGCGCTTCACCGTGAGCACGCCCTCTTGTTCCTCTATGAGCTCCCTTAGCACTTCCACCGCCGCATCCGCACGCACCGCAGCGTACTGTACCTCCGTCAGTTTTTCCTTCGGGCTTTGGTATGCCCTGTCGCTGTTTGTCCCGAATCCCTCCAGGTACACGCTCGCCGCCCACTCGGCAATCGCCCGCGCTTTCCGCCGCTCCTGCTTCGCCTGTTCCGCCCCCTCAAAGGCGCCCTGTACCGCGTCCGCCTGCAGGTTATAGGCCGCGCTTGCCGCATCCAGCGCCTGCATCGCTCCCTCGTACCGCACGCTTCCCGCTTCGTACGCCGCTACCGCTTCATCCAGCGCCGCTTTTGCCGCCGCCGTCTTCGCCGAAAGGCTCCCCGCTTCGTATAATAGCTTGTGTACCGCCTCAGCCTGTACTTCCACGTTCTTTTCAAGGGTTTTCGTGTTATCCACCCCGTCAAGCCCCTGCGCCGCCGTATTCAACTCCCGGATCGTCACCGCTACATCGCGCCCAGCCCTAATATACGGCGCATCACTGCCCAGTATCGTCTCTAGCTCTCCCGCGCCGATTACCGTAAACGTCAGGTCTCCTCCCGTGTCCGCTCCGCTAAAATAGTTCCCCGCCGCCGTGATATGCGACGCCAGCTTTCCCTTTACCGCGTCAAACGGCGTTCCACCCGTAATGCCGCTGATCTTTCCCTGCTGGACAGGGCTAAACCCGGCCAGCCCTTCCGTTAAATCAAGCTGTTTCAGCGTTCCTATCCACCCCGTCGAGCTTTGCCTGTCTTCCGCCTGCACGTATTGCGCAAGCCGGTACACACTCCGCGCACGCGTTACCGCCGCGGTCTGCGCAGCTATCAGCTGGCTGATGACCCCGTCCACTTTCCCGCTTGCTGCCCGCTGCTCCATGAGCGCCACCCGCCCCTGCCCCGTCGTACTCAGTTCCGGTTTCAGCAGGTTCCGCCACGCATCCAGCGTATATTCGGTGCGGATCATCATGCTCCCGTTCCGTACCGCTTCGCTCACCGCCGCTTGTTCCGCCTCTATTAAGTGGGTCCCCTCGGCTGTCTTGTATCTTCCAAGCCACGAATCTATATCCCCGTCAAGAAGTTCTATATACGTTCCCAGCGCTTCCGTTTCCCGGTAATAGGCCCCAACCCTTGCCGCTTTTCCCGCGTCCAGCGATTCAAGCCGCCCGAGCGCCGCCGGTATAGCAGCGTACCCCTGCGGGCTTAATAAATACAGGTACAGCGCATCCGCTCCCGCCAGATGGTACGGCGCCCACCCGGTAAGCCATTCCGCTTCCGTCATTTCGTCCAGATGCCGTATTCGCTCCGCTTTATACTCATTGTACAGTGCGGTAAGCGCCCCCTCATCGGTGGCGGCGGATCTCTTCCCGGTGTACTCGTTATACGCCGCCTGCTCCTTTTCCGCATCCAGTATCGCGGCGATTATTCCATTCGCTCTATATGTTTCCGCGTTACGCCCGGGATCGTCATACGCCAATTTCAGCCATTCGATCACCTCCGCGTATTCCGCATCGTTGTTTTCTCCCCAGAGGGCAAGCAGCTTTTCCGCCGCCGCTTCCTGTACTGCCGCGCTCAGAGCCGTAAACGTAACCGCCCAGGCCGCCGGCCCTTCTTCCGCTTCCGCCATCTCCTGTATCATGGCCAGTACATCCGCTTCACTTGCGCAGTTGGATAACCCTTCCCGCTTTACGTCCCCAAGTATATAGTACGCGGCGGCTTCTATCAGCGCATCCCGGCCATCCCCTGCTTCCGCAAATTCCCCGCTCGATAGGATTTCCAGTATCCCTTCAAGGCTGCTTGTCTGATTCCCCCACGCTGCATACTTCGCCAGTTTGTCATAGGCCGCCTCCAGCGCTCCCTGCGCACTCAGCCGCGTTATTTCGTCCCGCACTTCCGTCGCAAGCAGCCCGCTAAGCCGGCTGTCCTTGTTCGCCGTCAGTGCTGCCGCCGCGTATTCCAAAAGACTCCCAATATATTTTTGCAGCGCCTCCGCTCCGGCCGCGTTTAGCCCGTTCCCTCTCTCCTGTAATCCCTCTATATAAACATACAGTTTTTCCAGGTCCCCGTCGGCCATATACTGTTCTACACTCGCCGCCGTGTTCCCTGCCCCCTGCCCGATGTACGCGCTCACCCGCTGCCGCGCTTCCCGGTTCGCTTCATTCACCGCGCTATATGCGTACCCACCGTATTGCGCTTGGAGCCCCCGCTCCCGTTCCCCGTTGTTTATCCCGCTCCCTTCCAGGTAATACCGGTACCGCAGCGTGTTCCACCCCGCCAGCATCCCCGGAAGCGGTACGCCCTCCGTCAGTATCCGCTGTACCAGCGCGTTTTCCCGCAGTGCTTCTACCCGCTCCTTCAAATCAGCCGCGTCCCCCGCCAGTATGCCCGCGAGCAGCGCCGCCATTTGCCGTATTTCACTATCCGCTGCAGGATTGGTCATCTGTATCGCCAATGCCGCCGCTTCCTGCTGCGCCTTCAGCCAGTATTCCAGTTTCGCTTCCGCTATTTTCCCTTCGCTCATCGCCGCGCCTATGCCGCTATTCCCCGTCATGATATACCGCAGCGCTTCTTCCCGCTTTTGCTCCTCTCCTGCCCAATACTGCGCGATTATTTCCCACCCGTCTTTCAGTATCCGCTCTGCCGCCGCTTTTTCCGCATCCGTCCCGCTCTGGTATACCCTCCCCTGAGCTTCCATCGTCATCCGCAGACTCCCATACTCCGCAGGAAATATATCGGTTTCGCTTAAATACCTTATTATGTCTTCTGCATCCGCGCTTCGCGCCGCTATTACCCGCATTTCACTCAGCGGTTTTGTCCCCGCGTTTCCGTTCACGAGCCGCAGTATCATTTCATTCGTCCGGTTTTCCTGTTCCGCTTCCGCATACGCCAGCAGCGCCCGGTTGTATGCATCCCGCGCTTCGGCCATCTTTGGTTCGGCTTCCTTCCCGCTCCACGTATCCACGATGCCCAATACCAGTTCCGCTACTTTCCCTTTCAGCGCCGCCGGGGATACCCCGCGCTCCAGCGCATACGCTACCGCGTATGCCTCCCGCTTTTCCGCCGCTTCCTGCCGCAATACTTCCAGCGCCGCCTTCGCGGTTTCTATCCCACGGTTCGCGCTCCCTATCCCCTCATACGCCGCGCCCAGACGCGCCGTCTCCGCTTCGTACCGCTCCAATGCCTCACGGTACGCCGCTTCTGCCACCGCCAGGTTCCCCGCCGTGTCTTCCGCAGCTTCTTTCCCCGATGTTACATTCCTCGAATACGCTTCCACCGCGGACGCGACTTCCAGTTCCTTCCCCCAATACCCCGCGACCGCTTTCGCCTTCAAATATTCCGTTTCCAGTTCGTCGTAGTATCCCCATGTCCCCGTTGCGTCAAATATGCCACCGCTCAGCCTGAATAACTCTTCAAGCGCCCCGTTCGCTCCCACCGTGTATGTGTCTATATAATCCAGCCACCGGAGCAGTTCCTCCCCCGCTTTCCACGCCGCCCCGTCCTGCCCGTCGTCCGCTGTCCGCGTTATCAGTTCCACGTATCCTGTATTTCGTAATTCCCTCAGCGCCGCGCTGAACGCTTCCCCGCTCATCCCCGCACTCAGGCTGTTCAGCGCCGCCGTAGCTCCATTCTCGGATTGCTCCACCATTCCGGCGTTTTGTTGCCGGATGATCTCTATATACGCCTGTTTCCATGTATTTAATTGTTCCCGCAGCTTCTTCGTATCCGTATTTTTTACTTCCGCCGTATAATCGGTCCCTTTTTTTTCATTCCCCTTCGCTTCCTGCGCTATCCCCGCTATCTCCTCAATTGGCGGCTCCGTCTTCCAATAAGAATATACCCCGTTATACTTCCCCGCCCATCGCTCGTACCAGTAATTCAATCCCTCAAACGCCATTGCTATCATGTCCCGGCTCTGTGTATACAACGTTACCTGTATCTCTATGTTCTGCTCTATCCGCGTCCGCTCTTCTGCCGCCGCCGCCTCAAACTCCGCCCGCGCACCGGTCAGCATCGCCGCCAGCGCATCGCTCTCCTTCTGCCACCGCGCCAGCCCTTCGTCTAACTTCCCCTGTAACTCTTTCTCCCATCCCTTCCGCTCCTCACGCAGCTCCGCATACGCATCTGCCCATACCTGCTCGCTGTTCACATATATTTCGCTCGCTTCCCGCTCCCATTCGCTCCGCGCAACAAGAAACTGCCCCTCCGCCGCTTCCCATTCCGCCAGACCCCGCTCAAATGTCGCTCGGAACTGCTCCAGCCATATATTCAGGTCCTCTATCCCTACCCCGTCCGCTCCAACGCGCTCTATTTCCGTCTCCAGTTCCCCGAACAGCTCCGCCGTGTCCTTCCCCGTCTTCTCTTTCGCCTCGTATGCCAGCGCCGCCGCTATCGCACGCGCCGCACGCGCCTCGCTCTTCTTTTGCATCGATTCCGTATCGTACAGCAACACCCGCAACAGCGCGTTTTCCTCTATCCCTGCTATCTTCTCATATTCCCTTTGCACATACTCTCGGTACGCCGTTCCTCGTCCCCCTATCAGGGCTTCCAGTTCCTCCCCGCTTATCCCCTGTTCCCGAAGCCGGTACGCAATTTCACTCTGTGCGCTCCCGTTCGCCGCGTCCCACTTCGCCAAGTACCCCTCTACTACCGCCCCACTTATCTCCCCTTCCCATTGCGCCGCCGCTTCCACCGCCTCTTCACGAACCACCTGCCGCGTCGTCCCTTCCCCGTCCTTCCTATATTCCCACACCGCCGCTTCCGCCCGCAACACCGCCTTCAGCCCGCTCCGTTCCACCCTCGCCATTTCCTCGTAATACCGGTCCGTAAACCATTCCACATACCCCTTTTCCCTCTGTACCCGGTACGCCGCCTCCGCCGCCTCACGCTCCGCTTCCCACACCGCCGCGTCCGTTTCCTTCACGTATAGCGTGTGCCGCTCCCATTCCGCCATCGCCGCTTCCAGCCCGTCCGCGCTTAACGCTTCCCACTGCCCGATGTCACGCTCCTTCCCCGCCAGTTCCAGGTACTGCTCCAACCGCGCCGCCCCAGCCCGCCGCCCTGTCCCGAACGGCTCCGCAGGCAGGTATATCGCTATCTGAGTCAGAATTAATATTAACGCTATAAACCGGCTCATCTCGGGCTCCTTCTAAACCTTTCCCTCTTATCATACTTCTCACCCCGTGTCAACCCCTTTCCTCTCGTTTTTCTTCTAAATTTTATCGATAAAATCTTGCTTATTTTCTAATTTTGTGGTATAAAATTCGTATAGGCAACGTTCGTATGGAGATGGATAACCAAGTGAGGTGGCGGTTGATTCTTTTGGTGGTACTCTATGCAGGCGTTGCGGCCGGATGCGGCGATGGCGGCAAAAGTTCCGCATATGCGGACTATCTTAAAATAAAAAATTCGGGGGTAACCGGCAAGGAACTGCTGGACGCGTTAACCGGTTTTGAAGTAAAAAACACCGGTAACTTTGAGTCAAAGGTTGACTTGGGCAGCTACTATCTCCTTACCCAGGATTACGAAAGATCAGAAGTCTATTTAACCCGCGCCGAATCGGTGCTGGGAAACGCGGCCAAGACAAAGGAAAGCAAGGAAAGCACCGCTATTCTCTACGGTTCTCTGGCTCACCTCCGGCTGATGCGCGAAGATTATGGCCCGGCGCTTGAATATGTAAACAAGGCGCTGAAGCTTTCCTCAAAAAACCATGCCGAGTATGAATACTTAAAAGCGCGGATTCTCTTTTCTGACGGAAAAAAAGAGGATGCCCTGAAACAATTTGAAACTGCCTACAAAAACAACGCTGAAAAAATCGCCGTGGAAGACATCGACGCGATGATAAAACTGTATACCGGTGCAGAAAACTATGAGGCCGCCGTGCCCTTTGTAGAACTCTTTTTTGTTCGGGGTACCTATTATCCCGGATTTGGTGTTATCGCTTCGACGGTGTATGAGGGCGCAGGGGATTACGGGAAAAGTGTATTGTGCGCGTATTTGGATATTGAATACTACCAAAGTAAAGTGGACCTTTCGGAAGAAGAAGTGCGGGGCAATATAGCGCGGGTGAAGGAAACGCTCATAGCACAAAACCATTTTGACGAAGCCAGAGACGATGTTATCCTGATTGAAGGTTCCGCCGAACCGTTTGCGGTAAGCCCGTCTGACTGGGAGCCGTTTTTTGTGCGGGAATATCTTTTATTGGAGCGGCTTATCCGTTCCGGCGCCGCTCCAAGCCGGACGGTCCAGCACTATTTGGGGTATGAAAACTTCTTCAAACATTCCCCGGCGTATTATCTCAATTCATGGCTGGCACTCACTGCCCTTGACCAGGGTAATAAACAGAATTACGTCCCGGTACTTGAAAAACTGATTGCCCTGAAACCGGTATCCGGCATTGACGCACAGGCGCGGGAATGGATTGGCGAAACTCTGGGACTTTCCAAAAGTCAGTCCGCTAATCTTTTAATGCCCTTTGAAGTGAACGAAATTCTTGAGACTTTTTCGCGGGATAGAAACAGCGCGGGTTTTGAGCGGATTTACGCGCTCTATGAATTGCCGGATAATGCCTACGTTTTGAATGCTCTGGTGCTGGTGAAAAACAGGCGGGATACCCTGTTCTTGCGGGAATTGCTTGATACAAGGCGGAAAACAGCTGCAGGGCGGTTAAGGGAACGGATAGACTATATTTTGCAGTAGGTGAGTTTCGTATGACGAAAAAGAAGAAACGGTGCATATATATCGGCCTCATTCTTTTTTGCACGGCCGGCGTCGAGGTGTTTTTTCTTTTCTTTCGTCCGGCTGATTCTTCGTATGCGGCAGAAAACCTGTACCTTGATGCGGTAGAACAATATATGCACAACGACTTATCCGGCGCCGAAGCAACGCTGGCGCAGGTCTTAAAAATTGACAAAAAGTTTTATCAGGCGGATTTTCTGCTGGGGAAAGTCCTTTTTTTCCAAGATGACGAAGAGGGTGCGCTCAAAATATTTTCACGCCTTGAAAAACGGATGCCGCAGTATACTGAATCCCGAATATGGAAAATACGGTGTCTCATTTTGCTCGGGCAGTATGACGACGCAGAAAAATGCCTTGATTATGAATTGTCCATAAATCCCGGTGACTGGCGGGTTTATTTCCAGTACGCGCTATTAACGGCGGCGACCGGTAACATGGAAAAACGCCTTTCGATGCTGCGTTCGGCGGAAAACTATCTCGGAGAAACCAGCAGGGTGTATATAGAACTTTCAAAAATATGGTATTCCCTCGAAATGCGGGATCGAGCGCAGACATATTTACAAAAGGCCGCAATGCTGGCGGGGGATGGCGCACTTGGCGAAGCAGTCCAAATACTGGGTGTGGGTATCCGGAATGGAGAGCTAAATGAAAACTAGCAACACTTTTCAAATTATCGCCAACATCATTTTTTTCTTTAATATACTCACACTATTCGGTTGTTTATCAATCGGCAAAGTGACAGAATTTAGCAAATCGGTTTTTTCACTTGAGGATGATAATTTTGTTATTCGGACAGTATCAGTAGTTGTTGACCGCGTAAAGGACGAAGAACTCGGTGAGCAGGTAAATTCATCTGCAAAGCTTTTTTTAAACCAGTTGGCACCACGCAAAGGAAATGAATATCAGATTGATATTTCAATCATTCAGCGTTCCTACATAAAAAGACTATCTATCCACAATTCAATATACTCAACGGCGATAGTAAAGAACAAAATCGACGAGACAGTAATGATGCGGGAATACTATCTTGAAGGGGAAAAATCGATTATTGCCGCAGATGTACAAAATAACGTGGTAAAGAACTTGTTGGACTCTCTTGTAATCAAAGAGAAAAAAAATCCGTATACCAGGATGAAAAACTTTTTTGGTTCACTGCGCTTTCTTTTATTATAATACCGAAGAAAAAGGAATCATGATGAAAATTGTGAAGCATCAAGTGTTTTTTTCTCTTGGGGTATTTTTTCTGCTCTCTCCACTTGCGGCACAAAATGAATACCATGTTGCAACATTGCAGGATGCCGTCATGCTTGGGCTGGCCAATTCAAAGGTGCTTTCATACCAGCAGCTCAATATGGTTGCAAACCAGCGCCATGCGAAACATTCTATAAAACCATTTTTACCGGCCCTTTCTTTTTCGTTTTCAGAAAATAACAACATCACCTTTGGCGGCCCTGATTCAAGAACTAAAAGCGTACAGTTTTCAGTATCCCAGATGGTGTTTGACGGCGGGAAAAGCAAACTGGAATATAAATTGGGAAACATCAACGCGCTTTATGCCGGGTTTGAATACCAGTCGGCGGTAAAGCAGTATGAAACAGAAATAATAAACCGTTATCAGCAGGTGCTTTTGCAAAAAAGAAAGATGGCAATACAAACCGATCTCATTGCAAATGCCAATACCCAACTGGCAATAATCAAAAAAGAATTTGAACTTGGACTGGCGCTGGAAACGGATTATCTTGAATACGCTATTTCTGTTTCCGAAATAGAAATAGAAGCGAGACAACTCGAAACCAGCCTGGAAAAACAATACCGTGAACTCGGCATATTACTCGGACTGCCCCATGGGGTCAGACTTGTCTTTGATGATGATATTACCCAGGTAAAATCATACAGCCCTCTGGAATCTTTTTTAGATACTCTGTGGAATATCATACGGGCCGCCAGCCGCGAATTAGAAAAGCAGCAGATCAGTTTTATGTATCAAAAGAAACAAGCTGCCCTGGCGCGGAATCTGTTATTACCGAATCTTTCGCTTGAGGGTTCAGTGAACTTTTCAGGCATATCATACCCCTTGACACAGCCGTCATACAGTTTGAAGTTCAACATCGCTTTCAATAATTCGCTATTGCCCATTACCGCTTCGTCGGGATTGAGCGCGAAATCACAACGGCTGAACGGTTCGCAAAGCTCAATAAGCACGACCTTTCCGAATAGCACGACATATTTTACCGACCAGACAATAAATGGTATTGCCTTGCTTTCCAGCCAGTTGGAACTGGAAAACGCGGAAATTATGCTGCATGAATCGGTGCGGGACATGGTTGTTTCCCATGACCTCATGGTATCAGGATTTGAATTACAAAACCAAACCATATCACTGGTGAAACGAAAAATCGAAATTGATACAGTACGGATGAATAGGGGCGGTTTACGCCGTATTGATTTTCTGGATGAACTCATTGACCTGGCAAAAAAAGAAACGGCGTTAGTGGAAACCGAATTCAAGATTATGGCCTATGAGCGTTCCCTTGAAATAGCGGCGTCATTCCCCGCGGGGGAATTATGGAGGTGTATCAATGATGCGGCTTCATAACTATTTTTTTATTTTTGCGGGCATTACTTTATGCGCGGCTTTCGGATGTGAAAATGAGCGGCGGATACCAGGGGACAGTGCGCCGGTTCTGGTGCAGACCGTTATAGCTGAAAAGAAACCGTTTACCGACAACCTGATAAGTTTTGGTACGCTCTCATTCAAGTCAAAAAACGATGTTACGGCCCTTGTGGAAGGCACCCTGTATAATCTGCCGGCGAAAGAAGGCGACGCGGTACGCAAAGGGCAGATAATCGCACGGATGCGAAATGTACAGTTGGAAATGCAGCGGGAACAGGCGCGAAACTCCGTTGATTCTGCAGCGGCATCCCTTAACCTTGCAAAGACAAAGCTTTGGGATACTAAATTAGGCATTGAAAGCCGTCTCCTTTCGGTAGAGAAGTCGAATATCCTAATCGCACAAAAAGAAGTTGAATCGGCAAAAATGGAAGCGGACCTGCAAAACAATAAAATGTTGTATGAAATGGGCGGTGTGACGGAATCGGAGCGGGAAACAAAGGAAATTGCGTATAAATCGGCGCTTGCGGAACTTGAAAGTATGCGGAAAGAACGCACTATCTTGTCACTGGGGCTTACCGACCAGGATTTGCTCGCCAACGGTATTACGCCCGCCGGGAATGCGGCGGAAAAGAAAGAGCAGATTATCGCGGTGAACACAAAAGGGATATTGGCGGAAATTGAAGCGGCGGAATCAAATTTGCGGAACGCGAACAACAGTCTTTCTTCGGTGAACACGCTGCTGGCCGAACTTACGCTGTATGCGCCGGTTGACGGCGTTGTCGGCGCGCGGTATTATGAGAACGGCGAATTTGTAAAACAAAACGAGAAGGTATTTACGATTATCGACATTGCCGATGTCTATGCCGTTTTTTATATCCAGGAGCAGGACATTATCAATTTTGCTATTACAAGCCCGTTGGAACTAGAAGTCCAGTCACTCGGTAAAACAATACCCGCGAAGATAGATGAAATATCACCGATGGCTGATGCGCAAAGCGGAAACTTTTCAGTAAAGGCGCTGATACAAAATACGGACGGCGACCTGCGGCCGGGTATGTTTGTGCGGTGCGTTATTCCCAGAAGCGAACAAATGGTGTACATTGCCCTGCCGGAGTCGGCGCTGGTAAACCAGATGCAGGAAAAAGGTACGGTGTTCTGCGTCGTAAACGGGATTGCAATACAAAAAGAAGTTGGGATTCTTGCCCAGCGGGACGGTGTTATCTGGATAAAATCGGGATTAAACGAAAAAGAAGAAGTGATTGACAAACCGACGCCTTTTTTAAAGGAGGGAATACATGTTTCGATTATGTAATATAGCTGTCATTCTTGTGATTTTTTCTTCTTGCAAATTGCTCGTAACATTTGAAGAATTATCCGTTACGACCAATGTGCCCGGCCAGCGCCGGTATTTAAACGAGGAATATCTTTGTCTTGATTTTTCAATCACCCCTGACCACGAATCAGTTAAAAGACAGTTGAAGCTGGAGTGTGAAAATAAAACAATATCCTATAGTCCTGTTTGGGATGGAGCAAAACTGTACATCAAGGAAAACCCTTCATGGAAACTCGGCAAGCAGTATAAAGTCACCCTGGACGGCAGCCTGCGTATGGAGGACGGCCGGTACTATACGCATTCTCTGTCAGAGATTTTCTACTACGGTGAAAAAAACAATGACCTTACCCTGGACTTGTATACGCCGGTATCCGGCCGCATAATCGAAGCAAGTGAAAAGCTGCACTTTGAATTTAATAAACCGGTAAACATAAGCTCGTTTCAGGAAACCTTTACGCTTTCCCCCTATTGCACAACATCCATGATTTTTTCCACCGATAAAAAAAAGGTGGATATACAAGCCGCCGATGGCTGGGGTATAAACACAATATATACATGGCAGATTTCGGAATTGCTTGCTGACGACGGATATTACCTTGTACCGTCCATGGACGGCAGGTTTTTTACCAATGCCTATACAGAATTGCCGCAGGTCGAAAGAATATGCGCGTTTGATAAAGATGTTTATAATCCGCTGCCTTTTGGTATTGACGGAAAAATACAGCAAGGCAGTAACCGGCTGGGAATAATCTTTTCAAAACCGATGGACAGCTTTTCGGTAAAAAACGCGGTGAGCATTACACCGGCAATAAAGGGTTATTTACAGCAGGACCCGGCAGACCCCAAACGATTTGTATATATTCCGCAGGAGTTTTATGATGTCGGTATCCGGTATAAATTAACCATCGCCTCATCGGCTCGGGACACAGAAGGATTGTCATTTCAGGATACGGTAACGGCATTTTTTTCACCGCAGAACGGGTACCTTGAAATAAAGAAATTGATAGTTGAAAGCGGCAGCAACATATATACAAAGACCACTTTTTCTGATATCGATACAATAAACAATTTTACGGTTGACCGGACAGCTCCGTATACGGTTAAATTTTCATTGCAGTTTTCAACAGCGCTTGAGTCTTCTGAAATCGCCAATATGGTCAATAAAATCAAAGTCGAAGTACATTTCCCCGCAACCTCAAATTCTGCCGACTTAACAAGCGTTGATTGGAATGTTGCTGCTCCTGATACAGTGACTCTGGTATATAAGAATTTTACCCTGGCATCTTCGTCGTCAGATTTTAAAGTCTATTCGTTAAAAATAACCGGGGGCAAAAGCGGTGTCGTTGATGGCCGGGGCGGATACATGGAGGATGATATATGCGTATATTTCAATATGTTATAATAATACTTGTCATATTATTATTGAGCGCCTGTGAGTCTATTCTCTTTCCCCCGCTGGAGGTGGTATCTGTTTCAGTACCGGAAGGCGCGGGAAATGATTCCGTATCCATACTATTCTCGGCTGATGTTGATTCCGCTTCCATCTCAAAAGCTTTGACCGTAACTGAAGACGGCGTCGGCATGAAAGGCACAGTAACTATATCCGGCAGCAGCGTTGTTTTCACGCCGATTAAAGGATTTGTTCTCAATAAAGACTATGAAGTGCTCGTTACGACCGACGCCGAAGATACAAAAGGCAATTCGCTTTCGGCCGAATACCACAAACGTTTTTCCACCCGGTCTGAACATACTGCCCCGGCAGTTGTATCGATTACACCGTCTAACGACAGCAGTTTAAGCGTATCCCCTGAAGCTATTGATATTGTGTTTTCTGAACCGGTGGATGTCCCGTCATTTGTACGTGCGTTTTCTATTGAGCCTTTTTTTCCATTTGTACACACTTTTACCGGGGATGACACCCATGTCCGTATTGTGCCGCAGGAACTGCTTAAAATAGGACAGCGATATACAATAACAGTCAGTACGAGCTTGCTAGACCGTGCGGGTAATGCCTTGCCGGAAGCATTTGTCTCTACGTTTCTGAACGGTACTGATTTAACACCGCCCATATATAAACTGCTGGCGGTCACCGGTACCGCGCCGGAGAGGGAATTGAGTGATACGATCAATAATGCGGCTATCCCGCCTGATGTGGAACTTTTACTGCGTTTTGATGAACCCATAGGGAATACTTCGATAAACAGCTTTATTTCAATAATGCCGCCTGTTTCAATGAAACTTACTATTAATGAAGAACACATGAATTCTGTTTCTTTTGACCCAAGGGCCAGAACTGCCCTTATCCAATTTACCAGCCGGCTTACATGGGGCGAAACATATGAACTTACCATCAGGAACGGTATCACGGATAGAGCCAATAACAAAATTACCGGAGACAAGGTATATAAAATTATATGCAATGACGAAGCAAAGCGCCCGGTAACGATTGTGAAAGCATATTTTGACCGGCTGAAACCCAGTGCGGATCGCTATTTTCCGCTTGATCCGAATACTCCTTATTCGACATTGTTTTTACCGGTTGATCCCGGATTTTTTGAACTCGGAAAAACACCGCCGCCGCAAACTGAGATTTATTTTATTATGAATGTATCTTCAGATACAGCGGTAACAGAAATCTCATTAGTATCCGCTATGGAGGCTATACGAATCAGCCTAAGGGCAACGCATACAGAAATGGCGATTAAACGCGTTGAGAATATCAATATAGCAAGTCTTCCTGTTTCTGCCCCACCGGCGTCAAGCGGGAAGAATATCGCTCTGAAAGTTGTTGTTGATGTAACAAATCAAGCCGACCCGGGTTTTGTAACGTTCTCGGTTTCTGATAAACTAACTGACAATTCACACAATCCGCTCATATCTCCCTGGGAAGTTGTGTGTAATATAGACCCGTAACCATGAGCGCGCTCATACGGTTTTCAACAAAACATCCGGTATCGGTATTGATGGCGTTATTAGCGGTCATCCTGCTTGGCGCGGGAAGCCTGCTTTTTTTGCCGGTTGATTTACTGCCGCAGCTTTCGGTACGGAAATTACTGGTAGCAACAGAATACGAAGGCATTACCGCCGGTGAAATGCGAAAAATGGTAACTATCCCGATTGAAGACTCGCTCATGGCGCTCAAGGGAATGAAAACCGTCAGATCGCTTTCACGGGATGGCTTATCGCTTGTCACCGTTGAATTGCATTGGGGCATGGATGCGGATATTGCGCTGGTGGAGGCGCGGGAAATAATAGATGTTTGTTATGAGACGCTTCCCAGTCAATGCAAAAAACCGGTGGCAAGTAAAATCGATGCTTCATCGGGTGAAACTCTGACTATCGCGCTATCGGCAAAGGACGGCGATTTGCTTTTTGTCCGGTATGCAGTGGACAACGATATAAAACCGCGTTTCCAGCGGGTGAACGGTGTCGGCGCGGTGAGCGTGCTTGGCGGGGAAAAAGAAGAAATACAAATCAGTGTATACCGTGAAAAAATGGAAAGCCGGCAATTAACCCTTGAGATGATCGCAGAAAAACTTGCCCAGTCCAATTTTGAATATCCTGCCGGAAATATCCGGGAAGGTGAAAAAGAACTGCTGGTAAAAACGGCCGGGCTGTTTACTTCACTTAACGATATTGCAAACACGCCGGTTGCTCTTGGCGAAACCGGCGTGGTAAAACTTATGGATATTGCGTCTATTTCGCGGGGCGCCGAAGAGGCCTATTCCTTTTTTACCTATGATGGGAAACCGTGTATAAAAATCGGCGTCAGCAAAAAACAAAACGCAAGCCCGCTGCTTGTTTCCAGGCAGATCAAAGATGAGATAGGCAGGCTGCAACTGCTTTACGGACAAAGTTATGATTTTCAAATCATAGATGACGCATCTCTCGCCGTAAAAGATTCGATTGTTTCGCTGGCGGTTTCCGCAGGGCTTGGCGTACTGGTGACTGTGCTGCTGATCTTCTATTTTTTCAAATCCCTACGGCTTTCAATTATTCTCGCCGGGGTTGTGCCGCTTTCGGCGATGTGCGTGTTTGTTTTGCTTTTTGTATGCGGAAAAACATTGAACAGCATGTCACTGGCGGGGATTACCATAGGCATCGGGCTTGTCGTCGATAACGGTGCGGTTGTTTTGGAAAACCTGCAAAAACAACTTGGAAAAAAGGGTGTCCTGGAACTTGAAACAATCAATGCCGTTGTCGATGAAGTAAAACTGTCCAATATGAGTTCGGCGTGTACCACGGCCATTGTATTTATTCCTGTTTTTTTTATGAAGGGCCTTATCCATGAGTTATTTTCCGATATGGCGCTGGCAATTATCACCTCAGTCATGGCAGCTTTTTTTCTCTCGATTACCTATATCCCGTCACTGTTTGTTTTAATCTATAAAAAAGAAAAACAGGCACAAACCGAAAATCGTCTGCTTGCAGTTTTAAAACCTAAATATCAAACTGCTTTAGAGGGTTTATTTCAAAGGCGCTATCTGGCCCTGGTTATGGTTGTCGCCTGTCTCTTGATAACCCTTATCTCTTTGCCGTTTATCAACTATGAATTGATAACGCAAACACAGGATAACCGCATTCAGGCGGAAATGGTTTTTCCCTACGGTACTCGCGTCCCCTATCTTGAAGAAACGGCAGACGCCATATATAACCGGTTAAAGACAGAGCCGTATATTGAAAATCTCTATCTTTCGGGCGGTATTGAAAAGGATGATTATCTTTCACTTGCAAGCCCTTATGCAAAAGCGGAAAAAATCGTCATCAATTTGACGATAGACACCTCTCAAATGGCGGTAAAAGATGCAAAACAAACGCTTGCCGCTTTTTTCAGCAGTGAACAGGGGATATTTTCATTTACCCCAAAACGCGATATACTTGCGGAAATCTTTGACACGCTTTTGCAGGACTCGTTTATGATCACGGCGGATACCAGCGAAGAATCTTTGCTGTTTGCCGAACAGTACGCAAAAACAACGGATGAAATAGTCCCCCATGAAAAAATTACCGAGTTTGTCTTTACCCCAAACCGTCTTTCCCATGCGCGGTTCCAAATCAGCGCAATGTATTCGGCATCCATTGTGCATAATTCCCTTGAAGGGCTTAAAAGCGCCCCATATTATGAACGGGGACGTGAAATACCGGTAAAAATCAAGTTTTTTGACCGCTATATCGCCGGGCGTGGTGATGTCGAATCCCTTGGCGTATTGCTTGAAAACGGTACACAAGTACCGCTGCGGACGCTTGGCTCTATCACGGTCGAACAAAATGAAAAGGTTCTTTACCGTTATAACAGGAAGGACGCAAAAATTATTAAGAATATCCGTGATGACACCCCTGCCGCCGTGCGGGATTTTTATATTATCAATCCGTCAAAAGAACAGGTACGGGAAATGATGGTATCAGGTGGCGCGCTCTTATTAGGCGCGCTCGTATTGCTCTATCTGATTATGGGAGCGCAGTTTGAATCTTTTTTAATCCCCCTTGTTTTTTTGCTTTCACTTCCGCCCGCGTTCTCAGGCGCTTTTTTATTCCTGGCGATATTCAGAAAACCGCTTGACATGAACAGTATTATCGCACTGGTTATCTTATTCGGTATTTCGGTTAATAATGCGATTATTCTGTATGAAAGCTGTATGCTCCGTGCAAAAAAGACGCTCCGGGCTATTACTTCGGCGTGTATTGAAAAGTTTCGCGCAATTTTAATTACCAGCAGTACGACGATCTTCGCGCTTGTCCCTTTTGCGATTGACCCGTTTAATAAAAGCACCCAGTCCTCCCTGGCGCTTGTACTTATCGGAGGTATGCTTGTTTCAACCTGCATTGTCCTTTTTGTAGTGCCGGTTATTCTTTCCATACTATTCAAGAGTTCAGAGGCAACATGAACTTCCCGCTCCATCACCGCCCGGTTTTATGCTCCTCACTTTTTCTTGCGTTATGTGTGCTTCTTGCCTTTCTCGTGTCAGGGCTTATCATCGGGCAATCGACCGACCGGCGGTATTTAGTGTACAGCATCCGCTTTGAATACTATGGGGTAGACGCTGCGGAAATGGAAAAGACCATTACCATTCCGCTTGAAGAGAAAATTGCCGGGCTTGAAGGTATTATCGAGGTACTTTCCACTTGTGAATACGGAAAATCGTATACCACCATTTATTTTAGCAAAAAGATAAACGCAAAGAACACCTATCTTGCGCTTCGTGATGCGGTTGATACCCTGTACGGTACATTACCACAAGCCGTACAAAAACCGCGCATTTATTCTTCCGCAGCCGACCAAAAACCGATTATCAGTGTTGCCGCTTTTTCTCCGCCCGCACCAAATAATTTTGAAATTGACGAACTGCGCGCCTACATCGAAAAAGTAGTAAAGCCAAAAATCGAATCAATTGACGGCGTTTCGGAAGTGATTATTGCCGGAGGCCATCTTGAAGAAATAAAAGTTGAGTTTGACAGCGAACGCCTTGCATCAGGCGGCATTAACCCGAATGCCCTGGGCAATGCCATTCAGGACGCAAACGCGCTCAGCCCCAATGGGACGATCAAAAACAGGTTTCTCAACACGCCATTTGTATTTAATACACGGCTTGCGGCCATGGGCGAGATAGGCGATTTACCGCTGGTCATTTCCGAAGGGGTGGTGACGCAACTTGCCTATCTTGCCGGGGTGGAAAAAAAGCCGCGGGTACAGGATGAAATTACCACCATAAACGGCAGGGAAAGCATTGTCATTAACATCAAGGCTGCTTCAGGCGGAAACAGCATTACGATTTCCCGTCAATGTAAAAAACTTATTGCTTCCGATGACCAAAGCAGCCATATTGATTACCAAACGCTCTATGACGACGGTGAGTTTGTTTTTGGCATGATTAAAACCTTGTGTATTGCCATTGGACAAAGTTTTCTGCTGGTCATCATTATTATTCCGTTTTTTTTCAAAACAAAACGGACCCTTGTTTTGCTCATCGTGCTTTTGCCGGTGTCGATTTTTTGGTCGATGGCGCTTTTACACGCGGCGGGGTTTTCGCTTGACCAGAATGTGTTGTCAGGCATATCAATTGCGCTTGGCCTCATCGTGGACTCCGCCCTTATCCTTGCGGAACTCGCCGAAAAAGCGGCGGAAAAGCAGGCATTCCTTGATATAAGCAGCCGCGTAACGCGGTCGATACTCTCATCCGCGATCACCACGCTTTTGGCGCTTGTACCGTTGTATTTTCTTGAATACATCGTACCGGGCATACGCAGCGTTGCTTTTACGATTGGCTTCATGATAATCGCTTCCGTTATTATATCCGTAGTGTTTTTGCCCTGCTTTTTATATAAAAAAACAGCGAAATCGGAAATAGTCCCGTACTGGTTCTGGAAAAAAATACAGCGTTTTTGCGTTCGTTCCTTGTACCGTGTAACGGCGATAGGCATGAAAAATGAACGGATTTTGCGCGTCACCTATCTTGTCTGTGTAGGTATCCCTTTTATTGTTTTTTTTGCATCGGGAAAAAATATCTCAATGGAAGCGCGGGACGCGGTACTGCCGGTGTATATCGAATTCGATAGCGGGAAAGCGCCTGACGCAGTAGAGAAAAACTCAAAGCGGATAGTTGAATTTATCAGAAAAATGGATGCGGTTAATTTTGTGAGCGCCGAAGCGCGGAAAGGAGCAATGGAAATTGAAGTGGGATTTAATCAGGATCTTGTATCGCGGACATTTCTTGCAAACGCGATAGAGGAATTATCCCCCTACAGCGAAGACGGCTTTTTATATGTGCCTGATGCGGCATCAAAGAAAAAATCCCGGATTCTATCGGTTGAAGTTGCGGTTATCGGCGATGAGAGCCTGCGGTGTCGTGAAATCGCACGGGAGGCGGCATCAAATATCGGCAAGATGAAAGATGCCGAACAGGTAGTGCTTAATTTCAAAGACGCGGAAGAAATGATAGAATTTGCGCCATACAAGGATATTCTTGAAAAAAGCGGCACGAGTACCAGCGCTATCGCCACAACACTCCGATGGATATTGTTCGGTCCCGTTGTCGATAAATGGATTCAGGACGGCAGGGAAATGGACATCCGGGTGTCCGGGAATAATATACAGGACGCGACGCTGGAGAGGACGGAAAATATTTATATTCCCACACAAACCGGAAGCGTCCATCTTACCGCGCTTGGGGAAATAAAAAAAACGGAAGGTATCGGCAAGATATACCGGAAAGATGCGCGGCGTGCGGCATACTTTACGGCTCAAATGCGTTCCCGAAGCGCAGATAAGACAATTGCCGACATCAAAAATACACTGGGGACTATTCCCCTTGAGCGCGGATACGGATTTTCACTCTCCCGTGATTTGGAGGATTTAAATGGACAATATACCGCATTGCTTATTGCGTTTCTCGGGAGCATTGTGTTTATTCTTTTGCTTTTAAGCGGCGTCACGGAAAATTGCTTGCGTTCATTATTGATTACATCAATTATCCCGGTTTCGGCGGCGCTTCCCTTACTTATCAAGTTTGTTACCCGGAGTCCGCTGACTATGGGTGATATTGTCGGCATGGTGGTACTCGGCGGTATCGGAATAAACAACGCTATCTATATAGGGGAATCAAAGAAAAGTGCGATACGAAACCGGGTACGGGATAAGTTCTTTTCCATACTGGTAACATCGCTTACCACTATCGTGGGGGCTGTCCCCCTTGCTTTTTTTGCACAAAATGAGTTTTCCAGGGGACTTGCGTTTTTCATGCTTTGGGGGACCGTCAGTTCAGTTATTGGGTCGGTGGTGTTATTTCCGGCTATGTTGCACAGCCTGGAAAAAAAACAGCATCAAATATGATATGAATCCCATAGCCGCCTGTACTGTGTTACCCCTCGAATATTCAACTTAACCATTGGCATTTCCCTGTTCCCCCGCATCCGGGTCAAAAAGGGTATAGCTATGCTCACCCCCTGCGGTATCATACCACCGGCACCCGCTTTCCCGGGTCGATTGAAGCGATTTTTAAGAGGGGCATTACATCATGGATTTCCTCAATCCAGTCTTTAACCTTGTTATTCGGTACTTGCAGCCAAAGCCGTTTTATTTTCCCTTCCTGCCGCATAAGGGACATGAGCCCAATCCCGGACAAAGTTTTACCAAATCCCGTACCCAAGGCTGAAATGCCGGTTCCCTGTCGGTACATCTGGTGGATGGTCTGCCACTGATGGGGTTTTATCGTTTTTCCTGTTTTTACCGTCTTCCCATTGCGTTGTATTTCTTGCTCTCCCCTCCAGCCGGCAATCTCAACGGGATAGGTCTTTACCGGCGCGACCAGGTGGGTCTTGAATTTCCGGTTATAGCTTTGTTCCATCTGTTCCCGGAATGTCTCATGATTGGCGATATAGGACCGGAATACTAAACTTTTCATAAATAATACCTCATATATAATGCAAAGAAGGTTTACGAAAGAAAGCTGAAATAATAGATGGACGATGCATTAATGCATATAATGCTTCCTTAACCACTTTAAAAAACTGATCAGGACCTGTAATTATTTTTTTCCCCACCACATGAT
>BNVE01000073.1 GCA_025997875.1 Spirochaetia bacterium
CCTTCAGGCGGGCGCCCATCCGGGTAAAGGTGATGTCTCCTTTGAAGATATTTCCGACACCCTCGCTCAGATTGCCCTCCAGGGCCCCGCGTCTCAGGCGATCCTCGCATCCCTTTCAAAAACGATTCCGGAGAAGTACTACACCTTAATCGAAAAAGGAAACGTTGCCGGTATTGACTGCATCGTGTCCCGCACGGGCTACACCGGGGAAACCGGTTTCGAGATGTACTGCCCGGCGGGGCAGGCGCTTGAGCTTTGGGAAAAACTGCTTGAGGCGGGGAAGGCCGTGAAGGGTAGTGACGGCGCAGGGCTCATCCCCTGCGGACTCGGCGCCCGGGACACCCTGCGGCTGGAGGCGTCCATGCCCCTCTACGGCCACGAGATGGACGATACGGTGAACCCCTTCGAGGCGGCCCTCAGCTTTGCTGTCAAAATGGAAAAACCGGATTTTATCGGGAAGAGCGCCCTTGTGGGAAAGGAGAAGCCCTCCCGGCTGCGGGTCGGCTTACGGATCACCGGCCGGGGTATTGCCCGGGAACAGTGTGACGTACTGTACCGGGGTAAAATCGTTGGCAAGACCAGCTCGGGAACCTTCTGCCCTTACCTTAAGGAAGCCCTTGCCATGGCCCTGGTGGACGCGTCAATCGCCCAACCGGGAACCGTGGTAGAAGTCGATGTCCGGGGCAGAAAAATAGAAGCAGAGGTCTGCGCCCTTCCGTTTTATACGAAGGAAAAGAAATAGTTTCTTAAACATATTGGAGGTATGACATGAATTTTCCGGCGAATCTTAAGTACACAAAATCCCATGAGTGGGTAAAGAGCCTTGAAGGCGGCATTTACGAGATCGGACTGACCGATTACGCCCAGAATGAATTGGGTGACATCGTGTTCGTCAACCTGCCCCAAGCGGGGGACAGTATTACTGCGGACGCTTCCTTTGCGGATGTGGAATCGGTCAAGGCGGTATCGGATATTTTCAGCCCCCTTACGGGGACCGTAAAGGAAATAAACGAAGCCATCCTGGACGCCCCGGAGGCGATCAACAAGGCCCCATACGACACCTGGCTTATCCGCGCCGAAGGGGACATTCCCGCAGGGGTTCTGCTCAGTGCGGATGAATATCAGGCCCTTCTTTCAAAAAAGGAACAGTAAAAAACATGGGTTCATATATACCAAACACGAAGGCTGAACAGCAGGAAATGCTCGGGGCAATCGGGTACAGGTCGGTAGAAGAACTGTTTGCCCCGGTTCCGAAAAATGTATCGCTAAAAGAACTGAACCTTCCTGCGGGGATGGCGGAACTTGCGGTATCCCGTAAGCTCAGCGCCCTTGCGGCAGAAAACAGGGTGTTCCCCGTGATCTTCCGGGGCGCCGGGGCCTACCGCCACTACATCCCCGCTGCGGTTAAACGAATTACCTCTAACGAAACTTTTATCACCGCCTACACTCCCTATCAGGCGGAGATCAGCCAGGGGATTTTGCAGTCGATCTTTGAATACCAGACCATGATCTGCGAACTGACCGGCATGGACGTGAGCAACGCCTCGATCTACGATGGCGCAAGCGCCGCCGCGGAGGCGGTGAACATGTGCCGGGACCGGCAGAAGCAGACCGTGTATGTTTCCGCCGCCGCCCATCCCCAGGTGATCGAAACCATACGCACCTACTGCGAAGGTTACGGCGTAACGGTGGTTCCGGTTCCTGTCGGCCCTGATGGTAAAACCGATCCGGCGGCCCTTTCCGCACAGCTTGAAGCGGACAAAACCGCGGCCTGTTTCTACCTGCAAAGCCCCAACTTCTTCGGCCTTATCGAAGACGCGTCCAAATGCGCAGAGATAGTGCACGCCGCCGGGGCCCTCCTGGTGGAAGGGGTAAATCCCATTTCGTTGGGATTGCTGGAAAGCCCCGGTGCAAACGGCGCGGACATTGCCGTGGGCGAAGGGCAGCCCCTGGGTATGCCCCTGGCCTTCGGCGGCCCCTATCTGGGCTTTATGGCCTGCAAGGCCGCGCTGATGCGGAAGCTCCCCGGCAGGATCGTTGGGGAGACCACCGATGCAAAAGGGGAGCGGGCCTTTGTGCTTACCCTCCAGGCCCGGGAACAGCATATCCGGCGGGAAAAGGCGTCCAGCAACGTCTGTTCCAACGAGGCCCACTGCGCCCTGACCGCGGCGGTGTACCTTTCGGTGATGGGGGAAAAAGGCTTTACCGAAGTTTCCCGCCAGTGCCACTCAAAGGCGGTGTACGCCGCACAGCAGATTTCGGCCATTCCGGGATTCAGCCTGGTATACGGTAATGCTGCAGGCAGTAATACTGCGACCGGTAAAGGCGGCGGTGAGTTCTTCAATGAGTTTGTTACCCGGTGTCCCGATGCGGCAAAGACACTGGAACTGCTGGAAGCCCATGGTATCCTGGGGGGCTATCCGCTTTCCAATAATCAGATACTGTGGTGCGTTACGGAACTCAACACAAAAGATGAAATCGATGGGCTGGTCCGTTTGTTGAAAGGGGCAAAACAATGAAACTGATATTTGAAAAAAGCAGAAAAGGACGGGGCTGTGATGTGCTGCCCCCCTGCGATGTACCCGCGGCGGAACTGTCCCCCTCCCTGACACGGAAAAAACCGGCCCGGCTCCCCGAGCTTGATGAAAACGAAATTTCCCGGCATTACAGCGCCCTTGCCAAGCGGGCCTTTGGGGTAAACGACGGGTTCTATCCCCTGGGCTCCTGTACCATGAAGTACAACCCCAAGCTGAACGAGGAAATCGCCGGCCTGCCGGGCTTTAGGGATATCCACCCCCTGCAGGGCGAACATACGGTGCAGGGCTGTCTTAAAGTTCTTGACATTGCCGCAGAGTACCTGCGGGAAATTACCGGCATGGACGCCATGAACTTTCAGCCCGCTGCGGGGGCCCACGGTGAATTAACCGGGCTGCTGCTGATAAAGGCCTATCATAAAAGCCGCAGTGATACTGCGCATCCAGCAGGTGCGGCGCGGACCAAGATCATCATCCCCGACAGCGCCCATGGTACCAATCCGGCGAGCGCCGCTATGGCGGGTTTCCAGGTGGTGAACATCGCCAGCGGTCCCGATGGCTGTGTGGACCTTGCGGCCCTTAAGGCGGCGGTGGGGCCCGACACCGCGGGGCTTATGCTCACCAACCCCAACACGGTGGGGATCTTCGATCCCAACATCCTTGAGATAACCGGAATTGTCCACGAAGCCGGGGGCTTGAATTACTACGATGGGGCCAACTTGAACGCGATCATGGGGATCGTCCGTCCGGGGGACATGGGCTTTGACGTGGTTCACCTGAACCTGCACAAATCCTTTTCCACCCCCCACGGCGGCGGCGGTCCCGGTTCGGGCGCGGTGGGCTGCAAAAAATTACTGACCCCCTTCCTGCCCCTGAGCGGCTGCGGCCTGGACGGCGGGGCCGGGGCGTCTCCCCGGTCTATTGGACGGGTGCGGGCATTCGGCGGCAACTTCCTGGTGGTGGTAAAAGCCGCAGCATATCTGCTCACCCTGGGTAAAGAAAACATACCCCAGGCGGCCCGGAATGCGGTGCTTAACGCCAACTATATGATGGAAAAGCTCAAGGCCAGGTACCCCATACCCTACAAGGGTCCCTGCATGCACGAGTTCGTGATCTCCCTGGAAAAGCTCAAGGAGAGCTGCGGCGTTTCCGCCCTGGACCTTGCCAAGGGTCTGCAGGACAAGGGGATGCACCCGCCGACGATCTACTTCCCCCTGATTGTACACGAGGCCCTTATGGTGGAACCTACCGAAACCGAATCCCGTGAAACCCTGGATACGGCGGTTGAGGCCTTCATGGCCCTCTACGATCAGGCGGCGGCGGATCCGGAAAGCCTTCACGCCGCTCCCCTGAACACCGTTATCGGCAGGCCCGATGATGTAAAGGCAGCGCGGCAGCCGGTGCTCCGTTATACGCCATCATGATTCGGAACACCTTTGTTATTGTTACTTCTGAAACAAACCCCTGGCGGAACATCGCCCTGGAAGCGTTTCTGTTGGAGAATGTTCCGGAAGAATCCTGCATCATGTACCTTTGGCAGAACCGGCACACGGTGGTGATCGGGCGGAACCAGAACGCCTACCGGGAATGCCGGGTAAAGGAACTGGAAGCCGACGGGGGCTTCCTTGCCCGCCGGCTTTCCGGGGGCGGCGCGGTGTTCCACGACATGGGGAACCTTAATTTTACTTTTCTGCTCCCCGCGGCGGATTATGATTTGGGAAAGCAAACCGATGTGATCCTGCGGGCGGTGCAGAAGCTGGGGATCAAGGCGGAGAAGACCGGCCGTAACGATATTGAGACCGACGGCCGCAAGTTTTCCGGGAACGCCTATCACCGCTCCGGGAAGAACGCCTACCACCACGGCACCCTGCTTGTCCGGGCCGACAAGGAAGCCGCAGCCCGTTATCTTTCTGTTTCCACAGACAAAATACGTTCAAAGGGCGTTGAATCGGTAAAAAGCCGGATCATCAACCTTGCGGAGTGTAACCCCGCGATGAGCATCTTTTCGCTCATCGACAGCCTCCGTATCAGTTTTGATGAAGTATACGGAATGGCGGCGCGGGAATTGACAGTCGGAGATTTTTTTTCCGCCTTGCCGGGCATGAGCGATCCTGATGCGGCGCAAGAACGCCTTGCGGCCCTTGAAGCGCAGTTTGCGGACCCCGCCTGGAAGTACGGAAAGAATCCCCCCTTTCAATTTGAGGTACGGGGGCGTTTCCCCTGGGGCGGCGTCGAAATATATTTTGATGTCAATAGTAATACTATTACCAATGCCCAGGTTTTTTCAGACGCCATGGATTGCGAATTTGTAATGGGCCTCGCAGATTTACTGCGGGGAACGTCCTTTACGTATAATGAGGTGTCGGAAAAACTGGCGGATGCCTACAGGGATAACCCCTCCCATGCAGAGTATGCCGCCGGTATTGCAAAACTGATTTTTGAGGAAAATCCGATTTACGGTGTTTGAATAATTCCGGTAAATTCCATTAAAGGACACTAAGGATGAAGAAAAAGACCTGCAAGCGCTACAGGCTCCTAGGGTTAAGCAGAAGCTGTAATTCGGTGATGATATTATAGGAAATGTCTTTGGAACGGAGCAGATGCTCCCTGAGGGCTTCCGCACCCTTTTTCCAGCTCTTATCCAGGCAGTATTTGGTAATTTCGCAGTGTTCCCCCTGGGATATTTTTATCCGGGGCCTACCCAAATTTCCGCTTAAAATACGAAGCCGTATGTTCTGGGTGTAGGGGTATTGATATGCCTGGGTCAGGTAGGCGTTTTTGGCGGCACTGATAAACAGATGATGAAATTCGTCGTCCTTTTTATGAATTTCTGCCAGACTTATCTTTTTTGGACTCCGGGCAAAAAAATCCAGCAGTTTTTCGTAGACCCCCGGGTCTATGGTTTTTCCGTAATGTTCCAGCGCATAGGGCTCAAGAAGGAGCCGCAGCTCATAGATATGCTCCACCTCCTCCAGGCTTATCCCGGCGACAATAATACCCCGTTTGGGGAGTATCTGTATCAGGGACTCCTGTTCCAGCCGGCTCAGGGCATCCCGTATGGGGGTGCGGCTGACCTGTATGTCCTCGCAGAGCTTTTCTTCGTTCAGCAGGGCATTGGGAGGATACTCGCAGCTGAGTATCTTTTGCTTAATAGTTGTATAGGCCTGTAGTTTTAAACTCATGGTTATTACCAACTATAAAAGAAAAAGTCCGTCCTGTAAATTATAAAAATAAAAAAAGTGAAATTTAGACTAAAAAAATCTGAGAAAAAAGTTGACAACAGGGAAAAGTGCCCCCATACTGTTGTATATAAGCTTGTATATGACAATAAAATGGGGAGTTATTCGTGAAAAGTATTGTTATAGAGAGTCCCGGGAAGGTAGCGATAAAAGAAACCCCCATGGTGGAGCCCGGAAAAGGGGAAGCCCTTTTAAAAATGAAGTACGGGGGCATCTGCGGCAGCGATCTCAACTCCTATAGGGGCGCATCCTCCTATGTTTCCTATCCCCGTATCCCGGGGCATGAATTCTCCGCGGAAATTGTGGAAATCGAAAAGAACAGCCTGGGGCTGGAAAAGGGTATGCTGGTTACGGGGAACCCCTATTTTAACTGCGGCGCCTGTTATTCCTGCCGCCGGGGGCTTCTTAACTGCTGTACATCCAACCAAACCATGGGAGTCCAGCGGGAAGGGGCCTTTTCAGAGTACTTTACCATGCCCCTGGAAAGGCTCTATCCCGGCCGGGGTCTGGATACCAAAACCCTGGCGCTTATCGAACCCTTCTGCATAAGTTACCACGGGGTGGGGCAGGGGAATATACAAAAAGGGGACAGGGTTCTTATAGTGGGGGCCGGAACCATAGGCATACTGGCGGCCCTGGCGGCGAAGCTGCGGGGGGCAAAGGTTTGGATGACCGACATATCGGAACAGAAACTTGCCATGGCCCGCGAATTCGGCATTGACGGGACCTTTGTTAATACCTCCGCTGAGGATTTTGAAAAGGGGGTAAACGAGAATACCGGGGGCGACGGCTTTGACGCGGCCATAGAAGCGGTGGGACTCCCGGGAACTTTCCAGAACTGCATAGACGCTGCGGCCTTCGGCGGCAGGGTGGTACTAATAGGGGTGGGAAAGAAAAATCTGGATTTCAATTTTACCCTGCTGCAAAAAAAGGAACTCCGTGTGGCGGGCTCCCGGAACGCCCTGAAAAAAGATTTTATAGAACTTATCAATCTGGTTAAGGAAGAACACATACCGCTGGACAGGATCATTACCAACACCTATGCCTTTGAGGATGCCCCCCGGGCCTTTGCGGAATTTGACAAGAATGCGGCTTCAATGCTCAAGGTTGTCCTTGAGTTTTAGTAAATTATTTTTGGAGGAAGAGCGTATGAAAAAATTATTGGTTCTGGTTCTGGCGATTATCGTGGCCGGTATGGCCTTCGCCGGCGGCGGTGGTCAGCAGTCAGGAGGAGCGGCGGCTCCGGCGGCGGCGAAGCCCCTGGTTGTTCAGTTGGGCTATGAAAACAATCCCGGCGAGCTGGTTGACCTGGCTATGCATCAGTGGCAGCGGCTCCTTGCGGAGAAGAGCGGCGGGACCATGGTGATGGAGATATTCCCCTCCAGCCAGATGGGTACCAAAAACGAGATTATCGATCAGATGCTCGCCGGCATGAACGTGATTACCCTGGCGGACGGCGCGTTCTTTGCCGACCGCGGTGTTCCCGACCTTGGTATCACCATGGCGCCGTATCTCTTTGCTACATGGGACGAGGCGTGGAACCTCCTCCGCAGCGACTGGTGGGGAACCCAGATGAAGCTCCTGGAAGGCAAGGGTCTCAAGGTGCTGGCGGCGAACTTTATCTACGGCGAGCGCCACACCCTGGCAAAGCGGCCCATACGCACCGTGGATGATTTCCGGGGCCTCAAGCTCCGGGTACCGGCTAACACGATTCAGGTTAAAGGCACCGAAGTAATGGGCGCCAACCCGACCCCGCTGCCGCTGGGTGAAGTGTACACGGCCTTACAGCAGGGCGTTATCGACGGCGTTGAAAACCCCCTCTCCGTACTGTACGGCGGTAAATTCCATGAAGTAGCTAAATACCTTACGTTGGACGGACACATCAAGCTGCTCACCAGTTGGTTCTGCGGCACACAGTTCTTCAACAAACTGACCCCTCAGCAACAGAAGTGGCTCATCGACTCGGGTATTGAAGCTGCGGAATGGAACAACAAGCAGTACGAAGTGGTCGCTGCCGAAACTATTGCCAAGTACAAAGCGGAAGGCGTCGAGGTTATCAATATTGACGTTGCCGCATTCCAGGCAAAAGCCAAACCCTTCTACGATATGCCTGAAATCAAGTCAATGTGGACACCGGGTCTCTATGACGCGGTAACCAAAGCGAAGTCCGGGAAGTAGGAGCATCGGGACCAGGGACTAGGAGTTTGTTGCGCTTCGCGCAAAAATCTACAAGTGCAACAGACTGCTAGTTTTTTGGTCTTTTTTCCAATGGAGATTACCAGTGAACAAAAAATTTATTAAAGCCTTGCTAAATGTTGATTTGGTTATCGCTTGTACGGTGCTTGCTGCGCTGATCTTTTTTACCTTCGGCGCCGTGGTGATGCGGTACCTTATCAACCGGCCAATCACCTGGGGCGAGGAATTCCAGCTCTTTTGCATGGTCCTCGTCGTTTTTTTTGGCGCGGGAGCCGGTTTCAGGCTGAAAAGCCATGTCGCCATTGATATAGTTGTAGACCGTTTTCCAAAAAAAGTGCAGCGTATAACAGAAATTATTATTTATATATTCGCCGTCATCATCATCGGGTACTTCTTTTTACAGAGTGTAAGCTTTGTACGGCAGATGGCGCAAACAAACCGTATTACTAATATCCTCAAAATACCCTATGCAATAACCTACGCCTCGTTCCCTGTTTCGTGTGTGTTGATGCTGATTAATTATTCGATTGCGGTCTTTAACCGGCTTTCGGGGAAGGAGGAAGAAGAATGACATCAGCCGCTGTTACTATTACCGCCGCAGTAATGGTAGTTTTGCTCTTTATGAAGATGCCGGTTTACCTTTCGGTGTTGGCCGGCTCTGTGGCCTATTTTATGCTCCATCCGGAGCTCCCCGCGCAAATAATGGCGCAGCGGGTTATCGCCGGGATTGAAAGTGTGCCGCTTTTGGCGATACCCTTCTTCGTTTGTTCAGGGGTCATCATGAACTATTCGGGGGTAACCCGCCGTATTATGCGTTTCTGCGAAGTGTGTATGCGGAAAGTTCCCGGCGGTCTCGCTCAGGTAAACGTGCTCCTGTCCACCTTGATGGGCGGTCTTTCCGGCTCAAACCTCGCCGATGCGGCGATGGAAGCGAAGATGCTCGTACCGGAGATGGAAAAAAAGGGGTTCTCCAAGGAATTTTCTTCCGTGGTAACGGCGGTGTCGGCGATGATCACACCGCTCATACCGCCGGGCATAGCCATGATTATCTACGGTTCCATTGCCAACGTATCTATCGGACAGCTTTTCATCGCCGGTATAGGCCCCGGCATCTTACTCTGTCTCGCCATGATGATCCTCGTCGGCTCCATTTCGATAAAGCGCGAATACAAAAGCGAAATGGCCGAGGATATTCCCTTCGGCCAGGCCTTTAAGGAGGCCATACTGCCCCTGCTCCTGCCCATCATCATCATAGGCGGTATAAGGCTGGGGGTTTTTACCCCCACGGAAGCGGGGGCGGTAGCCATCATATATGCACTGATGCTTTCCCTCATTTACCGGGAATTTACCTTTAAGGGCATGGCCCAGGCTCTGAAAGAGACCGTGGCCACAACTGCCTCAATCATGCTGATTGTGGGAGCCGCCTCGGCCTTTGCCTGGATACTCACCCGGGAACGCATACCCCAGCGGCTTACCGAATTCATCATCACCAATGTGCACAATAAATATGTGTTTCTCCTGATTGTGAACGTGTTCCTCCTGATGGTGGGAATGTTTATCGAAGGGAACGCCAGCATGATAGTGCTGGTGCCCCTCCTGGTGCCCGTGGCCCGGGCCTTCGGTATTAACGACATACAATTTGCCATGGTCTTTGTGTTTAACGGCGCCATTGGGGCAATCTCCCCGCCCATGGGTACCCTGATGTTTGTTACCTGCGGCATAACAAGGTGTAAAATAGCGACCTTCATCAAGGAGGCGGTGCCCTTCTACATTATGCTCCTGGCGTGTCTCATGCTGCTTACCTTTGTTCCGATTTTCTCACTTGCTTTCGTACGCTTGTTGTACTAGGGAATATATTTTTCGGGAGTTTGTTATGGCTAAAAATTTGTATCTCTCATGGATGGCGGCGAACACAGATACCCGCTGGTGTAACGATTCTGCGCTGCGGAATGATTTTCTTTCCGCCCGGGATGACGGCGCGGTGGGCTGCACCACAAACCCCCCGCTTTCCTTCGAGGCCCTTACCACGAATACCGATCGTTACGGCGGGAAGGTTAAGGCGGTACAGGCAAAATTTTCCGGCCGGGAAAAGGTGCTGGAATATTTCCGCATACTTGTTCCCGATATTGCCGGGGAGTTTTATCCGGTCTACGAAAAATCCGGCGGCAAGACCGGTTACGTGCGCAGCCAGGTGGAGCCCCGGCTTGCGGGGGATGCGGAGGCAATGCTTGCCATGGGTAAAACCATCAGTACCTTTGCCGAAAACGTGATGGTGAAGATACCCGGCAGCAAGGCCGGCGTGTGGGTGCTGGAGGAGCTTGCCGCCCTGGGGATCCCCACTACGGCCACGGTCTGCGTGTCCATTCCCCAGATGATTGCCGTGGCTGAGGCTTACGAGCGGGGCGCAGAGCGGGCGAAAAAGGCGGGGTTGAAGCTTGCCCCCACCACATCGGCTTTGGTGCAAGGCAGGCTGCAGGATTTTCTTGTGGCGGAAAACGAAAAGACCGGTAACAAGGTTGCCCTGGCTGATCTTGAGGCGGCAATGACCGCAGTGCTTAAGCGGTGCTACAAAATTTTTAAAGACCGGGGCTACCGCGCGGTGATCATGCCGGCGGCCTTCCGCTGCGCCAGCCAGGTCTCGGAACTGGCCGGGGGGGTCTTCGAGATGACCATACACCCCAAGATACAGCAGCTCCTCATAGACGCGGATGCGGCGGGTACTGTTAAACATGAAAAACGTATCGACGCGCCGGTGGACGAGGATGCGGTGGAGCGGGTGCTCAAGGGTCTCCCCGAATTCCGCCGGGCCTATGAACCGGAGGGCTTAAAGCCGGATGAATTTGATTCCTATGGCGCTACGGTTATGACCCTGGACGGCTTTGATAAGACGGGCTGGCAGAAGCTGCTGGCGCTGTAGGGGCGAAGTCAGCGTCGGCTTTCCGGGCGGCGTAGTAAAAATGAGGAGTAATAAAACATGGGCTTTTTGACATTGAAGGATAGGACGGCCATTGTAACCGGCGCGGCCCAGGGAATAGGGTACGCCACAGCAAAGATGATGGTGGAAAATGGCATGAAGGTTGCCCTGGTTGATATGAACGGAGCAAAAGTTGAGACCTCCGCCAAAGAGCTCAAGGCCCTGGGGGGCGCAGAGGCCTTCCCCCTTGCTTGTGATGTTTCCAAAATGGATGCAGTGGAAAAGATGGTGAAAACCGTGGCGGATCACTTTGGTCAAATAGATGTGGTTATGAACGGCGCAGGCATCCTTTCCGCCGAGGAAGTCTGGGAAATAGAGCGGGCCGATTGGGACAAGATACTCGGCGTAAACCTGAGCGGCGCCTTCTTCGTGGCCCAAAGGGCCATCCCCTGGTTAAAGAAGAGCAAGCACCCCCGCATCATCAACCTGGCCTCGGTTGCGGGCAGAATGGGGGGAGTTGGTAACTCCATGAGCTATGCGGCGTCCAAGGGGGGTATGCTCGCCATTACCCGCGGCATGGCCCGGCATCTGGGACCCTTTCACATCACGGTGAACGCCGTGTGCCCCGGTCCCACCCGGACGCCCATTATGGACGCCTATACCGAAGAGCAGTTTGCGAATCTCAAGACCCGGAATGTCCTGGGCAGAATAGGGGAGAGCGAGGATATAGCCGCCGGCATCTGCTATTTTGCCAGCGAAGAGGCCTGCTATACCACCGGCGCGACCCTGGATATCAATGGCGGATTCTGGATGGGTTAAGGGATCTCGTCCATCAAATTGTGATGGGTGCTTATTTTTAATGGAAGGATGAGGATGATATGGGCGTTATAAAACAGTTGTGCGATGAAGTTGAGCTCCCCCGGATGCTTGAGGTAAAGCAGCTTTTCGATCCCCAGCGTATAGAGCCGGAGAATATTCCTAACATTATTTTTGAGGAAATGTCCCGTCCTAACGTGGCCGGCGCAATCAAACCGGATATGCGCGTTGCCATCACCTGCGGAAGCCGGGGACTTGCCAATATAGCGCTTATCATCAAATCTATTGCGGAATTTGTAAAATCCAAAAACGCCCGTCCTTTTGTAGTCCCTGCCATGGGGAGCCACGGGGGCGCGACCGCCGAAGGGCAAAAGGCCTTAATCGGACGCTACGGGGTTACCGAATCCTACATAGGCTGTCCCATCCTCTCCTCCATGGAAACCGTGGTCATAGGGACAAGCGATGAGGGGCATAAGGTCAGGCTGGACCGCAACGCCGCCGAATCGGACGCCATTATTGTGGCGGGCAGAATCAAGCCCCACACGGATTTCCGCGGTGAATACGAAAGCGGACTCATGAAGATGATGACCATAGGGCTGGGAAAACGTGAGGGGGCAACTGTCTGTCACGAGGCGGGCTTTGCCCACATGCCCCGTTTGGTGCCCCTTTTCGGCCGGTGCATTTTGAAAAACGCCCCCATAGCAATGGGGTTTGGGATAATCGAAAACGCCTATCATGAAACCTGCAAATTGACCGCCCTGTCCCCCGCGGAAATTGATACCCAGGAACCGGCGCTGCTGCAGGAAGCCCGGCGGCGTATGGCGAAGATACTCTTTGACAAGGCGGACGTACTCATCGTTGACAAAATAGGCAAGGAGATAAGCGGCGATGGCCTGGATCCCAACGTGTCAGGCGCCAGCCCCTGTTCCCCCTATGTTACCGGCGGCTTGAGCGCCCAGCGGACAATTATTCTGGATCTTACCAAGGAGACCCACGGTACCGCAGTGGGTATAGGGGCGGCCCACGCCATTACCCGGCGGCTTTTTGACAAGATTGATTATGAGGCGACCTATATTAACCTGCTGACCGCCCGGGTCCCCGAGTTTGCCCGGATTCCCTGCATCATGGAAACGGACAAACAGGCCCTGCAGTTTGCCCTGCTTTCCTGCGCGGGCATCGATAAGGCAAAACCCCGCATAATCCGCATATCCGATACCATGCATGTGGAAAAGATCTGGGTATCCGAAGCGTTACAGGAGGAGGCGGAAAAAAATTCCGCTATAGAAATTTTGCAAGGTCCCCAGGCATTGCCTTTTGATGAGGATGGGAATTTGAGGGATATCAGCTGAAGCTTCGGACCCGCAACCACCCTACAAACCTCCACGTTTTGTTGACAGTTCTGTTGTCAGGAGTTTTGATTGTTTAAGACTTTTCGCCTGTTTTGGCTGCCCTGTCTTTGTGCGGTTCTCCTCACCGGATGCGGGCTGGCGCCCCGGGAAGCTGCGGCAAATCCCGATCCGCGCACGGGGCCTAACCTGATCATCTTTTTCGCGGAGGATGGCGCCACCCGGCGGACGGCGCGGGCCATCGCGCAGATGACCGGGGGAGATTTGTTTGATATTGGCGGCAAAACACCGCTGCCTGCTCTGCTTGGGTATGACACTTTTTTTGTGGGAGGGTCCATCACGAAAGGACAGGTCGCAGCGCCTCTGGCGGATTTCCTTGCCCGGACAGACTTCATTGATGGCAGGGTTATCCCCTTTTGGACCGGGCGGGAAGAGACCGGAGATATGAACGGGAAATTTGAACTGCTCATCCGGGGCGGGCGGTTCCTCCCGGGCGGGGGTTTCCGGTTTCAAAGGTGGGTAAGGGCCGGAGAAATCAAAGGGATGGTTGAGACCTGGGCGGCCGCTCCTTTGGCGGAACTGGAACTTCGCCAAGCCGCCGGGGGAGATATGGCGGAGGACATGGCAAAGTTGTTTTCGGCAGCCTATCCGGAACGGCTCGGGCCTGCGGTTTTCGAGGACGGCGAATGGGCTTTTGAAATGGACGGGAAACGCTGGCAGTACGCCCAGAGCAGGTTCCTCCCCCAGGAGGATGCGGACAGGCCAGAGGAATTCCGCCCCCTGTACCTGTACCGCTATGCCCTTGAACCCCGCGATGATCCAAACCCCTGGCAGCCATTGGCGGATCAAATTTTTTCCCGGCGTATTTCTTCTTATTTCTACCGGGGCCGTCTATCCCCAAACCCCGGCGCCCTCCGTTCTCCGTTTTACGAAAACCTTTGGCAGGCCCGCAGCAGGGAAGAGGCTTTTTCGCAGCAGCAAGGGATCACTTTTTTGGGATGGTCTGTGCAAATACATCGGGACATAGCCGCCCCGCTTAATCGGGCGGGAGCGCGTATCTTGGCGCTGGCGGAAAATGATCCGGAAATACAGGGGTGGATCAAAAATTTGGACAGCATAAGCGGTTGGAATTGGCGGAACATTGCGGGCAGCGAAAACCGCAGCTTTCATGCCTACGGGGCGGCAGTAGATCTGTTGATGAAACCCCAGCCGGGCAAAGAAACCTACTGGCAGTGGACAGCAGCCAAGGGAATTGACTGGCGTTCCGTGCCGCCCGAAAACCGGCAACATCCGCCCTCCGCAGTGATCCGAATTTTTGAGGAACAGGGTTTTATCTGGGGAGGCAGGTGGCCCTGGTATGATACCATGCATTTTGAATACCACCCGGAACTTTTGATTTTTGGAACTGGCAGGAAGCCGGAGGGCAGCGTCTGATTGCACTACCGGTAAATGTATGTCATTATATAAAAGACACGGGGGTGATAAAATGGACAGACGTGAATTTTTAAAGAAATCGGCGGCCCTGGGTTTTGGCGCGGGGCTGCTTATTCTGCCCAAGGGGCTGCGGGGCGCGATTACCCTGGCCGCCCAGGAAAACAGATATCCCGACCTGGTGGCGCTCAAGGGCGGGACGCCCCGGACCATGTTCGAGCGGGGGATGCGGGAAATCGGCGGCATGGGGCGCTTTGTCAGGAGCGGGCAGACCGTGGTGATAAAGCCCAATATGTCCTTTGACCTGGCGCCGGAATACGCGGCAAACACCTCCCCTGAACTGGTGGCGGCGGTGGTTGCCCAGTGTAAAGACGCCGGGGCGCGGCGGGTCATCATTCTCGACCATTCCCTTTCCCACTGGGAGCGGGCCAGCAAAAACAGTGGTATCCTTGAAGCGGCGAAGAATGCCGGCGCGGTCTATGCACAGGCCGAGCGGGAAGGCTACTATCAGAAGGTTACCGTCAGGGGGGGACGGCGCCTGAAGGAAACGGCGATACACGAAGCGCTCCTGGAAGCCGATGTGTTTATCAACGTGCCGGTGCTGAAACACCACGGCGGCGCCGGGGTGAGCGGTTCAATAAAAAACCTCATGGGCTGCATCTGGGATAGGCGGACATACCATTCAAACGGACTTCAAACCTGTATCGCCGACTTCCTCTACGCAAAAAAACCGAACCTCAACATTGTTGATGCGTACCGCGTCCTGACCAGAAACGGCCCCGGTGGCGGGAATCTGGCCGATGTGACACAGATAGGATCGATGATCATATCGCCGGACATCGTGGCAGCGGATTCTGCGGCCTTTGCCCTGGTAGGCCGCAAACAGGGAGAAGTCGAGTACGTGCGCCTTGCCTCGGAAGCGGGCTTTGGGCAGATGGATCTTTCAAAGCTGAACATCTCCCGGCTGAACGTGTAACATGGCGTTCACGGTACGCAAAACGCCGGCCCTTGTTCGCTGCCTCATCGCGCTTGCCGTACTGGTTCTTTTTGTCTTTGTATACCTTTCGCCCAGCATCAGCGCCAACGGTTTATTGGCCATCCTGGTCAAGGGGCAGTTTTCCGCAGTGCTGTATGGGGCGGGCATTGCGGGCTTCGTCATTGTCATCCTCCTGCTCACCCTGATTTGCGGCAGGGTCTTCTGTTCGGTCCTCTGTCCCCTGGGCGCCGCACAGGAACTGTTCTGGCGGGCCGGCGCCTTGCTGCGGCGGAAACAGGGGAAACCAGCACGAACAGGAATTGTGCGCAGGGGTTACCGGCCGGCGTCAAGGGTACGTTACGCGATACCCCTCCTTGCCGGCGCAGGGATAGTGTTTTCGTTTACCACGTTCCTGATAATCTTTGACCCCATCTCTATCTTCGGGCGGGGAATAACCGCACTGCGCGGCTTACTCTCTGGCATCGGGGCTGCCGGGCAGTCATCGGCTTTTACGCTGATCCTCGCCATACCAATGGTACTAATACTGTTTGCGGCGATCTTCCGTGGCCGGGGGTTTTGCAACTGGTGTCCGGTGGGCGTAACCCTGGGCCTGTTTTCGTCGGCCGCGCCTCTGGGCATGAAGGTATCCCCGGGCTGTGCCGGTTGCGGGCTCTGCGAAAAGAAGTGCCCCACGGGCTGCATTGATTCCCGCGAAAAACGCATAGACCGTGATCGATGCGTAGTGTGCTTTTCCTGCGCCGCAGTCTGTCCCTCGGGAAGCGTGGCCTATGGGCCGCAGGACAAAGCGGTGGTTTCCGGTGAAGCGCGGCGGGTC
Organism: Spirochaetia bacterium; assembly: GCA_025997875.1. Taxonomy (GTDB): domain Bacteria; phylum Spirochaetota; class Spirochaetia; order Treponematales; family Breznakiellaceae; genus BNUT01. The sequence goes on from BNVE01000073.1 coordinate 16,288, forward strand.
TTTTTGAAGGGCGCGGGCAAAGTTTCGCTTGTCTGCGGCGCGGCGTATCTCCTGGGGCCAAGCCTCAAGCTGTTCCCGCGTTCGGTGACTGCCGGTGAAGATCTGCCGATACTGCCGCCGGGGGCTAAAAGTGTGCGGCATTACGCTTCCCGCTGTATCAGCTGCCAAGCCTGCGCCGCGGCCTGCCCGGTGGGCATCCTCAAGGCAAAAAACTCTTCCCATCCGGAGATGGATTACGCCAGTCTGGAACTCCCGAGCGCGCGGGAGGCCTGTCAGTATAACTGCGTCGAGTGCGGGCGGGTCTGTCCCACCGGGGCCATTACCCGGCTCAGCGTGGACGAGAAACACCGGACCCGGATAGCCCTGTCAACCCTCTACTTTGAGCGCTGCGTGGTCAAAACCAAACATGAATCCTGCGGGGCCTGCGCGGAGGTCTGTCCCACCGGAGCGCTCACGATGATCCCCTACAGCGAGCCGGGGATTCCCTTTCTCACCAGGCCCGTGTATGATGAACGATACTGCATCGGCTGCGGCGCCTGCCTTGCGGCCTGTCCCGCCGAGCCCCGGGCTTTTACCCTCGCGGCTGTGTCGGAACAGATCCTTACGGTCGGCTCGCGCCCGCCGGAGGAAGCCGGTGACGAACTGCGGGTGGATAGTACCGGCGATTTTCCGTTTTAATATGTTTATAATAGAGAGGTTTGTATGCATTTAGGAGCAGGAGAGATAGCGTTACTGATCGTATTGGCACTGATACTGTTCGGTGCAAAACGGCTGCCCCAGGTAGGCCGCGCCGCCGGGGAAGCCATACGGGAATTTAAATCCGCGTTCAATGGCGTGGGCGCATTGAAAGACGATATTGAGAAAACGGACGGCGAGCGGACAACAGTTGCCGGGAAGCAGGCCGATGGCGATGGCGCCGAAAACAAAACCTGATGGCGATGGGGACTTAAGCGAATGGACCGAACACCTTGAGGAACTTCGCCGCCGGATAATCGCCGTACTGGCGGTATTTACCATCATAGCCCTCCCCGCCTTCGCCTTTTCTGAACAGATTGCCGCCTTTCTCATGGCGCCGGTGGCGGGTCTTGGCCTCGCGCTCTACACCTTCAACCCCGCCGAAAAATTTCTTGCCTACCTCAACCTTGCGGTCTGGACCGGAGCGATCTTTTCCGTGCCCTTTTGTCTTTTGCAGATCGGATTATTTGTATGGCCCGCCCTCAGGGGAAGGGAACGCCGGTGGACCCTGGCGGCGCTGCTTGTGGTCCCGGTACTGTTTATTGCAGGCTCCGGCCTGGCCTACCGGTTCCTTTCGCCGGTGGTACTGCGGTTCTTCCTGGGCTTCGCCGCCGGTGACGGCATTCAGCCCCTTTGGGGCTTCAAAGAATATCTCGGCCTGCTTTACGCCCTGATGCTTGCCGCGGGCCTGCTTTTACAGACCCCCCTCCTGCTGCTATTCTCCTTCGCCCTTGGAATCACCACACCGAAAAAGGTGGCCCGCTTCCGGCCCCATATCATCTTCCTGATCTTTCTGGCCGCCGGCATCTGTACGCCTCCGGATATCATTTCGCAGGTGGCCCTCGGCGTGCCGCTGTACCTGCTTTTTGAGCTGACGCTTTTTATCGGCAGGTTTTTATCGCGAACCAGGGGAGAAAAAAAGGAGCAATGAAATACCGTGAAAACGGGCTAATTCCTTGCTATATAAAGAAATAGCCCATCCTTTCGGATGGGCTGCCTACTCCCCCGCGCGGGTTCGAACCACGGACCCAGTGGTTAACAGCCACTTGCTCTGCCAGCTGAGCTACAGGGGAAAGTATATAAAAGTTATCGTTTTTTTGAAAATTTGTCAATATCCTTTGGGGAAACCCGAATTCCCAGAGTTTTGGTGTTTTTTAGGCCATCATTCTCTTCCCCTCAAAAATCCGCCGGGCCTCTTCCCGCACCTGATCCACCGCAGTTTGGTAATTGCCCTTGAGGGCGTTCATGTTCTGGTTGTAGAAGGCAAGGAATTCCGGGTCCTGCAAGGGGTCGATCTGGACCTTCCGGCCCATACGGCGGGAAAGTTCCTCCTCTTTCTGGCGGAGCTTGGGCTCGTACTGGCGGCGGATCGCCTCATCGTACTGGGCGGATTCGTCCAGATACCGGGTAAGGAGCTGGGAGAGCTGTTTGTAAAGGGCGGTAAACTTGTTGTCGTTGATCACCAACTGGAGCCCCTTGCCCACCGCCTCGATACGTTTTTCATCATCCCTTGAAAGGGGAAGGGTGATCTGGGAGAGGAGGACGTCGAAGATCCCCTGTTTCAGGCTTTCCTGCTGGTCCCTGGGGGTCTTTTTTATGGCTTCCGCCAGATTTGTCCCCGCAATCGATACCCTTTGCGCATCTTCCCCCAGAAACTGGTTGGCCAGCTTTTTCCCCTGCTGCTTTGCCTCAAACTGATCGATGCTGCCCTTGTCGCTTTTTACCGATTCGGTCCGTTCCAGGGCAATTTCCAGCGCACTTTTTATCCGTCCCATTGTTTTATTCCTTCCTGTTCGATAGAATACCCTATTAAAATACGCAAAAAGAAGCTGATTGACAATATCGCCTGCAGTGATAATGTACGGCTTTGTTTATAAAGGAGTGAATATGTCTGGTGCAACGATTCAAACCCTGATTGGCATGGGGGCTTACCTTTTGGTGATGATCTCCGTTGGTTTATGGTACGCCCGGCGGAGTAACAGCAACCCCGAGCAGTACTTCCTGGGGAGCCGGGGGCTGGGGCCCTGGGTGGCGGCCATGAGCGCCGAGGCTTCGGATATGTCGGGCTGGCTTTTGATGGGCCTGCCCGGGGTGGCCTACTTTACCGGTATGGGGGAGGCTTTTTGGACCGCCTTCGGCCTTTGGGTGGGGACCCTGATCAACTGGCAGATCGTGGCCAAGCGGCTGCGGACCTATTCCCAGGTGGCGGACAATGCCATCACCCTGCCGGACTTCTTCAGCAAGCGTTTCCATGAAAAACGGAAGATCCTGTCCACCGTTGCGGCCATCATGATCCTGGTGTTTTTCTCGATTTATGCGGGGTCCCAGTTTGTCACCTTTGGCAAACTCTTTACCTATGTGTTCGGCGCGGCGGACTACTTTGTGGTCATGGTGATTTTGGGGGCCATCCTGGTGATGCTCTACACCCTGCTGGGGGGCTTTCTGGCGGAAAGCACCTGCGACTTTGTCCAGGGGATCATGATGTTCATCGCCCTGATCCTGGTCCTGGTTACCGGCTTTGTTGCCGCCGGGGGCTTTGGGGAGATCGGCGAGAATCTGCGGAATTTCCCCCGGTTTACCGACATCTTCGGCATTGCAACCCCCACCATGCGCGCCGACGGCTTGCAGCATCTAAGCGCCGGCAAGCCGGTGTTCGGGCCCGGGGCCGATTACTCCTTCCTCAGTATCCTGTCCTGTCTTGCCTGGGGGCTCGGCTACTTCGGGATGCCCCAGGTGCTGCTCCGCTTTATGGCGATTAAGAGTACCTCCAAGATCAGGGAGTCCCGGATTGTGGCGGTAACCTGGTGCCTTATCTCCCTCTTTGCCGCAGTTGCTATCGGTATGATCGGTCGGGCCTATCTGCCCGATTTATTGAGGACCGCCAGCGATGCGGAGAATATCTTCCTCCATATGGCAAACCGCTTCTTCCCGCCCCTCCTGGCAGGGCTGGTGCTCTCCGGCATCCTGGCCGCTTCCATGAGCTCCTCCGATTCCTACATGCTTATCGCCTCATCGGCCCTGGCCAACGATCTTTTTAAAGGGGTCTTCAACAAAAAGGCCAGCGAGGCAACGGTGATGTGGGCAGCCCGAATCACCATCCTTCTGGTAACGGTCTTTGGGGTGGCGGTGGCCCTTTCGGGGAACCAGTCCATCTTCCGCATCGTCAGCTACGCCTGGGCCGGCCTGGGCGCCTGTTTCGGCCCCCTGATCCTCTTCAGCCTCTTCTGGAAGCGGACCACCCATTCCGCCGCAGTGGCAGGTATGCTTACCGGGGGAATCCTGGTGGTGCTCTGGAAGGAAGTGATCAGCAAACTCGGCGGCGCCTTTGCGGTTTACGAACTGCTCCCCGCCTTTATCCTTTCCTCCATCGTCATCTTTGTGGTGAGCCTGGTAACCGAGAAGCCTTCGGCAGAGATTGAGAAGGAGTTTGACAAGGCGAAGGTAGCGGAGTTTTGACGCACATACGGGACGCTGCGTGTCCTTCACGGTATTCGCTCCGCTATGGATGATGAGGATTAATTGGGTTATATTCGCCTCTGGTTTCAATTCTGTGATATATGCGAAATTAAGTTCGCATATATCACAGAATTAAGATATTATACGTATTCGTATACATAACATTAATGGTGATATATGTGCATTGCGCATATAATGCGTTATGTGCAATTTTTTTGAAATTGTTGGTAAATATAATAAAAAACTATTGACAATATAAAGAAAATATGAAATAATGAAATATCAAAGGGGATTATATGAATAAATTATTTTTGGCTTCATTCTTTTCCGGTGTGGCAAGTCTATTTCAAGATTTTGCTCAAGAAGATATAAAAGGAAAAACGGTAACATTTATACCAACGGCGGCTATTCCAGAAAAAGTTACATTTTACGTTGGATCAGATAAAAAGGCTCTTCAAAAACTTGGTTTGGTCGTAGATGAATTGGAAATAACAACATCAACCAAAGAAGAAATTAAAAATAAACTTGAAACCAATGATTACATATTTGTTTCTGGTGGAAATACATTTTATTTATTACAGGAAATAATGAAAACCGGAACGGATAAAATAATAAAAGAACAAATAAAAAAGGGGAAAATATATATTGGGGCATCGGCTGGTTCAATGATTTTATCTCCTGATATAGAATATGTCAATGAAATGGACGACAGTGAAAAAGCACCTGAATTAAAAAATAATTTTAAGGCATTAAACGTAATAGATTTTTACCCAATACC